>JAICIO010000022.1 GCA_025924315.1 Phycisphaerae bacterium
CGCAGACCATGGGGCACCGCCGCCCTCGGCTGTGCTTCTGCGCCCCCACCGACCACACCCGAGGGCGGCTGTGCCACACAATTCCTAGCGCGCGGTGGGTTCGTTTTTCATTTCTCCGTGTATGGTCAATGGCGGTAAACGGCGGTAAATATCCGTCAACTTTCGTAACCAGTTTCGCCTTTGAAGCATCAGCATCTCGCATCTCCTTGGCGTCTTGGCGCCTTGTCGGTTCAACATCCTTCCTCCCATACTCCGGCGCTGTTGCGCGATTGCGGACGATCGGCGCAACACCTACGCATCCATTGCATTCAAATGCGGAAAACATTTCCGCGACGCGCGATTTCTCGTTTTTCATCCCTTGCGCGCTTTTCTCGAAAATGCGCAACACTCGTCGCGCCTCGAAAAGTAAGATGCCCGATACCTCGTCGCGCGGCGGCGGGGCATTTCATTCCTCTGGGGGAATTTGGAGGCGTTATGGCCGTGAGCATTTCGACCGTTGAAGTATGGGCGGGGAATATCCAGGATCAGGCCGGCTCGCTCGCGGATGTGCTCGAGCGCATCGCGGGAACCGGAGCATCTGTGGACTGCGTCATCGCACGACGACATCCAGATCGGCCGGGCGCGGGCGACGTGTTCGTCTCCGGCGCGAAAGGCAAGAAGGCCCAGGACGCCGCCGGCAGTGCAGGCCTCCGCCGCGCCGACAACATCGCGACTTTGCGCATCGAAGGCTCCGACAAGCCCGGCCTCGGTTCGAAGATCACCCGCGCAATCGCGGATGCGGGCGTAAACATCCGCGGAGTGAGCGCGATGACGCTGAACGGAAAATTCGTCGCGTACATTGGCTTCGACAACGCAGGCGACGCGGATCGCGCCAGCAAAGCGATCAAAGCCGCGGGCGTGAATGGCGCTGCGAAAGGGCGAGCTCGCGCCGCCACAACACGACGACCCAGCGCGCGTCGCGGCGCGCGGAAATAAATCCGCGCATGCGTAGGGTCCGCTTCAGCGGGCCGGTTACTCGATTCGAACGGAAATAACCGGTCCGCTAAAGCGGACCCTACAAGTTTCGCAACGACCGGATTATTTCGCTCGTCCTTGTGCTCCGCCGACGGGAATGTCCAGCATCGTCTTGAGGCCCGGCGTCGTGCGCGGCATCACGCGGGACAGGTTCACGAGCGACGCGACCGTCGCGCTGTCGCCGGGCGTTGAGCCGGGGATCGTGAGCTTGAGCGGAACGGGTCCGCCGAGCTCGATCGTGTCGTGCGGCTCTTTCCAACCGACGGCCATGATCAAATCGAGATCGATCGACAGGCCTTCGCCGCTCCACTTGGCGATGTTGTGCATTCCGCAGACCTGGCCGGGTTTGATCGCGCCGAGCAGCGATGGCATCTCGCGCTCCGCCATCACCGGCTGAAGCGTGATCTTCACGTCTTCGGGCTTGGCGGTGCGACCCAGACCGTGCGCGACCATCGCGACCGATTCGCCGATGCCCATGTGGCCGATCTTTCCTTCGCGGGCGAGGCCTTCAAAATGTTCCTTGGTCATCGTCGCGCCGACCTTCGCCTGCAGCGGCTGGCGACGGGTCGAGGCATCCACGCGGCGGGTGGCTTTCACGCTCGTCACCTGGTTCACCATCGACGAGAGCACGACCGGTAGGAAATCCATCACGAAGCCGGGGTTTACGCCGGTGCCTAGCAGGGCGACATTGGCCGCCTTCGCTTCCGCGTCGATCTGCTTCGCCAAGTCCGCGCTGCGGAACGCCGGCCAGCTCATCTCTTCGCACGAGCTGACGACATGCAGCTTGAGCTTCATACATTCGCGAAGCGTGGGGGCGATTCTCTGAAAGAACGACGTCGTCGTCAGAATCGCGACGTCCGCGCCTGCCTTCGCGGCTTCGGCCAGCGACCCGACGACCTTCGGGCCGGCCGCGGCGCCTTTGCCTTCGATCTGGTCGATGGTTTTGCCGACCTTATTCGGATCCAGATCCACCAGGCCGGTCAGCACCATGTCACGATTGGCCAGCACGGCGCGGGCGGAATTAATACCGATGGGGCCCATGCCCACGACGATCACGCGAAGCATTGCAAACCTCTTTCGACAGGGTGTGTGAACTGTTTTATGCCGCGGGCCGTTAGCCCGTGCCGACGTGGCCTCGCACGGCTCAAAACGGCCGTGTCACGAACGAACGATCTGACGCTCGAAGACCAAAAATCGAGCGAGCATCTTATATATTTCAGTTCCGGTTGCCAGTAGCGCCGTCCGTATCTCTTCATCCAGATAAAATGGAGGCACGATGCGTCGAAGCATGCCGATACTGGTCGCCTTGCTGGCATTTGCAGGCATTTGCCGCGGGGGGGAACTGCCGAAATATCAGCTCAAAACGGGCCTGGAAATCAAATACGAAGGGAACGACATCTTCAAATTCGACGGCGGGCGATTTGACACGGAAACGAAGGCGACCTTCTGGATCACGAAAACGAATGCGGACGGCTCGGCGCACGTCGTTTACCGCCGCAGTCAGTTGAGCAAAGACAACCGGTTCAAATCCGATGAGAAGCCGCGGATCAATTTCGGCATGTTCGATGTAACACCCGACGGCAAAGTCAGCATCGATCCCTCGAGCGCGATGATGTTTGATCCGGCGTCGTACTTCCCGCGCCTCCCCTCGACCGCCGCGGAGATGACGAAGTGGAGCGACCACAGTGATGTGACGCAGACCGACACGGCTTTCAGGGCGCTGAAGGACGACGAGAAGACCTTCGAATTCTCGGTGATCCCCAGTCGAATCTACGACCAGATCTACGGCATCGGGACGAAGTTCGATGCGGTCTTCGATCGCGATCGAGGGTTGTTGACGACGGTTCATTCGCAGGTCAGCCAGACATACGGTTTCAACGGACAGGGCAGCGGGATGATGGCGCTGAAATCTGCCGAAATGAAAAACCCCGCGATGATTGCGCAACTGTCCAAGGAAACGGATGCGCTCTTTGCACTGACCAAGGAGCGGATTGATTCCGGCTACGATCCGAAAGAGATCGAAACGCAATCGAATAAACTCGAAGCTGATTTACGCGCGTTGATCCTAACCCTCACTCTCACCGAGACGAAGCAATTCGCACAGGATCAGCTCGATTCGATGACGCGCGAACGGGATTGGTTGATCGACGGGGCGAAAGCGCAGGCCAGCGTGAAAGCGTTACCGCCAGCGGATTGGACCGCGAAGGATCTCGACGGCAAAGACTATGCCCTCAAAGACTATCGCGGAAAGGTCGTGCTTCTGGATTACTGGTATCGCGGCTGCGGATGGTGCATGCGCGCGATGCCGCAGGTGAAGGAAGTCGCGGAGAAGTACAAGGACAAAGGCGTCGTTGTGCTCGGCATGAACACTGATGAGAATGTTTCGGATGCGAAGTTTGTCGTCGATGCGATGAAGCTGAATTATCCCGTGCTGCGGGCGAAGGATCTGGTCGAGACGTACAAGGTGAACAGCTTCGGCTTCCCGACGCTGATCGTGATCGATCAAACCGGCGTCGTGAAGGCGATGCACATCGGCTACAGCCCGACTCTGAAGGACGATCTGTCGAAAATCATCGATGGATTGCTCAAAAGCTAAATCGTGGCGAGGGCCTATTTCCCGCGCACCCCGCGTAGGCCGCCGACCGAGGGGAAGATTGCCACGCCACATCGTGATGAAAAAAGAAAGCACGGGTCGGAACCCGTGCTACTTCGCTGCCAACTGAAGTTTCGTGTTAAGTCGTTTTGCGCGAGCGTCGCAGCAGGAACATCGCGCCGCCGAAGGCCAGCAATCCAACGCTTGTTGGTTCCGGAACGATGATGCCGATCAGCACATCCGCGCCGACGACCTTCTTGTCGATTTCCGCGCTGCTGTTCGGACCCGACTGCGTCTGGAGAATGTTGTTCATCACAACCTGCACCTTCGTCCAGCCCGGCGGGAAGAGCACTTGGCTGCTGCCGGTCCACAAGCCGTTCGCGGCGGTGGTGGTGCCGAGTGGGAACGACGGGTTCGTGTGCAGGGTGTCGGATTTGAATGCGAACTGGTTGAGGTTCGTCACGAAGAGCGCGCCCTGTGCATTCACCGTGCCGATGCCGAGGATCGCGTAATCGCCCGCTTCGCTGATTGTGATGCCCTGGATCGTTTGATTGGGCTTGGCCGTCAGCGTGAACGAGAGTCGATCGCTCGTGTTCGCGGACGCGCCGTTGGAGCTTTGCGCCTGGAACGCCGAGGGGAAAAATTCGAACGTCGTGCCGGCGATGTTGGGGCTGCCGAACAGGCCGTTATCGGATTGGCCGTTGGAGTAATCGAAGAAGGGCGTCGAGCCGCTGGGCTGACTCCACGGAACTGGTGCCGCCGACGCAGCAAATGCGCCCAGCGAAGCCACCCCGATCATGCACTTTCGGATCCATCCGGTGAAACTACGCATTGGCATCTCTCCCGCTCCAAACAAATCGATCAGCCGAGGTCACAGACCCCCGTGACATGTCCCACGCAAATGTAGTCGGAGTTGGCGGTCCTGCAAGTGAAAAAATTTCTCTATCTTCGGATCGAGCAAGAATTAAGCAGGAATTAACACTCGTGGACGCCGATTAGCTAAGATGGTTAAAAGAGGGTGATTGTTCGGACGTTCGCCAAAGCGGGGGAATTTCCCGTCGAAGGTTGCAAGGCAATCAGCCGAATACATGAACAGGAGCTTTTCGCACCGTCGCGCTGGCGGTGCGCCTGGCCCAGAAAGTACCTGACATGCCACGTGATATTCCGGTTGGCAACGGACGGCTGCTCGTCACGTTCGACCATCAGTACCAGATCCGCGACGTGTATTACCCGCACGTCGGCCAGGAGAATCACGCCGGCGCCGGGCCTTGCCGATTCGGCGTCTACACCGACGTTCCCGGCAAGGGCACGGAGAAACTTTCCTGGACGAACGATTCGCACTGGACGATTCACCAGCGCTATTTGCGCGACACGCTCACGACGAGCGTTTCACTCGAGAACAAAGAACTGAGGCTCGCGCTCTATTGCAATGACACGGTCGATTTCCATCGGCCGATTCACGTTCGCAAAATCAAAATCAAAAATCTCGCCAACGCCGAACGCACCGTGCGCCTGATGCATCATCAGGACTTCAACATGTTCGGCACGAAGATTGGCGACACCGCTTACTTCGATCCTGAACTCCGTTCGATGGTTCACTATCGCGGAAAGCGATACATGATGATGACGTGGTTCGCTTCGGGCGAGCAGCGCATCGATGAATACGCGACCGGCACTTCAGGATTTCACGGCGCCGAAGGCACGTGGCGCGACGCCGAAGATGGACACCTGCAGGGCAACCCAATCGCGCAGGGCGCGGTTGACAGCACGATGGCGCTGCATGCATCTGTGCCGGCCGAGGGCGAGAAAATCGTTTACATGGCGATGATCGCCGCGGAGTCGCGCGAAGAATTGATCGAGCTGCACAAGTGGCTGATGAAGATCTCGCCGCAGGGCGTGCTGGATCGAACGACGAGCTACTGGCGCCTCTGGGTCGGCGGAACAAATATCAACTTCGGCAATCTTTCGCCGAAGTTTGTGGATCTGTTCAAGCGCTCGCTGCTGGTGGTGCGCACGCAGATCGACAACGAAGGCGCGATCATCGCGGCCAATGACAGCGACATCATGCAGTTCTCGCGCGACACCTATTCTTATATGTGGCCGCGCGATGGCGCTTTGGTTGCAGACTCACTGGATCTCGCCGGATTTCCCGACATCGCGCGATCGTTCTACTCGTTCTGTCAGCGGACGATTACCGACGAAGGCTACTTCTATCACAAGTACAACCCGGACGGCTCACCGGCCTCTTCGTGGCATCCGTGGGTGCTGAAGGGCAACCGGTCGATGCCGATCCAGGAAGACGAAACGGCGCTGGTCGTATGGGCGCTGTGGCGGCATTACTACCGCTATCGCGACATCGAATTCATCCGCCCGCTGTGGGTGGACGTCGTGCAAAAGGCCGCGGATTTCATGGTGAAATACCGCGATCCGCGCACGGGTCTGCCCCTGCCGAGTTACGACCTGTGGGAAGAGCGGTGGGGCGTGCACGCGTTCACCGTCGCGACGGTTTACGGCGGGCTAAAAGCCGCGCGCAACTTCGCGGTTTGCTTCGGCGACCGCGCCAAGGCCGAGATCTACAACAAGGCGGCCGAGGAAATTCGCGCCGGCGCGGCGCGGCACATGTACAGCGACAAGCTCGGCCGATTCGTGCGTCGTCTCGTTCCGCGCGATATGCCGACTCCGCCGGACGAACCGAATTACGAAGAGACGTCGAAACTCGTCACCGAAGAGATCTACGAAGTCGATGAGACGATCGACGCGTCGCTCTACGCGATCTACAAGTTCCACCTTTTCGACGCCGACGACGCGCGCGTCGAAGCGACGATGAAGGCGGTCGAAGACAAGCTGTGGATCAAAACGCGCGTCGGCGGGGTCGCGCGATACGAGAACGATTACTATCACCGCATCAGCAACGACATTCAGGCAGTGCCCGGCAATCCGTGGTTCATCTGCACGCTGTGGCTCGCGGATTATTTCATCACGAAAGCGCAGTCGCCGGCGGATTTGAAAATGGCGCTGCCGATCTTCGAATGGACGGCGAATCACGCGCTGGAATCCGGTGTACTTGCGGAGCAGGTCAACCCGTACACGAATGCGCCGATCAGCGTCAGCCCATTGACCTGGAGCCACGCGACGGTGGTCAGTACCGCCATCAAGTACCTCGAGAAACTCGAGCAACTGCAAGTCTGCAACAGCTGCAACCAACCAATCTTCAGATTGCGTCGCCCCGGCCCCGTGGAAGTCCGCAGCCAGGCCCACTTCGATCGCCACGACGCCGGCTTCGATCACAGCCATTCCCGCGAGACCACGAGCGCCGTCGGCAAGTTCACCAAGGACGATCCGAAATCGAAACAAACCGTTCGCGCCACGCTTGCGATCGACACGAGAGACTGCATCGGCTGCGAAGTCTGCATCGCGCATTGCGATAAAGGCGTGCTCAAACCGGTGGACGGCAAAGCCCTCATCGACCTCCGCCAACTCAACAAGTGCGACTTGGACGGCGAATGCGTCGAAGTCTGCCCGACCGACGTCGTGACGTTAAGAGTCCAACCCCTAAGCGACGCCGACGCCGCGGCGTAGCGATTATGGCCATTGCTTCTGTCGACCGTGGCGAATCGTGAGGATTCGTACGGCGGCCTGCTCTTCGATAACTCGATAAATGACGCGATAGGGTGGGACTGGCATCAGGCGCACCTCGAACGGCAGGGGCTTGCCGCGGCGATCAACGGCGTAACGATGAGGAAAACGATCGAGCGACTCGCACTCGGTGTAGATTTGATCGACCATTCGAGCCGCGTTTTCGACCGAATCGCGCGAGATGAATTCGAAGATCCGTTCGAGATCCCCCAGTGCTTCCGGAGAAAGAATGACGTGATATCGATCAGCCATTCGCGTGCTTTAGGATGTGGCTATTCTTCGTGCGGAATTCGGCAGCAACCTCGGAAAGTTCCCGTCCCTCACCCCGTTCGATTTGCCGATCCCCACGTTGAATCGCTGCCAGGGTTTCAGCGTCGAATGGCTCATTCGTGTCGTCAACCATCAGTCGCATCAACGCCGCCTCGATCACCTCGGAAGGTGACGCGAAATTGCCCTGTTTGATCTGGTCCTCCACGTATTTGCGTACCGAGGGGTGTTTTAAAACCACATCCATAGTCAGACCACCTTTGATCTGCATTATACAGGGGACACGATGTCGCTGGCGAAGTTTTTTCTGTGATTCGTGATGCTCATGGTATGACGACTCGCGCGAACCCACCTCAACCGGTTCCCTTTGCAAACCTGCAGATCTCGGGCGAGCTTGGCACTCGTCTCCAGAAAAACTTCGATCGCCTCGAAGAGGAAAAGTATCAACCCGATCACGTCTTTCTCACACTTCAGCAGAGCAACAACTGGCCTGGCGATACGGAAGGGCGGACGGTGTTGGGGTTGACGCTCGATGCGCAGGCGACGGGCCGCGAGCCGAAGTATCTCGATGAAATTTTGAAACGGTTTCCGGCGCACATGAACGAGCGCGGGTATTTCGGGAACATCGAGCCGGCCGGAAATGTCGATGAGCAGCAGCTTTCGTCGCAGGGGTGGGTGTTGCGTGGTCTGTGCGAGCATTATTTGTGGAAGCATGACGAGCGAGATCTGGCGATGATCAATCGGATCATCGACAATCTGGTGCTGCCGACGAAGGGTTTGCACCGGCAATATCCGATCGATCCGACGCAGCGCGATCACGGTGGGCATGCTTCGGGTGAGAAGGCGAAGAAGATCGGGGCGTGGACGCTCTCGACCGACATCGGCTGCGATTTCATTTTTATGGATGGCGTGATTCAGGCGTACCAGGTCACGCACCGCGAAGAGATCAAGCCGATTATCGAGGAGATGATCGATCGCTTTTTGCAGATCGATCTCGTCGCGATCAAGGCGCAGACGCATGCGTCGCTCACCGCCATGCGCGGGTTGCTGCGGTTTTTCGAGACGTCCCACGATCCCAAGCTGCTGAACGCGGTGATCGAGCGGTTTGAGACATATCAGCAGCATGGGATGACGGAGAATTACGAGAACTACAACTGGTTCGATCGGCCGGAATGGACCGAGCCGTGCGCGGTGGTCGATTCGTACATGGTGGCGGTGGGGCTCTGGCGATGGACGGGCGACGCGAAATATCTCGAGCTCGCGGAGCACATTTACTACAACGCGCTGGCGCTGGAACAGCGCGCCAATGGTGGCTTCGGCACCGACTACTGCAGCGGCGCGCACGGCAACGATGTCGCGGTTCATCTGCAGGAAGCGCACTGGTGCTGCACAATGCGCGGCGGCGAAGGTTTGTCGCGCGTGGCGCAGTCGATGTTCTTCACTGATGACACCGGCGTTTACATCACGCATTTCAACGACGCGGAAGTGACGCTGAATTTTGGCCGGCGTGGAACCATGCGGCTGCGCGAAGACACGGGTTATCCCTTCAAAGATGGCGTGACTTTCACGGTGCTTGAGTCGACGCTGAATGCACCGATCGAGCTTCGTCTTTTCATGCCGTCATGGCTGGACGACCCCGAGATAACGATTGAGAACCCGCGACCGTCCACCGGTCGGCAGAACAAAGGATTTCTGATTTACGGACAAATCTGGAAAGCCGGTGATGTCGTTGTCTATAAATTCCGCCAGAAGTCCGGCTCGCTTGCAGCCGAGTGCGGCGCGAGTGCCCCAGGACTACGAAAAATCTTTTACGGACCACTTCTTCTCGCGACGAAGATGGGCCAGGACCTCGATCTGCCGAGAGATACTCACATCACGCCAACGGCTGACGGAAGATACAACGTCGACGGAACGGAGATCACGCTCGGGACGGTTTACCATCTGCTTGATCCGAGTGTCCGAGAGAATCCGAGATACGGCGTCCGGATGCTGTTCCCTGCGCACCACTGAGGGTGAATCACCGACCTTCTGCTCTGTCGAACGGAATTGATGTGGGGGAAAATCCGTATTCCCGTCCGCCGCACGAAGTCGTTACAAGCGATCTTTCCATCGATTGCTGGCGTACAGCTATATCGCCAAACTCGCGAAATTGCCGATTTTGTAAGGCTGACGCCATTGCTGGCGTCCCTTGTGACACGTATTTGATCGCGATAAGATTCGTGATTCAGTGATCTGCCCCACGAAGTCCGGGGAAGGACGTCAATGAAGCTCGTCGTTACGATTCCCGCTCTGAACGAGGAGAAAACAATTGCGCAGGTGATAGCGGCGGTTCCGCGCCGCATCCCGGGCGTTTCAGAGACGGAAGTGATCGTCGTCAACGACGGCAGCACCGATCGGACGGCCGAGGTCGCCGAACGCGCGGGCGCGATGGTGGTCAATCTGACCGGCCGGCCGGGGCTGGGTTACGTCTTCCGCACTGGCCTCGAGCGCGCGATGAGGCGTGGCGCGGATGTCATCGTCAACATCGATGGCGACGGCCAATTCAACGCCGCCGACATCGCCAAGCTCGTTCTGCCCTTGCTCAACGACGAAGCCGACTTCGTCACCTGCAGCCGCTTTGCCAATCCCGAATTTCATCCCGAGATGCCGACCGTGAAATACTGGGGCAATCGCGTCGTCACCGGCATGATCAACTGGGTGTGCGGCGGAACGGATTTCACGGACGTGAGCTGCGGCTTCCGCGCGTTTAATCGTGAGGCGGCTTATCGTTTGACCCTCTTTGGCCGGTTCACCTACACGCAGGAAACGTTCATCGACTTGTTCAGCAAGGGCCTTCGCATCGCGGAAGTTCCGCTGCGCGTCCGCGGGGTGCGCGAGCACGGCAAGAGCCGCGTCGCGTCAAACCTGTGGAAATACGCGACGAACTCACTGCCGATCATCCTCCGCGCGATGCGCGATATTCAGCCCCTAAAATTCTTCGGCGGAATCGGCGCGCTGCTTGGCATTCCGGGAATTCTCACCGGTGCGTTCGTGACGGTGTGGTATCTGAAGCGGCATCACACGACGCCCTTCACGCAGCTCATTCCGATCTCCGGCGCGCTGGTGATCCTGGGCTTTATGCTGTTCGTGCTGGCGTTGCTCGCGGACATGCTCGCGCGGCATCGACGCATCAGCGAAGAACTCCTCTACCTCGGCCGCCGAAAGATTTACTCCAGCCGCCGCACGCTAAAGGTGAGCCTGCCGCCCGCCGCGGAAGAACCGCATGGCGTTGGACCGACGCTTCACGATTCGTGGTCGCTACCGGTGATGAAGGTGATCCCGCAGGAAGAAACCGAACACGCCGAAGCCGCGCGGCGTTGATCCCCTCAACGTAGGGTGCGCTTCAGCGCACCGGTTATTTGCTTTTCCAATTGAGAATAAAAGGGTTCTCATTTGATTTCCGCGCGCATTTGTAGGGTCCGCTTCAGCGGACCGGTTATGTCTTGGGTTCGAAAAGGCGAATAACCGGTCCGCTGAAGCGGACCCTACAAGAGGCATCATGCAGCGCGCGAATTAAGTGCGACCCGTATAACCGGTGCACTGAAGCGCACCCTACGCGTTTGTAGAAGCTCTGCGCACAATTCGCACGATGATCCAAATTGCTGGAACGACCAGCACTGCTGCGAGGCGTCGCGATTCGATCGACCATTCCACCGTGTTCACCGTCGTGAAGCCCTTTCTTGCCATGTCTTCCGTGAGGTCGAGCGTACGCGTCCGCTGCTGGTAATCCGCGACGAAGATGTTCACAGAGATCGACGCGACCTTTGGGCCGTTCACGCTGAAATACTCGTTCTTCGCGTAATGGACGCTCGCGGGGACGAACACGAGGATCGCCAGCGAGGCGGCACAGAAAATCCCTGCGAAAATCGCGGGCAAGAGGATGGACTTGCGCGCCGGTGTGGGCGCCGCGGAAGCAACCGTCATTTCCAGTGCATTCGAGCGAGCGCCGGATTTATTCCGCGCCGCTTTTCATTGCTTCTTTGCGTGGATTCAGCGGCAGGACCTGGCTTGCCTCCGCCCATTTCTGCCACTTTTCGCTCATTTCCTTCACGCGGTCGGGCTGCTCTTTCGAAAGGTCGTGAAGCTCAGTGCGGTCGGTGTCCATGTCGTACAGTTCCCACGCGCCGTCGGCGCCGAGTGCGACGAGCTTCCACTTCCCTTCGCGGATCGCGCGGTTGCCTTCGTGTTCCCAGAAGAGCGGGTATGAACGATTGAGCGGTTGGCCGTGGAATTCGGGGATGAGCGACACGCCGTGCAGTTCGGTCGTCTTTCCGCCGTTGAATTCGGTGGGGAATTTCGCGCCGGAAAGATCGATGCACGTTGCCATGATGTCGATCAGGTGGGCGGGCTCTTTCTCGAGCTGTCCGTGGCCGTCGATGCCCTTGGGCCAAGACGCGATGAACGGCGCGCTGATCCCGCCTTCGTGGTTGTAGTGCTTGTACATGCGGAAGGGCGTATTGGAGACGTTTGCCCAGTCGCGGCCGTAGGCGATGTAGCTGTCGTCGGGGCCCGATACGGCTTGCGGCCCCGAGTGAATCGGCCGGCCGTCGCGCGTGAAGAGGGGCACCGTGACGGTCGCCGGGGTTTCGTCGGTACGCTTCGGCGGCTTTGCGTTTTCAAGTTTTTTCGCGTTGCTCTGACGGCCCGTGTTCTCGGCGCATCCGCCGTTGTCGGAGAAGAAAAGAATCAGCGTGTTGTCGAGCTGGCCGTTCTTCTTCAGCGCCCCGACGACGCGGCCGACGTTCTGGTCGAGCCGATCGACCTGCGCCGCGTACACCTCCATGTTGTGCGATTCCCACTTTTTGTGCGGGACCGCGCTCCACGCCTCCGGCGCATCAGAGAGCGCCCAGTTCGGGTCGATGATGCCGAGCTCTTTGAGTTTGTTATACCGTCCGGCGCGAATTGGTTCGTAACCTTCGTCGTATTTTCCTTTGTACTTCTCGACCGTGTCTGCCGGCGCGTGCAGCGGCCAGTGCGGCGCGGTGAACGCGAGATACATGAAAAACGGCTTGTCCTTCTCCTTCTCGGCGTGCTCGGTGAGATAGCGAATCGCCTGATCGCCGAGCGCGTCGGTGTAGTAGTAATGCTCGGGCTTGTATTCCGGATCGGCCCACGGCGTGATGATCTTCATGTCGCGCACGAGCATCGGGGGATCGTAGTAACTTCCGCCGCCCTTGATCGTGCCATAGAAGCGATCGAACCCGCGCTGCGGGGGCCAGTTTTCGTGCGGCTTGTTCGGCTGATCGTTGATTGTGATGTGCCACTTGCCGCACATGTACGTCGAGTAGCCAGCGGTGTGCAGCACTTCGGCAATCGTCGGCGTGTTGTGCGAAAGATCGCCTTTGTAGCCCGGATATTGTTCCGACGCCCAGGTCATGTGACCGACGCCGGCCTGATGTGGATAGAGGCCCGTCATCAGTGATGCACGCGTCGGGCAGCAACGGCCGGTGTTGTAAAACTCCGTCAGACGCACGCCGTCTTTCGCGAGAGCGTCGAGGTTGGGCGTTGAGATCTCGCTGCCGAAACAACCGATGTCCGAATACCCCATGTCGTCGGCGAGGATGATCAGGATGTTCGGTCGAGGGGCTGCGCCGGTGCTGATCGTGATCAGCGATATGAGCAAGAACACTGACCAAATTGGTGGCACAGACATTCTTGTCTGTGATGCGGCGATGTAATCATCGACGCATGTCGGTCGTGGGTTACCACGCCCGATCACAGGCAGGAATGCCTGTGCCACCAAATGCTTTGCAGTGCCGGTGATCATGCCGCCTCCATTTCGAGCGGTGCATTTTCCTCGCGCATACCCCGAAGGATCAGCACCGCAACGCCCGCGAGTAGAATCTCAACGATCGTTTGAATCAACCGGATGGCGACGACAATGACCGCAGACCACTTTGGGTCGATGATCGTCCGAAGTCCCGCGTACAGAACTGCTTCACGCGCGCCCAGCCCGCCCGGAGAAAAAACAACGAGGTAACCAATGGTGTTCGCCATCGCGATCATGAAGATGCAGACCGTAAGCGTGCTCAGCGGGACGTAGGTGATCGCGCGAGTCGTCAGCCACAGCGCGAGTCCCCAGAACAACCACTGCGCAAACGCCGCCGCGAGGGGGAGCACGTAATGGCGAAGATCGACCGCGACGGTGATCGGTTGGCGTTTCAATTTTCGCAGTGCAACGTTTACTAACGCGGCGAAGACTTTGGGATAGAGGCAGATCGTTCCGCCGATGATCAGGACCGAGCAGGCGATCCAACTGCCCGGCAGTTTTTCACGAACCGCCGGCCAGCTCAGCATGGGCGCGCCGACGATCAAGCCCGTCAGCACCGCAAGCGCATCGCCGAGAAGGGCGACGCTCAGCGCAACGGCTGCCGGTATTTTGAACTTTCGCAATAGATAAACCGTGCCACTGATGGCGACGACTTTTCCCGGCACATATTTCCCCAGCGCCGGTAGCCACGAGAGCGTCGCGGTCGCGGGCCAGCTTGGGACGGGGCCGTACGCGGAGAGAAGCAAGCGATATGCGACGAACTGCGTCACCGTCACGAAGACGATCGCGATCGCGGCGCCGAGTGTGAACAGCGGATGGAAGTGAACGCTTGCCCAATCGATTGATTTGATCTGGCGGTAGAGCACCACGCCGACCCACGCGACGATGGCGGCGCAGAGCGTCCACTTGATGATCGCGAAGAGCAGCTTGCGTGATTCGGTGGTCATCAGATGCGCGTCGCCTGCGTAGGGTCCGCTTCAGCGGACCGGTTAATTTTTTTCGTGGAGACGGAGAATAACCGGTCCGCTGACGCGGACCCTACGGTGGACGAAATGCCGAGCCCGCGTTTGACGGCGGCGAGGACGTCATCGACGAGGACTTCGTTGATGCACATCGGCTCGCGGCAGAGCATCTTCGGCTTTGTGCTGTTCCATGGATATTGAAAACACGGGCAGCAGGACTTGTGCGGCTGGACGACCAGGTCGCGATTGCCCGGCGGGCAGACGCGATCGGGGTCCGCGGGGGCGAAGATCGTCACGGCGCGTTTTCCAACCGCGGCCGCAAGATGCGCGAGGCCCGAATCGGTTCCAACGTACAGCTGCGAGCGTTGCAGAACGGCGGCCGCAATTCCCAGATGGAACCGCAAAAGCAAAACCCTCGGCCGTTCGTTTTCCGGAATGTGCGAAAGAATTTGAGCGGTGACGCCCTGTTCGTCAGGACCTTCTAAGAGCAGGGGACGCAGGCCCATCTTCACCAGGCCCTTAACCATCTGGGCATACTTATGCGGAGGCCAGCGTTTCGCGACGGCGAGCATCGTATTCGCGCTGCCCGCGTGAATGGCGACGAACTCGCCGGGCTGGTAGCCGGTGTACCGCAATAGCTCATCGGCCGCCGCGAGATCGGTATCGGGGACGGGAAACACGGGCAGCTCGGAAACATCCGGCTCGATGCCGAGTTTCGTGAGCAAGCGAAGGTTCTGCTGGACATCGTGCAGCCCGCGAACTGCGGGCAGGCGATCGAATTTCAGAAAGCCGAGCGCGCTGATCGTTCCGACGGGGTAACTATGCAGGACCTTTCGCTTCGCTCCGCTCATCAATGCCAGCATCGAGTACTGCCATCGATTCGACGGAAACGGGATGAGGTAAACGTCCGCCTTTTTCGATCGCGTCCACGAGATTCCGCGAAGCAAACCCTTCGCGCCTTTGCCCGTCACAAAGACTTCAGTCACTTCGGGCAGTCGTCGAAAGGGCTCGGCCATCGCGTCGATTCGGGCGGCGATGAAGATCTGCGCGTCCGGTTTGAATCGCTTGATCTGCCGCACCATCGGCACGGCGAGCAGCGCATTGCCGATCCCGGCCACGATGGGAATGACGATTTTCATAGAGCAGAAGTCAGAAGCCAGAAGCCAGGAGCCAGAGAACACCAACGACGTCTGGCTTCTGGCTACTGGCTTCCCGGCTTCTCCTTATAACCCCGGCACTCGTCTTGGCCAGTTTTGACGTCGGGGACGTCGACGAGCACGGCATAGGGCGGTTGCGCTTCGGGGCCTTTGTCGACCATTTTGTAGAGGCGCCATCCGCCGCTCTCGAAGCCCACCGGTTCGTGCGTGAGCGACTCCTGCAATTTGGGCGAGAGGCGGAAATGCCACACGCGCCACGGCGAGACCGGTTGCTGGACGAGGTAATACTTCACCTTATACCTGCGCGCCCAGTTGTAGAAAATCTTTTGTGAGGTCGGATCGCCGGCGTATTTCCAGGGGACGTACTTGGTCACGACGTCGCCGAGCATCACGGTCGCGCGCACGCCGAACTTGCTCTCGCGCATTTTTCCCATGTTGACGTAATGCGCATTCACCGCCACGTCGTGCTCGCCGGGCTTTTGTTTGTTGAGATACGCGCAGATGTTGATCAGGCTTTTGTCGAGCCCGGCTTCGTAGCGTCCATAGAAGTCGTGCGAGCGCGCGATCCATGCGTCGATGCCGAAGAGGACCAGATTGGCGATGATGATTGTGGCGATGAACAACCAGAGCATAAGCGGCCGCGCCCAGGACCAGACGCGCGGGATGCGAAGGTCAACTTGCTGAAGCGCCGCGAGCGTTCCCCAGATGAGCAGCGGCGCGATCGGCACAAGATAACGCGAATTGGGATTTGGCCAGTTGAGACAGAGCAGGGCGGAGTAGATCAGCGCCGCGAGAAGAATCCATTGCCGCCGAAAAATGCCCTGGATCGCGACAAAAAGAATCGCCAGGATCATCACCCAACCGAGCACCGTGTCGAGCGGAAGCGGTTTCACCTCAAAGACACCGCGCCTGGCAAGCACGAAAACGAGAAGCACGCCCACGAGAAAAATGGCGGATGCGCTCAGAAAGTAGAGGCGATTGAAACCGAGCGCCGCGTAAAGCGCAAGCAAGACGAGCACGATCGCGAGCGCTGTGCCAAGAATTCCGGCAAGCGAAATGCCGCCGATGAAACGCAGCGGCTGCCACACGAGCCACGAGAACCATTTCCCTGAATCGCCGAAGCGCCGAGCATATTCGCGCGGCATGTTTTTCGGCTGTTTCGTGGTGTTGATCAGATCAACGGTTTTGCTTTCCGCCTGCGCCTGCATGCCGGTGGAATCGTCGAAGACCGCGCCTGCGTCCTTCGCCTGCTCGGCTTCTTCGGGCGTGAGACTCAGCGCGTGCCGGATGCACAGGAACGTGCCGAGCGTGACGAGGCCGGTCAAAAAAGTTGCGAGAATGAATCGCTTTTGTTCTGTCGAGGTGAACTGCAATTTCAGCCATTTGATCGGCGTGACCGGCTGATTGTGCAGCAAAATCGCGGCGATGATCAGCCATTGCAGCACGCCCGCCCAGCGCACGAACACCATCGCGGCGCAGAGGAACAGCAGCAGGATGATTCGGCCAATCGAACGCTCCGGCCGTTCGTTGATCTGAAACGCCACCAACATCGCGGCGCACGCGATGAAGCAGAAGAGTGCATCGCTGTGCAACCAGAACGACAGCGAATAAACGTGCGAAATGATCGCGGTCATCAGGACGATCGCGGCCGACCATTTCGGAGTGGTGAAGCGCAGCAGGATCCAGTACCACAGCGCGAGTGAACCCACCATGCACAGCAGCGTGACCAGCTTCATGGCGGCGAAGGTCGGCCAGACCTTCATCAAACCCGCAAGCAGCAATGGCCAACCGGGCGGAGAGATGCTGACAAAGCTGCCGTTGAATTTGTAGCCGTGACCTTGCGCCAGGCTGCGCGCCAGCGCGACGTACAACTCACTGTCACCGCCCGGAACCCAATACACGTTGTAGGTGAGCAGGTAGAGAAACAGGCAGGCGATGACGAGGCCGATCCAGATTCGCCAGGCGGCGCGCGATTCGTCCTTCGACATCGCGTAGGTGCGCACGCGTGCCGGCGTAACGATCGTCTCGTTCGCTCCGAGCAACTGAGAATGAGGTTGTGCGCTGGCGGTCATCTGGAAGTTCGCGGACGTGAATTCTGCCATCAATCCCTGACGGCACCCACTGTCATTTCTTTCGTCTTATTGGTTGGAACCCCGGTGGAGCAGACATTCGTGTCTGCTATCGGACGCGGTAATCCGCGGCCATATCGCTTCGGACCGATGAGTACATCGATCCGAGGCAGATCCCGGCACGCCGGGACCCCACCCAAACCTGTCATTTCTTTCGTCCGGACACGCAGAAGATCGATTTTGACCGGAATCCACCGGTCCACCCTTTGCCGTTCACAAGGTCGTGGACGGCCTTCACCATCGGATATTTCCACGGCAGCAGGTCCGGCTGCGTGTTCTTCACATGTTCGGTGGTGAGGATCTCGGCGGTCTTGTCCATCGCGGCCAATTCCTGCTGCGGATCGATTTTATCGACGGTGAAGAGCTCCGACACGTGGTTGAGCAGATCGCCGGCGACGTCGCGCGAGAGCTCGAATTTGCCGTCGAGCGAAAGATCGAACGTGAGGACGAGTAATCCGCCCGTGCGAAGCACGCGAGCAAATTCGCGAATGATTTCGCCGTAGTTGCTCGTGTGCTCGAGTACCGAAATGCAGCAGATCGCGTCGGCGGCGCCGTCGTCGAGCGGCAGTTTCTGCAGCATCGCCTGCATGAAGTTGACGCGGCGATGGCCGACGTTGCGGTTGATCGCGTCAAACATCGGCGGATAGGACGGGTCGCTGTCGACGCACGTCACTTCGCACTTCGGAAGCTTGTCGCAGAGGAAGTAGGGGAAATAGGTCACGCCCGAGCCGGCATCGATGACGCGCATGCGCGCGTCGGCGGCCTGAGTCTCCGCAAACTCGATCACGCGCTGGGCGACGTATGGATATTCCCAGCGGCGGCTCCAGAGTTGGAAGGGGTCCTGTCCCCAATGCCGGCCGTACTTCGCCAATGCCTGTCCATGGGCGGAGAGAAACTCTTTATTGAAGTCGGTGTGCCGGCGATACAGATCCTGCCGCTGCAGTTCATCCACCCAGGCAATCCGCGGAATCCCGCTCGTCAAAAGCATTCCAATCACTCGCGTTCAGGGTCGTAATTCAACGTCTAATGCAAAGCGACAAAGGATAGCAAATCGAAGCTCGATTCGCGAGTTGTGAGAGGTTGAGCGGTGATGCGGATCACGCGAAGAACCCGCGGTGCTGCGCACCGCCGCTAAATATTGGAACGAACGGTCGTTCGCATTAATTAGCGGCGGAGCGCAGCTCCGCGGGTTATGGGGCCGACGGTTGCGTTGTGGGCAGCGTCACAGGGCGCGGGACGTTCGGATGCATCGTCACTCGCTGCGTTGCTGCGACCGCCGCCGCGCGGGTTGTCGCGCGCCAGTGACGAAGCTGTGCGGTCGTCGGCACTTTTTTCTTCTTCTTAACCGGGCGCGTCGTCGCCTTCCAATGACGGATCTGTGCGGTCGTTGGCTTCTTCTTCACCACACGCGTCGTCGCGGCCTTCGCTTTGGCGATGGCGGCTTTCTTTCTCGCCGCGACCGTGCTCAGCAGCGGCAGCTTACGCCAATCTGCGTCGGGGAAGCCTTCTGAACGCACGTGGATCTGCGCGAGATACATCGTCGGGGATCGTCCGATGACGTGCGCGGCGCGGATGACCCCGCGCTCCATCAAGCGCGCGATCGCCTCATCCTTGTCGCGATATTCTTTTGATGGAAAGACAACGTAATCGATCTTTGCCTTCGCAACCGCTTCGGGCCAGTGCATCGGGCTCTTCTTCGCCGGCAGAATATCGCGATCGGTCACGACGAGCCGGCCGCTGAGATACGACATGAGCGTGGATGCGGGTCCGAGAACTTTTTTCCCCGGCGCCACTTTCTCTTTAATCACCTGCGCCATCTGCATCGCCGGCACGAATTTGCCCGCGCGATACTTCTGATAGAAGGGCGTCGATCGCTGCTCGAGGACGAACGGCGCGATCTTCGCCAGGTTAAGCACGGTAACCATTGCGAGCCCGGCAACCAGCAGCACTTCGCCCCAAACTGTCGGCAGACGCACTGCGATGGCGCACAATATCAGCACCCATGCGACCAGCAGGGCAGGCAACACCATCAGGTAATAGCGCGACGCGCTTGAAAGAATCGACGTGATCGCGAGCGTGACGAGGATCGTCAGGGCCCACAGCGGCTGGCGCCGGAAGAGTTGGATCGTGCCGATGACCAGCAGCAGCGTGAGCAGGACCGGCAACTTCCACGGCAGATTCTGCCCGAGCAGTGCGCTGGGGAACGTGTCTTCAATGATCTTCGGCGCTTCGATATTGAACGTCGTAAGCATCGACGGCGCGCGGGTCTGATCGTTTGGCGATGGCGTGCTGTCTGGATCCTGGAGCTTCGAGAAAACCTCTTTTTCGTAGATCCCGGAAAACGGATTCCACCCCTTGGTTCGCGGATCGAGTGCGTAGAAGAGCGACCACACGACGAGCAGGATGATCAGCGCCGTTCCGTAAAACTTTCGCGGGCCGGTGATCAGGCCGAAGATGCACACGAGCACCCACGCGCAGGCGAGGATCCAGAAGGTCGGGCGCATGACCGCGGCGAGCACGAGCCCGCCGATCAGAAAGCTCAGCGGCCGCAGCATCTTCTTTCGATCTGTCGTCAGGCGCAGCAAACTCCAGCCGTAAAACGCCAACACCACGCCGAGCAGAAACGGAATATCGGTGAGAATTTCGTTCGACAACTCGAGGAACTTTTCGTTCACCCCCACGCCGCAGACAACCGCGACGGCGACCCATTGCGGAAAGTGCAGCCGGACCAGGCGGTACGTCACCACCAGCGTGAGCACCGAGCAAGTCAGGATGAAGAGCAGAGGAACGATCGGCCTGAAAACGCTCGCCGAGATGTAGCGTTCGATAATTGCGAGAATGACCGGCAATCCGGGGTAAACCTGATGAGAAGCGGTTTCACCGAAGACGTACCCTTTGCCGATCGCGAGGTTGTGCCCGAGCCCGCGGTAGATCGAGCTGTCGAGGCCCATGCGCCATTGGCCGTTGAATGAAATCACATACAGGAACGCGATACCGGTGAAGAAGAGCTTGCGGTAGCGAACGATCGCGTCGGTGACCCTGTTGTGCACTGCCAATTCGGGCAGCGACCGGCGAGGAAGCATGGGGGCGGATTGTGGCGAATGAGCGAAGCGACGCAAGGCGTGACGGAATACAGATCAGTTATCAATTCCATCCGACGCGTGCGCACCCGTCGGCCAGCGCAACAGCCACATGTATCGCCGGCAGTCCTGCTTCGCCAGCATTTCGATGTGCCCATCCGCGAAGACGAAGTTGCCGGTCTTGTTCATGTTGTGACGGAAGCGCACGTTGCCTCTCCAGGGATAACTCGGAAGATTCGGCGTAGGGCCAGTGCCCATCGGGCTCCAGTCGAGATTAGACGAGTTCTTCGGGCTCAGGTAACCCGGTTCTTGAATGACCGGGAAATTGTTTCCGAGGTGCGGATCGTTCCCATTCGGGTCGCTCTGTCGCAGATAACGGTACTCGGGATACTCCGGATGAATGTACTGCTGGCCATCGAGGTCATAACCGCTTGGACAAAAATACGTTGTTGAGACGGAGCAATTTGTCTCGAAGAGCACGATGTTGCGGTTGTATAGGTTGCTCACCAGCGCCGGCATGATCGGCGCTTGCGATACAGACATTCCTGGAACTTCCGTCCCGTCTTCTAACTCACGAAACGGCATCGCGACGGGGTGACAGGCATAACTGAGCGGTGAGCGCTCGGGCGCGTCCGGGCATTTAAAGATCTTTCCAAACTGCTCGGGGTCCGGCGTCACGGTGCTGAGCAGCGACTGATCGAACCGTCGATCGAGATAGTGACTGACAAGCGAGCACCAGAGAAACCTGCGGTACGGAGTGGCGCTGCTTGAACGGACCTTGGGGACATGATACTCGCCGAAGGGCAGCCGGCCCTTGTACTCGGCGCAGTACATCTGCAGGCCTTTGAAGATCTCGCGCATCTGCGTCTGGCATTTGAGCGAATTGCTCTGTTCTCTCGCGCGCGTGACGACCGGCAAAAGAATGCCCATCAGCACAGCGATGATTGCGATCACGACAAGAAGTTCGACGAGTGTGAAGCCAGGTTGAGCGGCACGGGTGCGAATCACGAAACCTCCACTTCGAGGTGGGGATCAATCAATGTTGCAGCCAGATGTTCGATGACGAAGCAAGCAGGAACGGCCGTCAGGACGACGACGCAATGGTTATAGCGATTCTTGCGCGAAAAACCAAAACTATTTTGCCTGCTTTTACCAGCTTTACTCATCGGCCGCGCGCTTGAATCGTCTCTACACGGTCTCTAATGTTCTTTCAAATCTCGCTTTGTGAATCGACAGAAAGACGAATCCGATGGCAACCGGGCCCGTTCTCATCATCAGCGGCACCAACCGACCTCATTCCAATGCAATGAAGATCACACGGGTTCTGGAACGCGAGTATCGCACCCTCGGTGCCCCGGCAAACGCTTACAACCTGACCGATCTTCCCCGCGAGATTTTCGAACCATCGTCATACGCCAAAAAACCCGAATCGTTCGTCGGGATTCAGCAGCAGGTGCTCGCATCCCGCGGATTGCACATCGTCGTGCCGGAATACAACGGCTCCTTTCCCGGCGCGCTGAAGTACTTCATCGACATGCTGAAGTTCCCCGAAAGCTTCGATCGCAAGCCCGTGGCGTTCGTGGGCGAGTCGGCCGGGATGTGGGGCGCGATGCGGGCGGTCGAGCAATTGCAGATGGTGTTCGGCTATCGCAACGCACACAGTTATCCCGATCGTGTTTTCATCACCGGGGTGACGACCAAGCTCGACGCCGAGGGAAATCTGACCGACGCCGCCATTGCGGATCGACTCAAGCAGCAGGTCGCCGGGTTTGTGAAGTTCACGGAACATTTTGCGGGGTGAGATGTCGCGCGTCAGATCGAATGATCGGGAGGGCGAGGCTCCTGCCGAGCCGTATGCTGATCCACAGATTGCGCCGATTTCACAGATTGGATTTCTCTGAATCTGCGTAATCTGCGCAATCTCTGGATTACTCTCCGAAGAACGGCTCGGCAGGAGCCTCGCCCTCCCAAAACATTACGCTGTTTCGCTTCTGAGTCGTAATCCGCGTGGGACGAACCCGATCTCGATCAATTCAAACACCCCTTGCACGAGCAGTGCGAGCACCGCCGCGGGGATGGCGCCCTCCAGAATCGTCGCGGTGTTCGCCAGGCGAATCCCTGTGAGAATCGGTTGGCCATATCCGCCCGCACCGATGATTGCGCCCAGCGTCGCCGTCCCGACATTGATCACCGCCGACGTCTTGATCCCAGCTAAAATCGCGGGGGAGGCGAGCGGCAATTCGATCTGTCGCAATCGCGTCCAGCCCGACAACCCCAGCACGGCCGCAGATTCACGCAAGGGCAGCGGAATCCCCACCAGCCCCGCGTGCGTGTTGCGCACAATCGGTAGCAAACTGTAAAGAAACAGTGCGAAGATCGCGGGCGTCGAGCCGATGCCCAGCAGCGGAATCATGAACACCAGGAGCGCCAGCGACGGAGTCGTGTAAATCATCGCGACCACGCCGATGATGATCTGCCCCAGCGTGTGCGATCGCGCCGCGACGACGCCCAGCGGAATCGAAATCAGAATCGCCGCGAAGAGCGACACGCCGACGAGATACAGGTGCTCCAGCGTTCTCCGCCCGATGCGCTGCCACAGCGAGCTCTGCTGAACCTCGACGTTCACACCGAATCGCGCCTTCACGAAATCCGCGGCCACCTGAGCTTCCGGCACGCGCTCGAGCTTCGCCCGTGCGTTCATCGCGATCATCGCCGGCTCGTCGATCGTTCCTTCGAGCTGTTTGATTGCTTTTACAACTTTCGGTGCGCGAGTGACGAGGTCTTTGCGGTACAGGTAAACCGCCTTGTACTCCGGGAAATAATGTAGATCGTCCCGAAGCACGCGCAGCTTGTAGAAAGCGATCTCCGCGTCGGTCGAATACAAATCGGTCAGGTCGATCGAACCGGATTTGATCGCGCGATAAGCCAAATCGTGATCAAGGCCCGTGACGCTGGTTTGTGGAAGTTGGTATCGCTTCTTCAGACCCGGCCAACCGTCGCCGCGATCCATGAACTCATTGCTGAAGCCGAGCTTCAATTCCGGATGATTCCTCAAATCTGAAATCGTCGCGATGCCAAGCTTGGGGGCGCGATCGTCGAGCATTCCGAGGGCGTACGTGTTGTTGAATCCGAGCGGGGCGGTCATTTCGATCCCCGCGTCCGAGATCGCCGCGCGAATCGCTTCGTCACCGTTCAGGTTCTGCCCCGCGAAAATCTCCTGCGAGATCGTGCCGGTGTATTCGGGGTAAAGATCGATCTGCCCACTGCGCAGCGCGTTCCACAGCACACGCGTTCCGCCGAGCTGCCGCTGATGGGTAACGGCAGCACCCGCTTCCTGTGCCAACTCGCGCGCGACTTCCCCGAGCACCACCGATTCCGTAAACGCCTTCGATCCAACAACCACCTTCTCCGCCGCTTGCGGCTGAGGGGTTATCGAGAGCAGCGCGAGAATGAGAACGCATCGTCGAAACATCAGGCCATCGCTCGCTGGGCTTGAATAAACCTCTTTACGAATTCATCGGCCGGATGATTCAGCACTTCATCCACCGTTCCCTGCTGCACAATCGATCCCTCGCGCAACAGCACAATCCAATCCCCAAAATGCACAGCCTCTGCGAGGTCGTGCGTCACCATGACCACCGTCTTTTTCAGTCGCGCAAAGATCGCCTTCAAATCGTTCTGTAGATCGAACCGGATCATCGGATCCAGCGCGCCCAGCGGCTCGTCCAGCAGCAGCACCTCGGGATCGAGCATCAGCGCCCGCATCAGACTCACGCGCTGCCGCTGGCCACCCGAAAGCTCCGCGGGATAGCGATCGAGCAACTCACATTGCAAACGAACCAGCTCGCAGAGCTCACTCACCCGCGCGTCGATCCGATCCGGTCTCCATCCGAGATGTCGCGCCACGATCGTCGCATTCGCCCGCGCGGTGAGATGCGGAAACAGTCCGCCTTCCTGAATCACGTAGCCCATCTTTTGCCGAAGTGATTCGATGTTGACCGGCGTGATCGGCACATCGTCGAATAGAATCGTGCCGGTATCCGGACGCAGCAGTCCCGTGATCAGGCGCAGGAGCGTGCTCTTTCCTGATCCGCTTGGGCCGATGAGCACCGTCGTCTTTTCTTTTGGAATGACCAGATCGAGCGGGCGAAGGGCATCTCCGCCGTCGAAGCGTTTCGATACCCCGCGAAGCGTGAGCATCAGGTGAAGAGCAGAAGATACATGGCGAGGAAAATCAATCCCTGCACCGCGCACGCCGCGAGTCCGGCGCGCCAGTAATTCCCGTCGGAAGCTTCTTTCGCAGCGCGAGCAGGGCGATCCGTCTGATGTTGAACGGCGGCGATAATGAGGTTTGCTTCAAAGCGTCCGATCCCGCGACGATCGGCCTCTCGCAGCAGTTGCTGACGTTTGGAGTATCGCAACACGGGTCCGTCGAGCTCCTGCGAAACGAGTTGGGCGAACGCGCCCGCCGGGCCTTCCGCCTTTGGTTGTAACGTGGCGAGCTGATTCGTTTGCTGCGCGAGCTCGCTCAATGCCTGATGCAGCGCGACCAGATCGTTCGCATGTCGCGCCCGCAGTTTGCGCGCTCGGCGGCGATATTCGTCGCTCGACGTGCCGGCGGACAAACTTACAGGGGCCAACATCACGCTTTGCAGTCTAGCGAACGTTCCCGCTGGCGCGAGGGGAATTTCCGCGCCGCGACACCTTCTTTACCTCCGGATGTTCAACCGTAGAGACTTTGCCGAGGTTTCCGTTAGACTCCGCGGCCGACGATGAAGTGGCTTCGCCGTTGTATTTTCGCGGTCGTCGTGCTGGTTTTCGCGGCATTGCTGCTGCTGGCGGGCGGTTATTTGCTCGTACGCGGCGCGCCGGATTATTACCACGCCGGGGCGCTGACCGCCGCGCAGCAAGCCCTCGCGGCGGGGTCGGCGGAGGACAAATTCCGGCAGATATTGAACAGCGCCGATCTCGCCCATCGAGATTCGGCGCTGGCCGCCCAGGCTTCGCAAAACGGCGCGACGCAACCCACGACGTCGCCCGCAGCGATCAACGTCACATTTACCGACGACGAATTGAATTCGGTTTTCGAGAAATGGTCAGAACTGAACAACTGGAAGGCGACGTACTCCAAATACATCAATGACCCGATGGTGATCTTTCAGCGCGACCGGATCATCCTCGCGGGCCGGGTGCAGAACAATCAGCTAAACTCGGTCGTGAGCGTGCAGCTTCAGCCGGAGATTTTGCCGGATGGCACGATGCAGCTGAAGCTCGTGCGGGCGCTGGCGGGGCGTTTGCCCGTACCGACCGCGATGTTTCAGAAATATCTCGATCGCGCGGTGAACGCGCTGACCACCCGATTGCCGAATTGGCAGCGCGGCGCGCGCATCGCGCCCGACGGTGAAGCGAACAATGACGCGATCGCGGCGCAACTGTCGAAACTCGCGATCGCTGCGCTGCATCAGCAGCCGACGGATGGAGTCGTTTTTCTTCCGACGGCCGGCAAGGCGAATGTTCCAGTGAAGGTCGTCGGCGTGACGATGCAGGATCACAGCATCCAGTTCAGCCTCCGACCGCTCGACGGGTCAGAGCGCGAAGCGCTGCTGAAGCGGATCAAATCGCCGGCCGGAAGCGAAGCGGTGGTGGCATCTTCGAATTGACTTTTTGTGTCCGTTTTTGGTGGAACCGACATTCCTGTCGGTGATCGGACGCAGTATTCTGCGGCCGACATTGGGTCGATGAGTACATCGCCCCATCACGGACAAGAATGTCTGTGCCACCATGTGCCGGACGGTGCTGAAGTTTGTCACAAGGAGTGCATGCGTTGGATCTGTTAACCCCCGCTCATCGTTGGGCAACCGCCGAACAATCCGCTGATCGTTCGGTCGATCACGATCACCACCCACATCGCATGCCGCCGGCGCAGCAGGTGACGATGTTTCTTTCCGTGGTCGGACCGATCGCGGGTCTGGCGACGGCCATGGTACTTCTCTGGCATCGCGGCCCCGCGAGCATCGGCTGGCCGGAGATCATCGCGATGGTTGGGCTGTACACGCTCTGCGGGTTTGGCGTGACGATCGGATTCCACCGCCTCTTCACACATCGATCCTTCGAGACCAATCGCTTCGTGCGGATCTGGCTGGCGGTGTGCGGATCGATGGCGGGGCAGGGTGCGCTCATCCGCTGGTGCGCGACGCATCGGCGACATCATCAACAGTCCGATCGACATGGCGATCCGCATTCACCGCACGTTCACGGCGACACGAGCTTCGATCTGCTTCGCGGAATGTGGCACGCGCACATGGGCTGGCTCTTTCATCGCGATTGCCCGGACTCCGCGCGATCGATTGCGGATCTGATGAGCGACCCGGCGCTCATGCTCATCGATCGCCTCTACTTTCCGCTGGTGTTCTTCGGGATTCTTTTGCCGGGCGCGTTCGTTGCCGCCATCACGCACACGTGGTATGGCTTCTTCTCCGGCATGATCTGGGGCGGGGTAATGCGCATCTGCCTGCTGCAGCACGTGACGTGGAGCATCAACAGCGTGTGCCACGTCTGGGGCCGCCGACCGTTCAAGAGCGGCGACGAAAGCGCCAACAACTGGCTTTTCGGATTACTCGCCCTCGGGGAAGGATGGCACAACAATCATCACGCCTTTCCAACCAGTGCACGGCAGGGCCTGCGGTGGTATCAATTCGATTCGAGCTGGCTGGTCATCCGCGGGCTCGCATTCCTCGGCATCGTGAAAAACATCCGCACCCCAAGCCCCGCGGCGCTTGAAGCGAAGAAGATCTAGTTCGCTCTTTAATGTGGCACAGCCGCCCTCGGCTGTGCATTTGCGGGCATAGCACAGCCGAGGGCGGCTGTGCCACATCACACATCACAATGGACAGCCGCTTGACGCGACCGAATTTGTCGCGATAGATGCGGCCAACAATGATCGAGTGGTTGCAGAGAGTTTTGCCGCCGGGGTCGGTGGCGGGGGGATTGGCGACGCTGTCGCTCGCGGTGACATTGGGATTGTTGCTTGGCGCGGTGAGGGTGCGCGGGGCGAAGCTCGGTGTGGCGGCGGTGTTTTTCTCGTCGCTCATTCTCAGCAGCATGGGATTGCGCGTGAACGATCTCATTCTCCAGTTCCTTCGCGATTTCGCGCTGATCATTTTCGTTTACACGATTGGATTGCAGGTTGGTCCGGGGTTTTTCTCGTCGCTGCGGGCGGAAGGATTGCTGCTCAACGCATGCGCGGTGGCGACGCTGCTGCTGGGAGCGATCTTGTCGGCTGTCGTCGTGCTTGGCGCGCATCTGCCGCACGAGTCGGCGGCGGGGATTTTCACCGCGGGCTTTGCCACGAGCCCATCACTCGCCGCCGCGCAGGGCGCGCTGCAGGACCGATTCGGTCACACGCCAACAGGCGACACACTCGCCGCAAATGTCGGGCTGGTTTACGCGATTGGTTATCCGTTTGGTCTGATTGGACCGATCCTGCTCGTGACGATTTTCAAGGCGCTCTTTCGTGTGGATCTGGCGAAAGAGCGGGCAGCGCTGAAGGCGCGCGAAGAGGTGCGTCGTCCGCCGATCGGGTTTGTGGATATCGAAGTCACGAAGCCGGAAGTCGCAGGCACAGCGCTGCGCGATCATGAGCTGATTCAGTCGAGCGGGATCGTGCTGAGCCGCTTGCTGCGAGATCAGAAGGTGACGGTGCCGACGGGGTCGACGGTGATTCACGTGGGCGACGTCTATCGCGTCGTCGGCAACAAACCGCAGCGTGCGGCGGCGGCGCGGTTGCTCGGCCATGTCAGCTCGACAAGCCTCGACAACGTCTCGGGCGACATCCAGCGCGTGCGCCTGCTCGTGACGCATCGCGCGGCGCTGCGTAAATCGCTCCGCGAGCTGGATCTGATTCGGCGATTTGGTGTCACGATCACGCGCGTCACGCGTGCGGGTATTGAGCTGCAACCGCGGGCGGATTTGTCGTTGAAATTCGGCGACAACGTCGCGGCCGTCGGTCCCAGCGAAGGGCTGAAGAAGGTCGAGGCAGAACTCGGCAATTCGGTTGATGTGATCAATCGTCCGCAGCTGGTGCCGGTGTTTCTCGGGATCGTGCTGGGCGTGATCGTCGGCAGCATTCCGATCGCATTGCCGGGAATGCACGGTGCGATTCGCATCGGTCTGGCCGGCGGACCGATGATCGTCGCGATTCTGCTCTCGCGATTGGGCAGCCTCGGTTCGATCGTGTGGTATATGCCCGTGAGCGCGCGGAATCTCTTCCGCGATTTCGGGATGGCGGTGTTCCTCAGCTGCATTGGGCTCGAAGCGGGCGAAGGCTTCTTCGGAATGATTGCGAGCCATCACGGCGTGATGCTGCTGCTCTGGGCGGCCGTGATCACGCTTGTGCCGATGCTGATCGTCGGTGCGTTCATGCGGCTGGTGCTGAAGATCAATTTCATCACGCTGAGCGGATTCATCGCCGGCGCGATGACCAGCTCGCCGACGCTGCTCTTCGCGAATGAATTGACTGAGTCGTCCGCGCCCTCTCTCGGATATGCGGCGGTGTATCCGCTATCGATGCTCACGCCGATTTTCTGCGCGCAGGTGCTGGCAACGGCGTTGCTGTAGGGTCTTCGTCTCGGCAGAGTTATTTGGCTTTCAAAAGAGATGAATAACCGGTCCGCTGAAGCGGACCCTACGATGGGTCATGTATTATGAGTTGACGGATCACTTCGAAGTAGCCGCTTCAATAGACGAGGCATGGAAGTTCTTCTCGACCGCGGAGAATCTGCCGCTGATCACGCCGCCCTGGCTTCATTTCACGATTGCGATGTCGGGGCCGATCACGATCGAGTTGGATTCAAACCTCGACTACACGATTCGCTGGATGGGTGTGCCGATCAAGTGGCGAACGAAGATCATCGACTGGTCTCCGCCGCGGCAGTTTATCGATTTGCAGACGCGCGGGCCGTACGCCCTGTGGCATCATTTGCATCGATTTGAGCCGGCGAAAAGTGGCGGAGTGATCTGCTGGGATCGGGTGATTTATCAGTTGCCGATGTTTGGTATTCGGCGCGTCGTGCATCCGATTGTGCGGAAACAATTGATGGAGATCTTCCGGTTTCGCCGCGAGGTGATCGGTAAGCACCTTGGCGGATTGAAGCCGCTGCAGCCGGACGTGCGAATCATGCCGCTCAACTGAGGATTACTTCCGCGGATCGATCTGCTCGGCCAGATGTCCGAAAGTGATTTCGACATCGAACGGCACAGGCAAGCTATTCAGCCGTGCGATGTCCGCGGCGGATGGAGTAGTTGACGAGTTCGTCGCTGGAGCCGTTGTTGGGAATCCCGGATAGTTCAACCGTTTCAACTCGGCTGTGGCGATCGCGCGGATTTCCGGTTTTACACTACGAAGCATGCCGAGCCAGTACCGCGGGTCGTCTGACGGGTTGAAGATGTCCAGCAATCGGCGCGTGATCGAATCCGATCCAGCATCGTGGTTTCGCGCGATTTCAACGAAGGCGTCGTCATCCATCGCGAGGTCGAAGGCCGGGCCGTCGGGTGTTGCGACCGGCGCCGCGATCGTTGGACTGTTTCGGATATACCGTATGCCCGTCTCAAAGTACGGTCGGAGGGGCGATGAACCGCCGATCGAGCAGCCGTCGAAGGTAATGCAGTTGCTTCGACAGATTTCACTGTTGTTCAGAAAGGTCGAGTTCCGCGCAAAAACTTGATTGGTCCCGCGAAGATCGAACGCATTTCCGAGTGAGCGACCGTGCTGGCGTCCGCCGGCGCCATCAATGGTGCAGTTCTCAATCATCAGAACGGTGTCGCTGCCCTCGATTGCCTCGGAGCCGCCTGCGCCGGAGTTGTAATTGACGATGACGCAATTCTTCAGGCTGACCGATCCACCTCCGCGAAAATCGATGAACGGGTTGTCTTTACAATCGATCGTCAGGTTTTGCAATCGGACGCGTATCGCGCTGTTGAGTGTCAGCGAGAGCGTGGTCTTCGCGGGCGAGAGGCCGACGATCGCAACGTCGTGCAGCAATGGGCCGCGCACGTGGCGAAAGACGTATGCGCCTTCATCCAGCAGGACGACGCTGCCGGGCGCTGTGATGGCTGACGTGAACGTCCCCGGTTGCGGATGGATCACGGCGCCGCGCAGCCGTGGAGACGTCGTCAGGATGAAATGCGTCACGTCGAGGCCGGAGAGCGCATAGCGTTCATTCGCGAGCCGCTGCAAACGTCCCATCCAACCGATCACGATGCACACAAGGATCATCGATGCCGCGAGAATGATCGCAACCCAGGAGCATGTCGCTGTGACGAACGCGCGCGAGGGGATGATCGACAGCGGCCAGCGAAGCGGGCTTGCAAGGTCGCGTGATGTTCCGCATTCGGGGCAACGTTCAATACTGCCGCGAAGATCGTATCCGCACGCAGTGCACATCCCTTTGCGATGTCGTCGGGAACTTCTTCGCCATGCGGCGAGGTAGGCGCCGGACGAATTGGTAATCGTGGCGAGGCCGAGCCAAATCAACGGCAACTCAAAGTCGGCATTCGTGCCGGTTTTCCAAATCGGCAGAAAAAACATCGGACCGCGCGGTGAGTTGTTCGCATCGACCAAGGCCCGATAGACGCCCTGCGACGGAACGCGGCTCGTACGCGCGGGCGCATTATGCCAATACAGCGCGCGGCCCTGTGCGAACGAAATCCGGGAACGCCCCGACGAGTTCTCCCAGTCGGCGACGAACCACACCAGATAAGTGAGCGCGACCAGAAGACAAAACGAAATGCTGGCGGCGACGAGTATTCGGAAGCGCATACGAACCCCCAGTTCGCAACATCGATGAACGAGCGCAGCAAAATACCTTAACGGATTTCCCGCGGCGTTCAAACGCCAGCCGATCGGCGCTGGGAGTTACGACACGCTTAGCTCATCACCCGGATTTGGTTCCGGAGATGGATTGGATTGTTTGTTGAGAATGTGCTTGGCCAGTTCGAGGCGCGTGATGACCTGGTCCATGTCGCCGGGGCGCTTGGCGGGGCGAGTGGAGATGCATTCCATCACGAGGTTCGAAAGGGCGGGCGGAACGCGCGGGTTCAGGTCCTGCGGGGAATCGATTCGCGTGTCGAGCAGGAAGCTGTTCTCGCCTTTTTTGTTGACGGTGTAGAGCGTCGGAATGTGCCGGCCGAGCAGGGCCCAGTAAAGCGTCGCGCCGAGATTGAAAACGTCCGTCTGCACACTGATGGGACGGCGGCTCACTTGTTCCGGGGCGATGTAATCCGGCGTGCCCTGGATGCGCTCCTTGACCGTGCCGATCTTACAACTCTGGCCGAAGTCGATGATCTTCACCAAGCCCTGATCGTTTCGCAGAATGTTGTTCGGTTTGATGTCGCAGTGGGCGTAGCCCATCGCGTGCATCGCCTTCAATCCCTGCGCGGCCTGGATGAAGGTATCGACGATGTCGATCATTTGTGACGGCAGGCGCACGTCGAGCGGCTTGCCGTCGACCAGCTCCATCAGCAAGAACGCCTCGGCGGTCTTGAGGAGCATCGTCTTGTTGATCTTCAGCTCGTAGCTTTTGCGAAGATTGGGATGCGTGAACTGGCGGGAGATTTCGAATTCCGTCTCCATCTGTTCGATGAAGCGGATGTCCTTCTGTTCGGCGCGCACGACGTGCTTCAGGGCGAAGATTTTCCCTGAATCTGGGTCGCGCACGGCGTAGATGGTGCTCCGCGCACCCTCTCCCAAGCGCTCCAGTACATCGTAGTGGAGTAATTTCTGGGCCATGAAACTTGTCCCACCTCAGCAGTTGCACTCTCCACGAGCCCGACAGGTGGATTCACGGGCTTGGCTTATCGCGACGGCGGATAAAGTTATAGATGATCTACGCGCCGCCAGACGATCGAGGACAACTGTATAAACCGAACCGAACCGTTTGCCGGCAAAGAAGGCAGGGCACCAGCGATTAAGGCTGATGCGAGGCTGACTTACGCCAAACCAGACGAAACGTCGCCGCCCTTCTGAGGCCTGACTAACTTAGGCAAAACTGGCGTTAAGATCAAGTAAATCTTCCCCAGCTTGGCCTGCACAATACAAACAACGGGTGGCGCATCACTTAATTGCAAAATGCGCCGCTTATGAAGTGTACGCGCGGTCCAGGCGGTGGTTCGACTCGGGAGGCGGGATTTTATGGAAGAAGCTGCTCGCGGAGGGCGCTTTGGGGGAAGTACTTCCCAATGCCGGCCGAGCTCTTGGCCTGGTTGACCAGCACAATGTTCTGGGCCGGGACATGGAACCGGGCCTGAAGCGTGTTCACGAGCTGGACGAGGCGGTGAAGCTGGGTTGGGGTCGGCCGGGTCTGGTCGAAGTCGCCGATCAGGCAGATGCTGATGCAGGCGGGGTCGATGCTCGCGCCGGCGGGGGCCTGAGCCGAGCTTTGCGTATCCCAGCGCTGGCCGATCTGGATCTCGCCGTCAACGGCGCCGTCGCCGTTACCAATTACAAAATGATCGGCGGGGATCGAGCGCGGATTGGTGATCGTCAGCGCGCTGCCAGAAGCGGTCCGGCTGTGGCGGATGTAGATGTACTTCCAGCGGTTCGTCTCGCAACGGGTCTTGGTCTGGAAAATGACGTCCATCGACTGCGGGGCGTCAATCGCGAAGAGGCTGCTCGACGCATCGGGCGAAAGCGGGGCAGGCGCCAATGCCAGAAGCAACGCGCTGGTCAGCGTGAGAACGGCGATGAGGCTGGTGAAGACGATGAATCTACGATGAGCTTTTTTCACGATTCCGCCCGGTCAGAATTCCATTCTGGAAGGGGTCGGCCAAGGACTTCCAAAGTCCGATAAAACCGCACGTGGCCCTTCTGATCCTTCATCGGCCGAGGGTGCGAATACGCTTCTACAAAATATGGAAAATTTTGCCCGCGAAGAGCTTAAGTGCCGAGTTATCGCCCCGCAAGCGCGCAATGGACGGATTACGCGGAAAAAGCTGCGCGGGTTCTGAGAGATTATGAGACAGAAGCAAGACGGCGGTCAGTCTTGTAGGGTCCGCTTCAGCGGACCGGTTACTACGTCGTTCGCGGCAAGAATAACCGGTCCGCTGAAGCGGACCCTACGAAAGACAAATCATCATTGCCCGGCGGCGCGGAGGTCGGCGGGGCTGATAACGTGAAACTCGCCGCCGGTCTTTGTCGCGATGTCGCGCAGGGCGGAATTGGTCCCACCATCACCGAGCGCGAACGTGTGGATCTTGATCGGCTTGTTCTTGCGAATGTCGAGGACCGTCTTCGCGAAGCTGTCGTCGAGCTGCCAACCTTTGCCCGTCGCCAGCACGATGACGGCCGGATCGGACGCGACTGCTCGCGTCATCGCGCTCGTGACGTCGGTTTGACCAAACGCCGAAACTTCATCAAACAGTTTCTCGCACGCCTGGACGTTGTCTTTCGTCGCGTAGGTCGTTCCGCGAGAGGGATAGGCTTCATCGGAGCCGTTGTTCCAAAAGACAACCTGGAACTTTCGGTCCGATCCGAGCGACTCGAGCGAGCGATAGCACGCTTCTTTCAGATGCCCGAACAGCTCGCGCGTGCTGTCCCCGCGATCGAGGACGTACACCACGCTCGGAACATCAAGGTCCACACCACAAAACGTCGGTTCACGTACGACAGGCGCCGCAGTCGCTTGCGGTTTCGCAGAGGAAGACGCGTTCGTTCCGTGCATGACGTACCAGACTCCGAGCGCGGTGAGCAGAAAGACAATCACCCCGCAAATCAGCAGAGAAACCACGAGGCTCTTTTTGGGAGGCGCGACAGACGCTTCAGGCACGGAGCTGGGCGCGTGACGCAACCGTCGCGAGGTAAGCCCGCTGCTCGCGACGATGTCCGCGAGTTCATCGAGTCCGCTGCTCGGCGCGGGGGGAGCGGGCTCCGCTCGTCCGGGTTGGACGTGAAGGGTTTTCGTGTTGGCGGTTCCCCCGGACATCGCCTTACGCTTGAGATGCGATCGAACAGTCTGAATCGTCCCGCAATGCTGACACCGGCACGCACCGCCCGCGAAGGCTTCGTCCATCTCCAGGGTCGCGTGGCATTGGGTGCAGGTGAGAGTGATCATGTCGTAAGGATGAATTATGAAGGATGAAGGATGAATTCAGAAACGCCTAACTTCATCCTTCATAATTCATCTTTCATCCCTCGTTCAGGGGTTCCAGATGTAATAGAAGCCCTTGCCGAGAAACAAGCCGGTTTCGGGAAGATCTAAATGTAATACGTTTGCCTGCGGCACCGGTGCGTTAGTGCTGGCATAGATGGAGCCGTTGTAACCATACGGCCGTTTGTACATCACGACCTTCGCATTTGGCGCGTTCGCTTTTTGTTTCGCGAGATCGATCGCGTCTTCGAGCAGTCCGACGCGATCGACGAGGCCAATCGCCAGTGCCTGTTCGCCGCTGAATACCCGGCCGTCAGTCGCAGTCGGAAGATTCTGCTTGCTCAGATTCTTTCGATTTGTCGTTACGACGCTTTTGAATCGCGCGAAATAGTCGTCGACCATTCCCTGCATCAGCTCGCGCTCTTGTGGCGTGACGGGTTTGAACGGCGAGCCCATGTCCTTGAACTGCCCGCTCTTCACTGCACTGCTGTAGATGCCGATCTTCGCGAGGCCCTGCGAGGCATCGAAGGTGTTGAAGATCACGCCGATGCTTCCGACGATGCTCGTCGGATTGGCGACGATCTCATCCGAAGCGCAGCTGACGTAATACGCGCCGCTGGCGCAGACCTCCTGGCACGAAGCGATCACCGGCTTGTGCGTCTTGGCTTTGAAGCGCTGAATCTCCTGATACATGGTGTCGGACGCGGTGACCGTTCCGCCGGGGGAATTCACGCGCAACACGACGGCCTTCACCGACGGATCCTGCTCGGCCATTTGCAGTTGTTGGGTGAAGAGGCTGACGACGTTCTCGGTCGGCTGAAGAAATCCGCCGGTGCGGACGTTGGCGAGCATGCCTTCGACTTCGATCATCGCGATCTTCGGCTGCGACCAGCCATGCCCTTCGGCGACATCGATTTCTTCGAGTCGATTCGTGTTCTGAACCGGCGTGATGAGCAAACTGGGCGCGCCGCAACCGACGAGATTGAACAGCGCGAGCACAACAACTGCGAAAAGCAAACGACGCATACGACCACCACAAGCTAGAATTGAATCCGTCCAAACGAGGCGGGAATCTTACCGATGGCTTATCGAGTGAGCAAAACAGAGTTCATGGATCTGGTCGACGCGGCCGTGAGCGACCTGCCGGAGGAGTTCGCACAGTTTCTGGAGGAAGTCCCGATCGAAGTACATGAGGTACCGACGTCCGCCCAGCAAGCGCGCCTGAACGTGCGAAGAGGAAATTTGCTGCTGGGACTGTATGTTGGTCGCCCGCGAACGCGTCGAAGCGTGGAGGACAGCGGGGCAATGCCGGACGTGATCTACCTCTTCCAGCGGAACATCGAATCGATCTGCAACTCGGAAGGGGAACTCGTGGACCAGGTCCGCAAGACAGTGCTGCACGAGATCGGCCATCATTTCGGCATGAGCGAAGAGGATCTGGACGCGCTCGGGTATGGTTGAGCGAGGTTTTCGCTACTTTCGTAGGGTGTGCTTCAGCACACTATTTGTTGAAGACGGTGTGCTGAAGCACACCCTACGGAACTTGGTGGCGAAGCCCTATAATCTCGCGAAATTTACAACTGCCCGCGACGTCTGTAGTTAAGCCTTAAAGCTGCTCTGTGATGTCGGCCGATGGTGCATAAGATCAGCGTTTTTGCGGGTTTCGGGTGACGTCGCGATCTTGATGCAAAAGCCGAGTTTTTATACGAACCGCCCTACATTATTGCCGTTGTAGATAGGGGCGTTTGGTGGATCGAGCACCGGTTCGCGCGTCTGCCTGAGTTGGAAAGGATTGTCATAATGGAACTTACGATTCGCCGCCACGCCTTGGTCGTGGCAATGCTGATCCTCACGATTGGCGTGGCCACCTCGTCTGTGCTCGCGGATTCGTCTGCTTCCGGGCAGACAACCATCGGGTACACGCGTCCCTGGAAGAAATCCAAGGTCGCTTTCGCGGGCATCGGCGTGGTCAGCCAGATCCCCGTGAAGGAAGGCGACACGATCACGGAACATCAACTGCTGATGAGCCAACTCGACAGCATCGAGCAAAAAGAGCTCGAATTGCTGCAATTACAGGCAGCCTCGACGGCTAAGATCAAGGCCGCCGACTTCGACCTGTCGGTGAAGACGAGCGCGTTCCACCGAAAAGAGCAGCAATTCAAGCTCAACGCCGCCACCCAACAGGAGCTGGAAGAGGCGGAAGGCAGCATGAAGGAAGCGGAGCAAAACCTGACGGCTGCGAAAGAAGAGAAGCAGCAGGCTGGCAAGAAAGCGGAAGAGCAGCAGGCGAAGATCGATCAAATGAAGTTGCTGGCGCCGTTTGCGGGCCAGGTTCAGAAGATCACCGCGAACCTCGGTGAAGCGAGCGGTCCGCAGAGCCAGGACGGCGCGATCACCATCGTCGATAACAGCACGCTGTGGATCGACTGCCCCGAACTTCCAACGGCTGAAACGAATCAACTGAAGGTCGGCCAGGAACTTCAGGTGAAGTACGGCCAGGACAAAGATTGGCAGAAGGCGAAGATCATCTACTTCGCGCCGGAAGCCGACGCGGGCGGCCAGACACGGATGTTCCGCCTGGAGATGACGAATCCGAATAACGTGGCGTCGGGTCAACAGGTGACCGTGAAGCTGCCGGACAACATCGCCCAGGCGACAGCGCCGCAGCAGGAAGCCAGCGCACAGGCCGGGAAGTAAGTTTGTGATCTGTAGGGTGTGCTTCAGCACACCGGACTTGAATGATGGTGTGCTGAAGCACGCCCTACGACGGAGAACGCCGTGGCAATTGTCGAATCACAATCGGGCGAGCAGGAACAAAAACAGCAACAGCAACAACAGCAGCAGCAAGGCGGCCCCTTGTCGCGGAACAAGATCGTTCAGCGGCTGCTCGCCGCGGGATCGAACCTGCCCGCGTTCATCCAGGAACTGCTTACCGCGCAGGCTGTCACGGTCGTCGGCACCGAGGCCGCGGGCTTCCTCATCGAACCGGACCGCGAAAAGGGCGGCGCGCATCTCAAGCTGATCGCGCACATCCGTCCTGACGACAGCACTCCGGAAGTTCGCCAGGCCGCCGTGAACGCGTTCGCGGAACTGATCCGCCCGTGCGTCCAGCAAGGCCGTGACGGCGCCATCGAAATCGACAACCCCGGCGATAACGTCGAACCGCAATATTGCCTAGTCACGCTTCTGCGCAGCGAAGGAAATGTCGTCGCGGTTTCGGCCGTGATCACCCGTTGCCGCGACGCCGAACGCGCTCAGCAGCGCCTGATGTCGATGGAAATGGTGGCGGGGTATTTCGAAGTCTATTCGCTTCGTCGCAAGTCGGAACAAACCGGCGCGATCGCTCAAAGCCACCAGCACGTGCTTCAGCTCGCGACCGCGGTTGCGACTGCGGACGGGTTTGAATCCGCCGCGATGAACCTTTGCAACGAGCTCGCCGCCCGCACCGGCGCGACGCGCGTGAGCATCGGCTGGCTCAAGGGCAAGAACATCAAGCTCAAGGCGATGAGCCACACCGAGCAGTTTGACCGCAAGCAGGAACTGTCCGTCGCGATCGAAAAGGCGATGGAAGAGTGTCTCGATCAGGAAGAAATCGTTCAATACGAAGCGGATGGCACCGGATCGGAAAACGTCTCGCGCGCGGCGCAGGCGCTGTCGAAGATGCAGGGCGGAACAGGGATCATCTCGCTGCCCTTGCGTCGCAAGGAAGACATTCACGGCGTGGTGACGCTCGAGTTTCCGCCGAACTATAAGCTCGCCCCGCAGGCGGCGACCGGCCTTGCCGTCGCGGCCGAATTGCTCGCGCCGCAGCTGTACGATCGCTACGAAAACGATCGCTACATCATCACCAAGATGGGCATCAGCACCCGCGAAGGTGTGAAGCTCGCGATCGGTCCGAAGCACTGGATCGCGAAGCTGGTGATCGCTGCTGTCATCGCCGTGATCGTCGCGGTTTGCGTCATCAAGGTGACGTATCACGTGACCGCGCCGTTCGCGTTCGCCGCAACCGATCCACGAAAGGTGGGCGCGCCGTTCGAAGGCATCATCGCGAAGGTTTACAAAGACGTCAGCTCCAGTCCCGCGGATCGCATCGTCAAGAAGGGCGAGCCGCTGCTCGAGCTCGAAACGTATCCGCTGAAACTCGAGCTGAACAAGGCCAAGACGCTCGCGGCGCAGAAGCGCGTGGAAGCGAGCGCCCATATGGCGAAAGGTGAGAACTCCGAAGCGCTGCAGGCGCGCAAGGAAGCCGAAGCGGCCGACGCCGATGCGAGCCTCGCCCAGTGGAAGATCGACAACGCGATCATTCGCGCTCCGATCGACGGCGAAATCCTTACCGGCAACAACAAGGAAAAGATCCTTGCCCCGGTGAAGCAGGGCGAAGAGCTCTACACCGTCGCCGATCGCAGCCAGCTTCGCGCCGAACTCTCGGTTCCCGAGCGCGACGTGCAGGAGCTTGTCGAAGGGCAGAAGGGCCAGCTCACCAGCAATTCGGATCCCGGCCGCGAATTCCCGTTCACGGTCGATACGATCTTCCCGGAAGCCGAATCGAAGGAAGGCGCCAACTTCTTCAAGGTCTACGCCAACATCGACAGCCCGCTGAGCCCCGAGTGGCGCCCCGGTCTGCAAGGCGAAGCGAACGTGAACATCGAAAAGCGCCGCATCGTCTGGATCTGGACCCACAAGTTTACCGAATGGGTCGAGCTCGAGATGTGGAAGCTGTTCTAATTTGCATGTTGCGTGTGGCGGGTTGCTCGTTGAAGTGATTCGTCGCACGCAGTTCCCAACAAGCAACACGCAACAAGCAACAAGCAGTCAGCAATGCTTCAACTTCGCCCAACATTTTCTGAATCGTGGTATCGCGTTGTGAACCTGCGGCCGAAGCTCCGCGGGACGGCGCAGATTTCTCGCCAGTACTACCGCGGCGATCGCTGGTATGTCGTGCGCGACCCCGCCGGCAATCAGTTCCACCGCGTATCCGATGCGGCGTATCGATTCATCGGCTTGCTCGATGGTCGTCGGACCGTCGGTGAAGCGTGGGATCTGGTTGGCGGACAGCTCGCCGACGACGCACCGACGCAACCGGAAGTCATCCAGCTCCTTTCGCAGCTTTACGCCGCGAACGTGATCGAGACGGATGTTCCGCCGGACGCGCTGGTGCTGTTGCGGCGGCATAAGCAGCTTCAAAAGCGGCAGATGCAAGGCCGCTTGATGAACGTGCTGTTCCCGCGCATCCCACTTTGGGATTGCGACAACTTCGTGAAGCGCTGGCTGCCGCTGGTTCGGCCGTTCCTCAGCAAGGTCGGGGCGATCGCATGGCTGGTCGTCGTGGTTGGCGCGATCGCGATGCTCGTGCCGGATTGGGCGCGACTGAAAGAGGCGGCCGCTTACACCGTCAACATCAAAGCGAACCCGATCAACGCGTTCTACCTCTACACCGTGTTCGTGCTGATCAAATTCATTCACGAGCTCGGGCACGCATTCAGCTGTCGTCGCTTCGGCGGCGAAGTGCACGAGATGGGCATCATGTTCCTGGTGTTCATCCCCACGCCGTACGTGGACGCGAGCACCGCGTGGGCATTCCCCAGCCGCTGGGCACGCATGTTCGTCGGCGCGGGTGGAATGATCATCGAGCTGTTCGTCGCATCGCTGTGCGCGATCTTCTGGCACTTCGCGACCCCTGGTTCCGTGCCGAGCATGCTCGCGTACAACGCGATGCTGATCGCCTCGGTCAGCACGATCATCTTTAACGCAAACCCACTGCTGCGCTACGACGGCTATTACATCCTGTCGGACTTCCTCGAGATTCCGAACCTGCAGCAGAAGAGCAAGGAATATGCGCTCGGCCTGATCACGCGGCACATTTTCCGCGTGAAAGCGACGCAGCCGCTTCCGCCGCCTCTGCAGCGCGCGTGGCTTCTCGTCTATGCGATTCTTTCGTCGATCTATCGCGTCTTTGTCGGCATCGCGATCGTGCTCATGGTGACGTGGACGATCCCGGTCATCGGCATCTTGATGGCGATCGGCGGCGTGGTGACGTGGGGCATCGTGCCGATCGTGAAGGTGTTCAAGTATCTCACGATCGATCCGGAGCTGCATCGCAAGCGGCCCCGCGCGATCGCGTTTACGCTCGCGGTGATGGCGGCGATTGTGCTGCTCGTGGGTGTAATCAAGTTCCCGATGCGCCTGGATACCGAAGGCGCGGTCGAGCCGGGCAATCGCGAGATCCTGCACGCGGAGACTTCCGGTTTCGTGAAGCAGGTCGTCGCGCACAGCGGCGACAAGCTGAAGAAGGGCGATCCGATCCTCGTGTGCGAAAACGTCGAGCTCGATTCGCAGATCGCACAGGCGCAGGCGAAAGTACAGGCCGCCGAGATCAAGGTCAGCCAGTCGCGCGTGACCAATCAGGCGCTGCGTCAGATCGATCAGGAAGCCCTGCAAAACGAACGCGAGCATCTGCAGGAGTTGCAACGTGAAAAGAACGCGCTCACGCTTCGCGCGCCGATCGACGGCGAGCTGATCGCTCCCGATTTCGACAAGGATCAGGTGCTCGGCCGCTTCTATCAGAAGGGCGAAGAGATCTGCCGTGTTGCCGATCTTTCGCAGCTGCTCGTTCGCGCGGTTCTCGAACAGCGCGATGCGACGCTCGCGGTTGAACATCCGCAGCCCAAGCCCGGACCTGACCCGGAGAAGTGGCCGACCGAAGTGCGCTTGATCGGCAAGCTCGATCACATCATGCACGCGGACCATTACGAAGTGATCAACGCGGCACAGAGCGAGCTGCCAGATCCGCTGCTCAGCACGCAGGGCGGCGGCGATCAACAGATCGATCCGCGCGATCCGAAAGGCAAGAAGGCGGTCGAGAAGGAATTCGAGATGCGCATTCTGCTGGACAATCCGTACTCGACATACTTGCCCGGCCAGCGCGCGTACGTTCGCGTGACGCTGGACAAAGTCCCGCTCGGCGAGCAGTGGCTCCGCCGCTTCCGCCAGCTCGTGCGCAGTCGAAGCAATAGCAAGTGGCTCTAATTCCAACCGCCGGCAGTGGCACTTAAGTGCCGCTGCCAGTAATGCAACGATGTCAGACCTCGCAACCAACGAACTCTGGTCGATCTTCGACGCTCGGCGCGTGAAAGCGCCGGAGCTGCGCGGACTTGATCTGGCGATGAACGGCTTTGTCGGGTTCTACAAGAACCGCAAGCCGGTGCTCCCGCGGCTCAAGGCGGCGGCGGAGCGCATTGAAAAGCTCGAGCCGGAAATTCACGCGCTGGGCTCGACGCGGTTCCAGGAAGAAGTCGCGGAAGTTCGCAATCTCGCGCGCCTCAAGAAGCTCGAAGGACCCGCGCTCGATCGCGGAATGGCGATCGTTCGCGAGGCCGCTTGGCGCGCCGTGGGCAAACGGCCGTTCCCCGTGCAGCTGATGGGCGCGCTCGCGATGTGCGAAGGCTTGATTGCGGAGATGGCAACCGGCGAAGGGAAAACACTCACCGCCTCGCTCGCGGCGTCGATCTGGGCCTGGAGCGGAAAGCCGGTTCACATCATCACGGTGAACGATTACCTCGTGGCCCGCGACGCCGAGCTGATGGGGCCGGTGTATCGCATGCTCGGCCTCGAGGTCGGACACATCGTTCACGAGACGACACCCAACGATCGCGTCGGCCAATATCGCCGCAACGTGATCTACTGCACGAGCAAAGAGCTCGTCGCCGACTTTTTGCGTGATCAGATTCAGCTCGGCACGCTCCGCACGAGTGTGCAGACGGCCGTCGGAATGCTCTCACAGTCGCAGGCCCGCAACGCGCTGATGATCCCGGGACTGTTCCGCGTGATCGTCGACGAAGCGGACAGCTTGCTGATCGACGAAGCAGTGACCCCGCTGATCATCTCGAATTCGCCGGACGATGAAGCAAATTCGTCGCTGTATCGCGCCGCGTATGAGCTGGCGAAAGTCATGGACAAGGATCGCGATTTCACGATCGACTGGACGATCCGCAACGTCGATCTCACGCCGCGCGGTCAGGCGCGCATTGACGAGCTCGCCGAGGGCAACGGCTTCTGGAAGGGCAAGCGCCGCCGCGAAGAGCTCGTGACGCAGGCGCTCGTGTCGCTCCACTGCTACATTCGCGACGAGCAGTACCTCATCACCGAAGACGGCAAGGTGCAGATCATCGACGAATTCACCGGCCGCGTGATGGCGGACCGTTCGTGGCGACATGGATTGCACCAGGCGATCGAGGTGAAAGAAGGCGTGCCCGTTACGGCCGACAAGGAAAACCTCGCTCGCCTCAGCTTCCAGCGCTTCTTCCGCCAGTATCCGATCATGGGCGGAATGACCGGCACCGCGTGGGAATCCGCCGGCGAAATGTGGCAAATCTATCAGCGGCCAATCGTGCGCATCCCGACGAACAAGCCGTGCATCCGCAAGCATCTGCCGGTTCGCTTCTTCGACACAATGGACCAGAAGTTCGAGGCCGTCGTGCAGCGCGTGTGTGAGCTGAACGATCAGGGCGCGCCGGTGCTGATCGGCACGCGGTCGGTGCTCGCCTCGCTCGAAGTCTCCAAGCGCCTCGACGCCGCCAAACGCGCGCACCGCGTGCTCAATGCGACGCAGACGAAAGTCGAGGCCGACATCATCGCGATGGCCGGTCACCGTGGGCAAATCACTGTCGCCACGAACATGGCCGGCCGTGGAACGGACATCATCCTTTCGCGCGGCGTCGCAGACATCGGCGGGCTAAACGTGATCTCCACCGAACCGCACGGCAGCGGAAGAGTCGACCGCCAGCTCTTCGGCCGCGCCGCTCGCCAAGGCGATCCCGGCAGCGCTCAGATGTTCGCGTGCGCCGAGGACGACCTCTTCATCCGCCACACCAAAAACATCCGCAAAGCCTGGCGGGCCATCGGCGCGAGCAACCTCATCCGAATCGCCCAGGCGCGAGCGGAACGCCTGGCGAGATTCAATCGAAAACAAGTTCTCAAAAACGACGACTGGATGGACCAGGCGGTGCCGTTCTGATTATGCTGTGAGGTGTCATGGCGTTATCCGCGACGTCAATCTCACTCGATCGGATGGTGTCGGCCGTGGAAAAAGTACGGCAACGATTACTTCGGGCCGTCGGTGCGCTTAACGCGGCCGGCATCCAATACGCCGTTGCAGGGGGAAATGCAGTCGCTGCGTGGGTGTCGTCTGTCGACGAGTCGGCGGTCCGAAACACGCAAGACGTGGACATCCTGATCCGCCGTGAGGATTTGTCCGCGGTTCAAAAAGCGCTCCAAGCCGCCGGCTTCGTCTATCGACACACCGCCGGCCTTGATGTTTTCCTCGATGGCCCAAACGCCAAGCCGCGCGAAGGAATCCACATCGTCTTCGCGAAAGAGAAAGTTCGCCAGCATGAGCCCATCGCCAATCCCGATGTGACGGAAGCACAGAATACGGGAAGCTTTTCCGTTCTCAGTCTCGAGGCGCTCGTCCGAATCAAGCTCACCGCGTTTCGCGATAAGGATCGGACCCATCTGCGGGACCTCATCGACGTTGGTCTGATCGACGACTCATGGCCAGCGAAATTCCTGCCTGAACTGGGCGATCGTTTGCGCGTGTTGCTCGAAAATCCAGAAGGTTGAGTTCACCGCGTGCGCAAAATCGCTTTTTCATCCAACGCGTTTAAGAAAAACACCCTCGCCGAGGCCATCGATTTCATCGGCGACATTGGCTATGGCGGTGCGGAGATCATGGCGGACGTGCCGCACGCTTATCCGGCTTCATTTGATTCGCAGAAGCGCGAAGAGCTGCTCAGGCACATGTCCGCGAGGAAGCTCGCGGTGAGCAATGTCAACGCGTTCACGCATTTCGCGGATGGGGATACGTATCACCCGACGTGGATCGAGGATGACGAGCGGGCGCGGGAGATGCGGATCACGCACACGATGCACGCGATCGAATTGGCGGGGCAGATCGGGGCGAAAACCCTCAGCCTTCAGCCCGGCGGACCGATGATCGGCACGACGCTGACGCGTGAAAAGGCCGGCGAGCGGTTTGCGGAAGGTCTGAACCGCGTATTGCCGCTCGCGAAGCGGCACAATGTGATTCTCGCCGTCGAGCCGGAGCCGGGGCTCTTTATTGAAACGAGTGCGGAGTATCTCGCGTTTAAGAATGAGTTCTTCAAGAACGAGCCGCAGATCTTGATGAACTGCGACGTCGGTCACCTTTTCTGTGTCGGCGACGATCCCGCGTCAGTCATCCGCGCGATGCCCGAACAAGTCGCGCACGTGCATCTCGAAGATATTGGAAGCAATCGAGTGCACCAGCATCTCACGCCGGGGAAGGGCGTCATCAATTTCCTGGGCATCTTCCAAGCCCTCGACGACATCCACTATTCAGGCTGGACCACGGTTGAGCTTTATCCCTACGAAACCACCGCCGCCGGCGTCGCGAAGCGCGCCTGGGATCACTTGGCACCTTTACTCCGCGCCTGACGCACCTTCCGGTTTGGCCCGACCTGTCCGCTGCGGATCTGCACGTGCTCGATAAGTCGCGCGTCGAACTCTTCCTGAAGGTCCTTCGGAAACGCGTGGCCCATGTCCACCACCGGATAAATGTTCTTGTTCTCGCCGGGGATCGCGTTGTACGCGGCGAAAACGCTTGTCGCAGCGCACGTCTTGTCGATCAGGCCGACGGTCACGAACGTGTTACACTTGATGCGCGTCGCGAAGTTCATCGCATCGAAATAACGCGCGGTCTCGGCGGCCTTCTCGTCATATTTCCCGTCCGCATCCTTCGGCACGATGCGCGGCCAGCCGCTGGCGCGGTTCGCTTTAAAGCCGGTGTGATCGCATAGCGCAGGGACCGCCGCAAGGCAGAGCGTGACGCGTGGATCGAGCCCCGCAGCGACGAGCGCCTGCCCGCCGCCCTGGCTGGAGCCTTCAACGATCAGGATCTTTCCGTCCCATTCCGGCCGTGTCGTCAGGTAATCGAGTGCGCGCATCAGCCGCAAAAACATTCCGCGGAAATAAACCTGGTCGCGGCCTTCGGTGATCCCGCGGGCGGGATATCCCTTGAGCGGACCGTTATACAGGTCCGCGTAATACTGATCGGGCTTGCCATTCGGCACGCCGTGCGCGTTGATGTCGAGCGCGATCAGCCCGAGATCCGCACCGTGCACCGCATGCGCGAGAAAACTGCTCTGCACGCCCGCGGAGTGCGGATACAAAATCGCGGGCAGCGATTTCGGCTTCGCGTCTTTCGGAATGGCCAGATACCCCGACACCGGCGCGCCGCCGGGGCAATTGATCTGCACGTCGAACGTCTCAATTGATTCATCCGGCGAATCGACCTTCGTCAGCACCGGCTTCATCGGCTCGGCCGCGAGCAGCTTCTTCTGCGATGCCCAATACGCATCGAAATCATCCGGCGGCGGAAGGCTCGGCTTGATCAGATGCGGATCGACTGCGGCGCCACCGGTCACCGGCTTGGTCGTCGGATTACTTCGCGGCGTGACATCACAATGAATCACGCCCGGTTCATCGAGCGACGCTTTAATCTCCGCGGGCTTATCGCCCAGCGAAATCGATCCGCTGGCGAGCGTACCGACGCCGTCCTTGCTCACCACATAATCCGCGACCCCGGAGCCGCCGCTCACGCGAAATGTGACGGTTTCGCCTTTGTGGTAGAAGCCGTCGTAACGATCGGGTTTGACCTGTAGCGTCTCGCCCGCGATTGAGAACGAAAGGAAGACAACGATGATCGAAAGGATATGAAGCTTCCGCATGAGCGGAATGTAGCACGGACGAGCCGTTGTTGCGACGCCATTGCCCTCTCGTTGAGAAGGCCAAGTAATGCGTCGATCGCGCTACGCGATGAGATCGTTGATCACCGTGCCGTGCACGTCGGTTAATCGGAAGTCTCTCCCCGCGTGACGGTAGGTGAACTTTTCGTGATCGAAGCCCATGAGCTTCAGCATCGTCGCGTGAAGATCGTGCACGTGCACCGGATCCTGCACGGCGCGGAAACCGAAATCGTCCGTTGCGCCGTGGACGTGTCCGCCTTTCACGCCACCGCCGGCCATCCACATGCTGAAGCCATAGTGATTGTGATCGCGGCCGTTCATCTTGCCGGAGTTGGCGCCGGGCGTCGGTAATTCCACCACCGGTGTGCGACCGAACTCTCCGCCCCAGAGCACGAGCGTGTCTTCCAGCATCCCGCGTTGCTTCAGGTCCTTCAGCAGCGCACCGATCGGCTGATCCGATTCCTGCGCGAGGCGGCGATGGCCGGCTTCAAGATCATCGTGATTGTCCCAAGGCTGACCGGCGCCGTGCCACACCTGCACGAAGCGCACGCCGCGTTCGAGCAATCGCCGCGCGATCAGCATTTGCCGGCCCTGCACGTTCTCGCCGTACATCTCGCGAATGCGCTTTGGCTCGCGCGATACATCGAACGCGTCGGCGGCGTCGATCTGCATGCGATACGCGAGCTCGTACGATTGAATGCGCGCTTCCATCGCTGGATCGGTTCCGCGCGCGGCTTCGTGCTTCTGATTGAGCTTGTTGAGCAGATCGAGCTGGCGGCGCTGTTCGTCCTGCGACGACGTCGTGTTCTTGATGTGCTCGATGAGTTGGTTCAGCTGCGTGTGCTCGCTGTTGATGTACGTGCCCTGATACACGCCGGGGAGAAAACCGCTTTGCCAGTTCTGCGATTCCTGGATCGGATATCCGCCGGGGCACATCACGACGAAGCCGGGGAGATTCTGATTCTCGCTGCCGAGCCCGTACGTCACCCACGAGCCGACGCTCGGCCGGATCATGCGCGCTTCGCCGCAGTTCATGAGCAGGAGGGACGGCTCATGGTTCGGCACGTCCGCGTGCATCGAGCGAATCACGCACAGCTCGTCCGCCATCTCGCCGATATGCGGAAACAGCTCGCTGATTTCGATTCCGCTCTGGCCAAACTTTTTGAATTTGAACGGCGACGGCATGCTCGAGCCGGTGCGTCGCTCGGTCGGCAGATGCTCCATCGGCAGGGTTTTTCCCGCGTATTTTTCGAGCAGTGGTTTCGGATCGAATGTATCAACCTGCGACGGTCCGCCGTTCATGAACAGGTGAATGACGCGCTTCGCCTTCGCGGGGAACGGCGGAAGCTTGGGCGTCAGCGGATTGATCGGCGTAGCCGAAACCGCGTCGTCGACGGTCGAAGCGAATCCGGCTTGTGCAAGCAAGCTCGTCAGCGCGAGCGCGCCCATGCCCATGCCGCATTTGCAGAGCAACTGCCGACGTGAGAGGTTTCGATCATCGTTGCGCGGGCCGTGATAGTAGAGCGACATAAAAGCCTTCTTCCGTGTCCGGACGCGCATGTCATCCTGAGAGCGTGTGATCTTTTCAGCGTGGCGAGGGCATCTTGCCCTCGCGAACGCGGCGGTAGCCGCAAATGCGAGGGCGAGACGCCCTCGCCACGCAAAAAATCACAGACTCTGAGCGAAGCGAAGGATCTCGGGATCGAGAAGTGCACTCGATTGGGAGATCCTTCGCTTCGCTCAGGATGACCAATTACGCTCCTTCATGGGCCGCACGTGATCTTACTGCCACGTTCGACCCTCACCCTAACCCTCTCCCTTTCAGGGAGAGGGGACCATACACGTCAATCCACAAACGCGAACTCGTTCGACTCGAGCAGCACCTGGGCGTACTTTTCCCACGCCGTCATCGGCTTCGGCGGCGGCTGCGCGGGGCCGGCGAATTCGGTGACCGAATTCCACACGGCGCCGTTATCGTCGCCGGCGATTTTGTCATCGTTGTTCGTCTTCGTGATGGTGGCCGTCCACGTGAACCCATCGTATTGGAAATCGCCCGCTCGTCCGAGATCGACGATGAAGTCGATCGTGTCGCCGGGCGTCACGCGGATTTTGCTTACCTTCGTCGACGCCTCGCGATCGTGAACCATCCACGTTGCCAGTAAGCCATCACGAGACGTTGCCAGCCGCGCGCGGACGCCATCGCCTTGCTTGTACGGGTGCGATAGCTCGCCATCCACTGTCACGTAGCCATCGATCGTCGAAGTCCATCGGCGAATCACCGCGTGTTTCAGATCTGCGCCGACGTGCCCGCCTTCGTGGTTCAACATCGCCCACGAGAGCTTGTCGTCCGGATACCTCGGCCCGCCGCGCCACATGCCGTCCTGGAAGTGCGGCAGCGGATAGATCGCGAGCACCTTGCCGGCCGATTCGTCGAACTCACCATAGCCATACGTCCACGGCGACTTCTTCACGATCGCGGGCTCCACATGCTGCGATTCGCTCTGCACATAATTTACGCCGAGCGCCAATTCATCCTTCGTTGGCTCGCGCCCGTAGGTCAGCTGATACAGCTCTGTTACCCGCGCGGCGACGTCACCTTTTGTCGCGAGCGCACTTCGCTTCGCGAGCTTTTTCGCCTGCTCCATCACGAACGGGCTGTTCATCATGAACAGCGCCTGCTGCGGTACGGATGTGGTGAACCGCTGACCGCTCGTCGCGTCGGGGCTCGCGAAATCGAACGTGCGGAACGTTCCGGGCAGATTCTGTCGGTCGATGAAGGCGTACAAACTTCGCCGCGGAATGAACGGATGCGCGAGGATGTCGATGGATCGTCCGCCCATCGTCAGGTCGAGCGACCCGGAAGCGACGAGCAGCGAATCGCGAAGCGGTTCAAAGTCGAGCCTCCGCGGGTTCATGCGCCACAGCAAGCGGTTCTCGGGATCCTTCGCATGCGCCGCTTCGACATCGTGGCTCGACTGCTGATAGGTCGCGGACATCATGATGAACTTATGCAGCTTCTTGAGCGACCAGCCGTCGTCCATGAACTTGACCGCGAGGTAATCGAGCAATTCCGGATGCGTCGGCCGCTCGCCACGCGTGCCGAAATCGCTCGGCGTACGCACGAGACCGAAGGCGAAATGCTGCTGCCACATCCGATTGACCATCACCCGCGCCGTGAGCGGATTGTCGCGGTTTGCAATCGCTTGCGCGAGCTCCAATCGTCCGCTGCCGTTCTTGAAAGGCTGGCGACTGTCGGGCGAAAGAATCGCGAGAAACTGCCGCGGAACTTCATCACCGACGTTCGCGGGATTTCCGCGCTTGAAGATGTGCGGCGCGACCGCCGCATCCGCGTCTTCCATCGCCATCGCCCGCGGCGGAGCGCCGGGATGATTCGCGTACACCGCGTCGACCTTTTGCTGCAATCGCCCGAGCGCGAGCACATCGTCCCCGTTGTAGAGCAGCTTGGTTTCTTCGAGCGTGAGGTTGATCGGCAATGCTTTCAGATCTGCCTGGGAGAGCACGAGTCCGTAGGCGTTCGACAGGTATTCGAGATTCCGAATCTGCGTGTAGCCCGCGAGCTTGCTCGCGGTGATGCGGTAGACGAATGACGATATCGAATCGCGCGGACCTTTCACATATTCGCGCCACAGCGCGAACGTCGCGTCATTCTTTTTCTGCGCCGCCTGCAAATAATCGCGCCAGCGCTGGATCACCCACGGATGCGCGCCGTATTTCTTCCCGATCTCCGCGGCGTGGGAATCGTCGGTTGTTAGCAATTCCTGCGCGGCACGCAGACAAATCGCGATCGATTGTGGTGAATGAATGAGCGCCACGATCTCGTCGTGCCGGCGCTGGTGGAAGTCCGCGATCTCCTTCTCCTTCGCCGCCAGCTCGCGCTCAAAATCCGCTTTGAGCGCGGGGTCTTTACATTCGCCGATAAGCGGCTCTTCCTTCGGTTCAGTGCTGCTCGCGAAGACGCCGTAAAGGCTGTAATAGTCGGCGGTTGGAATCGGATCATACTTGTGGTCGTGACACCGCGCGCAGCTCACGGTCAGGCCCATCGTGCCGCGCGTCACGACGTCGATGCGGTCGTCGATGATATCCGGGAGATGATTGAGGAACCGCCGGCCAACCGTGAGGAACCCGAGCGCCGCCAGGGGTCGCTTGTCGGTCTTCGTGATCTCCAGTCGATCCGCGGCGATCTGATCGATGAGAAACTGGTTGTAGGGCAGATCCTGGTTCAGCGCGTCGATGACCCAATCGCGATAGGTATAGGCGTACGCATAGCGGCGCTCTTCCTCAAAAACGTAGCCCTTCGTGTCGGCATAGCGCGCGACATCGAGCCACTGCCGTGCCCACCGCTCGCCGTACCTCGGTGACGCGAGCAATCGATCGATCAGCTTCTCGTACGCATCGCCGGATTGATCCGCTTCGAACGCTTCAATTTCCGCGGGGCTCGGTGGAAGACCGGTCAGATCGTACGTCGCGCGGCGAATGAGCGTGCGTTTGTCCGCGCGTGGCGAGGGTTGCAGGCCGTTCTCTTTCAGCTTCGCGAGAACGAAGCGGTCGATGTCGTTCTTCGCCCACGAGGCGTCGCTCGATTCCGGCGGCGTCCGCAAGACCGGCTTCTTGAAGCTCCAGAAGTTTCGACCGTCCGCGAGCGTCATACGCGTTGGGCTCGAGGTTGGCGCGGCAACTGCAGTCGGCGCGGCGCTTTCCGGATACGGCGCGCCCATCTTGATCCATGTTTCGATGTCCTTGATCTGCTGATCCGCCAGCTTTTTCTTCGGCGGCATTTTCAATTCGTCTTCCTGACGAATGGCCATGACGAGCATGCTGTCGTCCGGCTTGCCCGGCGTGACGGTCGGTTCGCCGGATTCTCCGCCTTTGAAAAACCCGTCGCGCGCGTCAAGCCGAAGTTTCGCTTTGAGTTTGGGCGCTTGCGCGCTGTGGCAGGAATAGCAGTTATCGACGAGAACAGGGCGGACGTGCGATTCGAAGAACTCGACCCCGGCCGGCTCCGCGCCGGCGGCGATCGCTTTGCCATCCATGGCCATCGCGATCAGCACAGTCAAGATGATGGCTGCGCGTTGTAACATCCTGTCACACCTACTACATCGGCTCCATCCGCGTGTTGCCCGTAAACGGCGTGTCCCATGAGTAATTTTGCTATGATTGAGCCCATGTTGCAATCGGCCGCGGACGAGCTTTGGCGATTGACCGCCCGTGGCGCGGAGATCGATCCCGAGGCCCTGAGACAGGCTGTGGAAGCGGCACTGTCAGAGGCGACCGATTTTCGCACGCGATTGCTCATTCGTGACAGTATCCGGGCGCTTGAGGCAAATTGGGGCAAGTCGCGCACGCAGACCTGGCTCGATTCATTGCCGTTCCAATCGCAATTAGAGGCGGTGCGACAATCGACCGCCGATGTGTCCGACGAGGACGCATTTCCGTCGCTCAAAGGAAGGATTGTGACTCCCACGAAGCCCGAAGATGTGAAGGTGTTTCTGCGAGAGTTGTCATCGCTTACGAAGAAACCGATCGAGATCTACATCGGTGGATCGATCGCTTTGATCCTCGCGGGGCACCTGTCACGCCACACAGAAGACATCGATCTCGTCGATGAAGTTCCGAGGGCCCTGCGTGAATATCCGGCAGCGCTTGATCGTCTCGCTCAACGATATGGGCTTCGCCTCACGCACTTTCAATCGCATTACCTGCCAAGCGGCTGGAAGGGCCGCGTCGACTTGATCGGCGTGTTCGGATCGTTGCGAGCGTTCGCTGTTAGTGAGTACGACGTGTTTCTGAGCAAGCTCTTCAGCCCGCGCGAACGCGATCGGGATGACCTTCGAATGCTGGCGCCGCTCCTCGATCGAAATCGCATCGTCGCATTAATGCAAGCCGATGCCCAGGCGCTTCTTGGCGAGCAGAAACTTCGGGAGGCGGCGCAGCAGAATTGGTTCATTCTGTTCGGAGATGCGCTTCCGGCCGCTGGCAGTGGCACTTAAGTGCCACTGCCGGTGCGCCCATTGCTTCCGCGTGATTTCCCGCGAAAATGGGGGGCTCTATGGATTTTTTCAAATACAAGAATGGCGAGCTGTTTTGCGAGGACGTGCCCGCGGAGAAGATTGCGCGCGAAGTGGGGACGGCGTGTTACGTCTACTCGAAGGCGACATTTCTTTATCACTACAGGCAAATCCGCGACGCGTTCGCGCCGCTGAATCCGACCATCTGCTACTCGGTCAAGAGCTGCGGGAATCTGAACATTCTCAAGTTTCTCGCGAACGAAGGCTGCGGGTTTGACGTGACGAGCGGCGGGGAGCTGTTCCGCGCGCTGCAGGCGGGTGGTGACGCGAAGAAGATGATTTACGCCGGCGTTGGCAAGACGGATCAGGAAATCGCCGACGGTATCAACGCGGGGATCGCCGCGTTCAATCTCGAATCGGAAGAAGAGATCGAAAACGTCGATCGCGTCGCGGGGTCGATCGGCAAGAAAGCGATCGGCGCGATTCGAATTAATCCGGACGTCGATCCGGGCGCGAAGACGCACGCGAAGACGACGACGGGCAAAAAGGAGACGAAGTTCGGCGTCGACATCGAGCGCGCCGAGCGCGTGTTTGAACAGTATCGCAACCTGAAGAACCTCCGCATCGGTGGCGTGCACATTCACATCGGCTCGCCGATTTATGAGGTGGAGCCGTACGTCGATGCGGTGAAGAAGATGACGGCGCTGATCGATCGCCTGACCGAGCGCGGCCACAAGATCGAGTGGTTCGACTGCGGCGGCGGATTCGGTGTGAATTACGAAAAGCCGGAACAGGCGCATCCGGTGACGGATCACGCCAGGGCGCTGATTCCGCTCCTGCAGGGCAAGCCGTATCGCATTGCGTTCGAGCCGGGCCGCTACATCGCGGGCAATGCGGGTGTGTTGCTCACGCGCGTGCTGTATCGCAAGCAAGGCGGAGAGAAAAAGTTCGTGATCGTCGACGCGGGGATGAATGATCTCATCCGCCCGACGCTCTACGAATCGTATCACCACATCTGGCCGGTGAAGCCGGATGAGAAAAACCTGAACGCCGATCGCCGGCGGGATTTTCAGGTGGTCGCGGGTGAAACGGTGGACATCGTCGGCCCGATCTGCGAGAGCGGAGATTATCTCGGCCGCAATCGCTCGCTCCCGAACGTCAAGCGCGGCGATTTGCTCGCGGTCTTCACCGCCGGTGCCTACGGCTTCGCGATGGCGAGCAACTACAACAACCGCCCGCGACTGCCGGAAGTGCTCGTGGATGGCAGCGCCTACAAAATCATCCGCAAGCGCGAGACGCTGGAAGATCTCGTGGCGCTGGAACGGATTTAGAACGGTCGCTGGAGCTGCTCTGCGCAGCGGCACTAAAGTGCCACTGCCAGTGGAGACCAAAACTTCGCACCTTTACTTCTGCGCCTCAGCTTTATCCGCACCGATATCCTGCGCCGTCGGGAGCAGGATCGAATCGCTCGGACCGGACGGTGGTCCAACCACGCCCTCGCCGCCTTTCTTGGGGAAATCCGTTCCGCTGTCGCCGTAGGTGAAAATGTTTTCGTCCTTCATCCCGCACAACGGTGTCGTTTTGAAATCGACGTGGCCGTCGACGTACAGCACATTCTGTCCGTCGCCCTGATGATTGTGGCTGTTGCCTTCGGCCTGCTGCTCGACCGGCGTGTCCGTCGCGATTTTCGTCAGCGCATTTCCACCCGGGTTCATGTCGGATGCGACCGCAAAATCGACCGGGATCGCAGTGTTGAGCTTGAAACCCTTATCGATCGCGGCCTGGCTGGGATACGGGTTTTGATAGCTGTAGCTGAGGTGCTCCGCCAAGCCCTTGTTGCCTGGCCAGTTCGTCCAATTCATTGCGGTGTTGTTTCCCGCGCCAAAATCGAACTTCTCCTGCTTCGTGCTCGGACAGATGAACACTTCGCTCGTGATGTCCTGCGTGCGCATCAGCAGGAAGAGCGCGCTGGTTACGTCATTTGCGGCCGGACGATATTTCAATCCTTCCGTGTCATCGTCCGCGGAGAACGGATTTGCGTTGGTTGATGCGCCGAGATCCTTGTTCTTCTCGTCGTAAGGCGTGCCCCAGGTTGGCTTCTTCGCCTGCGCCGGTTTGAAAATCGTCCGCGGATACGCGCCGCGGTTCTCGTTCGCATACAGCATGATCGCCTGCCCGATCTGCCGGAGGTTCGACGCGCATTTCTTGCGATTCTGGCTTTCATCGGCGAGATGCCGCGTCGCGAGAAATGTCGTGCTGAGCAGCGCGAGCATGACGAGGCAAGTGCACAGATCGACTAACGTGATTCGCTGACTGCGCATGGAATCCTCCCGTTCAAATGGCACGAAATCGATCGAATCGGACAGCGAAGTGAAAGGATTCGCGCCGGTTGCTATCCTTGGTCAAATGAATCCGACGAATTCCACCGCTTCGCCGCGCCCCTATGTACTTTGGGAGGCGAATTTCAAGCAACTGCAGGATTACAAGCCGAACGTGGCGGTTTTGCCGTGGGGCGCGACGGAGGCGCATAATTACCATCTTCCGCATGCGACGGACGTGATCGAAGCGACGGAGATCGCGACGCGCGCCGCGAAGCTTGCCTTCGAGCGCGACGCGAAACCGATCGTTCTGCCGGCGGTGCCTTTTGGAAATGACGAGCAGCAGCTCGATCAAATCAGCACGATCAGCATTACCACGCGGACGGCGGCGGCGATTTTGCGCGACGTCGTGCGGAGTTTATCACGGCAGGGGATCGATCGGCTGATTCTGCTCAATGCGCACGGCGGAAATGAATTCAAGCCACTCATCCGCGATTTGCAGGGCGAATTCAAAACGCTGGTCGTTCTCGTGAACTTTTACCAGATTGCAAAATACGAACCCGATCCGCGGGCGGCGCATCCGGGCGATCACGCGGACGAGATGGAAACGAGTTTGATGCTGAACCTGGCGCCGAATCTCGTGCAGCTCGATCAGGCCGGCGACGGCCGACGCGTGCCGTTCGCGATCGAAGGGTTGAATCAACCCGGCGTATGGACACCGCGGCCGTGGAGCCAAAGCCATCCCGACAGCGGAAGCGGAGACCCCAAGTTCGCGACCGCGAAGAAGGGGCGTCAGCATTTCGAAAAGATTACTGAATCGATCGCGCAGGTCATCGTGAATCTATCGAAGGCAGAGAAAGGGCAAATCCCTTATCTTTGAACGTCGCCACGGATGTCATGCTGAGCGCAGCGAAGGATTTCGACATCGAGCGCACTTCCCGGATGGAGATCCTTCGCTTCGCTCAGAGCCTGTGATTTTTATGACGAGCCGCGACCGTTAGGGAGCGGTTTGTGCGATGTTGAAACAAGAACCGCTCCCTTACGGTCGCGGCTCGTTCACTCATTCCAAAACATCACACACTCTCTCTCGATGGCGTTGTCGAATCAGTTTGACACGACCGACATGATGCCTACAACCTCGCGGACGATGAACCCGCTCAGTTACGAAAACTCCGGTGTGAAATACGACACGCTCGATGCGTTTAAGCGTGCCTGCCAATCCGCGGCTGCGACGACCGTCGGTGCGCTCAAAGATCACGGCTTCTCCGAACCGGCCAACATTCGCGGTGAAAGCGCTTATCTCATCGAAGGCCCGGATGCGTTTCTTGCGCATGTCGAAGAAGGCCTCGGCACGAAAAACCTCGTCGCCGACGCAATGCTCGAGCTCACTGGCAAAAGCTATTACGCCAACATCGGCATCGACACGGTCGCGACGATCGTCAACGACCTCATCACGACCGGCGCGCTGCCGATTTCCGTCGCGATGCACGCGGGGGTCGGCGATTCGGCGTGGTTTGAAAATCAGCAGCGCGCGAAAGACCTGGCCGAGGGATTCGCTGGCGGATGTTTGCTTGCCAATGCCGTGTGGGGCGGCGGGGAAACGCCGGCGCTCAAGGGCATCATCGATCCGAAGACGATCGTGCTCGCCGGATCTGCGATCGGTCAGATCACGCCGAAGTCCAATAGGATCGTCGGCGACGTGCGCGACGGCGACGCGATCATCTTCCTCGCCAGCTCCGGGATCCACACCAACGGCCTCACGCTCTGCCGCGCGGTCGCCGATCGCTTGCCGCAGAAATATCTGACGGACATGAACGACGGCCGCGACTTCGGCGAAGCGCTGCTCGATCCATCGATCATCTACGTGCGCTTCATGGCGGCGTGTCAGGCCGCGAAAATCCCGCTGCATTATGCCGCACATGTCACCGGGCACGGCTGGCGAAAACTGATGCGCCTGACCGAGCCGTTTGTTTACGAGATCACACAGATCGGCACTCCGCCAGCGGTTTTCAGCTTCCTCCAGGAGCGCGGCCCGATCGAGCTGCGTGAGATGTACGCGACGTTCAACATGGGCGTCGGCTTCGCGGTTTATGTCGCGCCGGAAGACGTCGAGCGGACGTTGCAGTGCGCCCAATCCGCCGGCTACAACGCCTGGAAAGCGGGCGTCGTGCGCAAAGAGGGCGACCGCAAGGCCGTAATAATCCCACCTCTCGGCATCACCTTCGAGGCGGATACTCTTCAGGTCCGGTAAAGAATAGTTGCCAGTTCTCAGTTGGCAGTTGCCAGCAAAGGTTTTACTGACAACTGCCAACTGGCAACTGACAACTTAAACTTGTCCCGCTTTTTGGAAGCGGGGGATTTATTCGGTAAACTTTCTTGCCGAGTCCGCTGTCGGTGCGAGCGTTTATGTCGAAAGAGTTTTTCCGTCTGAAATCCGAGCCTTCGCTGACGGTGATCGAGCTGCTCCTTCCGGAAACGCTCGATGGCCTGGAGTTTGATCGTTTTTCCGACGACCTGTGGACCGTACTCGACGCAAAGCCCGCGCACGTCTGGATCCTCGACCTCGCCGGCGTGCAATACATGGGCAGTGCCGTGCTCGGGCTAATGGTGAACATCCGCCAGCGCGTGAAGGATTCGCGCGGCCAACTCGTCATGTGCAACATGACCTCACGGCTGATGGCCGTATTCCGCACCTGCTCGCTCGAGCGGCTCTTTACGATCGTCAAAACGCGCGCCGATGCGATCAAGCGCTTCGTCCCCGCCAAAACCTGAGCGTGCGGGGCAGTGGCACTTCAGCGCCACTGTTCGATTCCGAACTCAGCGCGTCGTGGGTTGCGTCGCGCTGCGCTCTTCCTCAATCGCCTGCGCCAGTTCCTCTTTCGCCTGCTGATTGTTCGGCTGGTATTTCAGAAACTCCCGATACGCTTCGATCGCCTCCGCATAACGCCCTCGCGGCATCAGCATTTGTGCGAGGTTTAGATAGCCGCGTTCGAACCCGCGGTTCAGTTCCGGCGGCATTTTCTTTCGCAGCTCGAGCGATTCCTTGATCTCGTTGATCGCATCTTCGACATCGCCATGCAGCGCGAGTGTCAGGGCAAAGTTGAAATGCGCATCCGGATACTCGGGGTTGGACACGATCGACTGATGAAAGCACTCGGCCGCGGATTTGAGCAGCGAATCGCGCTCGCGAGGATCGCTCGCCTGCTGCGCGACCGTGTAATACATGTGCCCCAGGTTGTTGTATCCGGCGAAGGATTTCGGGTTGTTCGCGACGGTTTGCGTGAAAAGCGTTTCATCCGATTTCCAGGTCGAAGCCTGTAGCGCGCTGAGCACGCCATACGCGACGAGTAGCGCGCTGCACAAGCCATACGCCCATTGCGTGCGCGTGCGCGTCAAAAGCCATCCAACCGCCAGCGCCGGGCCGAGCATCGCGACGTACAAATAATGATCCGCGACGGTGGAAAAATACTGGAAGAGGAACCGTGTCCACCCGAGCGTTGGTGACGCCGCGACGAAAAACAGGCATGCCGCCGCGACGAGAATCGGCCGCGAGCGCCGCACACGCCATAGGAGCAGCGCAATCGCGAGCGGAATCAGCCATGCGATGTAAAACCACGGCTGATGCATGACGACCTGCGGACGCCGGCCGTAGTCGATGCCGAGTGAAATCGGGAGCAGCAGCTTGTAGAGGTAGAACGAGAGCGAATCGCCGACGATGAGCGGCCGCGCCCAGATCGGAACCGAGATCACTCCAATCGCCGGCTGAAAAAACTTCGCGCTGAGGGCGGCGAGCACGGTGATCGCGAACCACGGCGCCAGGGCGAGTGCGATCGAACGAATTGGCCGACGCACGCAGAAGTAATCGATCACAAGAAGCAATCCCGGCACGATCATCGCTGACGGCTTCGACAGAATCCCGAGAATGAAGAAAAGGATTCCGAGCGCGTAGAAGAGACGTCTGCGGCTCGGCTCAGTCGTCGCGAAGACGAGATATGCCCAGACCGCCGCGAGGGAAAACGTGCCGGAGAGCACGTCCTTCATCCCTGAGATCCACGAGACCGCTTCCACTTGAATTGGGTGCAGCGCAAACACGAGCGCGCCAATCCCCGCCGCCCAATCGCGCTTCAGGATGCGCCGCAGAATCCCGAAAACGATCAGCGCGTTGAGCGCATGGAGCGACACATTCGCGAGATGAAAGATTGCGGGATTCAGGGTAATGCCGCGCGCATCCGGCTGATTGAGATGCGCGACGTGCGCGATCAGCCACCAGCCGGTATATGTGATCGGGATATAGAGGCCGTACTCCGAGTGTCGCCAGTGATACCCGAGCCCGCTAAGCGTCGGCGGATTGAGATGCGGATTCTCCGCCGTCGTGAACGGGTCGTCCCAGGAAGTGAAGTCCGCGCTGAACAGCCCGAAGAATGTAATGAACGTCGCCGCGACGATCAGCAGGCGGATGAGGAGAGACTGAGACGTGCGCGGGTTCATCTAAGAATCATGGCCGGTTCGATTGTGTCGTCGCGACCTTTTTCGTCCGCTCCTGCGCGAAGAGACCTTGCAGCGCTCGGTCGCGAATCAGCCGCGCGCGATTGGCGCTCTCGATTGTGTTGGATGGGCTCGATTGGATCAAATCGACCGCGGCCTGCGCGTGATCATACGCTTCGTGGTAGCGGCCGACCTGAAGATACGCCTGCGCCAGGCGCGCCTGCGCGTCGCGATTGTTTCCGTCGATCTTGACGGCGGTTTCAAGCTGTGCGATCGCTTCAGCCATACGATTCGCCTCCGCCAATGCCACGCCGAGGTTGCTGTGAGCGGTTGCGCTGTCGGGATCGACCTCGATCGCATGCGCCGCGAGCGTGATGCTGTCGTGCCATGTGCCCGCCTGGACGATCGACCGCGCCGAGAGAAGCACGATAACGATCGACGCGATGGCGTAAACGCTTCGCGAGCGCTTCGAGCGAATCACGCTTGCGGCGATCAGAGCGATTCCGAGCATCGCAACATAGACGTAATGATCCGCGACGGTGGAGTGAACCTGGAACATGAACGGCGTCAGGCCGAGGACGGGGAGCACCGCGAAGAAGAAGATCGATTCGCCCGTGAGAAGCGCCGGCCATTTCTTGCGCAATGCATACCCAATCGCGAAAAGCGCGACGGGAATGGTCCAGGTGAAGTAGATCTGGTTCGTCTTCAAGATCGCGTCGGGGGTGCGGCCGTAGATGATCCCGAGCGTCGCGGGCCAGACAAGTTTGTACGCGTAAAACCCGAGGGCATCCAGCGCGACCAACGGGCGCGTCCACGGTGGGGCGTCGGTTACGTGCGGCGTGGTTTGAACGTTGCGGCCGATGATGATGAACGGGATCGTCAATAAGAGCAGCGGCAGAATGGTCGCGTAGACGCGTTTGCGCGAGCGACGAAGAACGAGCAAATCAACGGCCCCTGCGATGAGCGGAACGGTCACCGCGGAAGGTTTTGAGAGCATCGCGACGATCATCGCACTCGCCGCGAACGCAAAATGTTTCTTCGAGGCGCCAGTTTGCTTCGCGTACAGCACGTACTGCCAGATCGCGACCAGCGAAAACAGTCCGCCGAGCAGGTCCTTCGCGCCGCTCGTCCACGCCACCGTCTCCATCTGCATCGGATGCACCGCGAAGAGCAGCGCGCCGAACATCGCCGCTCCTTCATGCTCGATCAGCAATCGGAGGATCTCGTAAGCGACCAGCACGTTCAGGACATGAAGTGCGACGCTGACGGCATGAAACGCCCACGGATTCAGCGTCACATGCCCCGCGCCATCGTCCACCTGTGACACTGCCGCAATCGCGCTCCACAGCGTGTACGTCACGGGCACGTACAGCCCGCCCTCGGAGTTCGTCCAGTAGTAAATGACGTTTTCAAGCGATGGCGAAACGATCCGCCGATTCTGAAAAATTGTCGATGGATCATCCCACCCCGAAAACTCATTCCCCACGATCCGCCCGAATGTCGCGACGGTCACAATCACGAGAATCCAGGGAATCACGCTCGGCCGTTTCATGAGTGACAGGGTTATACCGTACAATCCCGCGCTTCGTATGACCGCGACTTCGGATGATGTTTCAGCGACTGAATTGGCGAGGCCTGCTTGGCGACTGGCGTGGCTTTCGCCTGCGCTGTGTGGGGTCATTCTTTGTGTCGTGCTGCTGCTCGGGTTCTTCAGTCACGTTCAATATCTGAATCACAATTGCCCGATCGATCTTTCGGGCGATGAGGCGCAGTACTGGGATTGGTCGCGGAATCTGGATCTGAGTTATTACAGCAAAGGTCCGCTGGTTGCGTACATCATTCGGGCGAGTTGTGATTTGTTCGGGGACACGATGCCGGCGGTGCGGTATCCGGCGCTGGCGCTCGGAGTTGCGACGTCGATCGTGACGTTTCTGCTGACGCGGAAGTTGTTCGGCAGCGATAAGCTCGCCCTGGGGGCAGTGCTACTGAATCATTTCGTGCCAATGTTCGTCGCCGGCAGCGTGTTGATGACGATCGATCCGCCGTACTTTTTCTGCTGGGCGCTGTGCACCTATTTTGCGGCGATTGCGATTTTTGATGAGAAGTCGTGGCCGTGGATGTTCGTGGGTGTGTTTGCGGGGATCGGATTTTTAGCGAAGTATGCGATTCTGTTGTGGTTCGTCGGATTGGTCGTTTACCTGTTGGTTGACCCGCTCAGCCGCAAGCGGCTTTTTTCGCCCGGACCGTGGCTGGCGTTTTGGATTTCGTTGCTGTTTACGACGCCTGTCATCGTGTGGAACGCGCGGCATGGGTGGGCGTCGCTGAAGCATGTTGCGCATCAAACCGGCGCGAGTGGTGGGGCGTTTTCACGCGGGAACTTCTTCGAGTTCATAGGATCGCAGATTGGTGTTGTTGGACCGATCCTCGCGGTGATCATCGTGTGCGCGGTGATTTATGCGATACGCGCCAATTGTAACTGGGAGGGCGAGGCTCCTGCCGAGCCGGACGCGGTGGACGAGAAGACCGCTCGGCACGAGCCTCGCCCTCCCGAATCGCCCGAACACGCGCGGCGCGCCCTCTTTCTCGTCTGCATCGGTCTCACATTCTTCGCATTCAACTTGATCATCAGCTTCGTCACGAAGGTGCAGGTGAACTGGCCAGCGCCGGCATACTTCACGCTGATGATCCTGGCGGCGTGGTTCATTGCCGTGCAGATGCGTGATGTGCGCACGTGGCGGCGGTGGCGCGGATGGGTTTGGGCGACGATCGTGATGGGGTTGGTGATGACGCCGATCGTGCACGACACGTCGGTCCTGTTCCCCGTCGTCCAAAAGTTCAATGGAATCTTTCATACGAAGATCAAGCCCGCGGATATCGATATCTCGGGACGACTGCGCGGTTGGCATCAGCTGGGCGATGAGATTTCGCTCGAGCTGCGCGGCTTGGGCGATCGGCCGTTCGTGCTCTGCGACGATTACATGCAGACCGCGGAGACTGCGTTTTATGTTGAGGGCCAGCCGAAGACGTTTTACGCCGGGTCGTACTACGCGGATGCAAAACGTTTCACGCAGTACGACATGTGGCCGGATCGTCGGCTTGATCAGCCGGCGCTTCTGGGGCGAAACGCAATTTACGTCGGGAAGGGTGGACCGATCCCGGATGAAATCCCGGCGGCGTTTGAGCGCGTGGAGAAGCTCCCGGAGATCCCGGTGATCGCCGGCGGGGTGACGGTGAAGACTTTCAAGATCTGGCGGTGTTACGGCTTCAAGGGAATGAAACGGCCCAGCGGGCCCGGGGATTACTAACGTGGCGCGCCGGATTTTCATCGCCGTTGCGATTGCGATCATCGCCATTGCGATTGCGGCGCTGTTCGATCGATCGGCCGCGGACTTTGCACGCCATTCGGGAGCGGAGAATTATCTTGAGACGCATAAGTACGTTCAAAAGACACTGAAAGCCCCGGGCGAATTCTATTTCACGATCGTGGTCGCAATCGTTGTGGCGCTGGTGCATCCGCTGAAGTGGAAGGCGGGCGCGTTCGTGCTCATCGCAACAATCGTGAGCGGTTTGAATGGCCTGATCAAGTGGATCGCCGGTCGCACGCGGCCGTTCCACTTGTTCGATCAGTCGGGGGCGCCGCGCTTAGCACCGTTCGATTTATCCCCGTTTCGCGGCGGATTTCATGGCTTGTTCGTCTCAAAGAATCTGTGCTTTCCCAGCGGTCACGCCGCCCTCGCGTTTGCCACGGCGGAGGCGCTGGCTATGTTATATCCCCGCGCCCGCTGGGGATTTTATGCGATCGCGATCGCGGTGGGCGCGGAACGCGTTTTGGAAAATGCGCACTATGTGAGCGATGTCGTCGGCGCTGCGGCGCTTGGGATCGCCGGCGTGCATCTGATTCACTGGATGGTGACGAAAGGGTTCAGGGTTCGGGGTTCGGGGTTCAATGATGAGCCAAACCTGAACGCTGAACCCCGAACCCTGAACCCTCATGGATGACAAGCCTTATCTGTCCCTGGTGATCCCTGCGTACAACGAGCAGGAGAACGTGCCGATGCTGCTTCGGCGCGTCGGCGGCGCGCTGCAGACGACGGGCAAACCGTTTGAAGTGATCATCATCGACGACGGCAGCACCGATCAGACGGCGCGGTTGCTCGCCGAAGGACAGAATCAGTATCCGTGGCTTCGCGTTTTGCGCATGCGGAGGAACGCGGGGCAGAGCGCCGCCTTCGAAGCGGGCTTCGAAGCGGCTCGCGGGGAAGTCATCGCGACCATCGACGCGGACCTGCAAAACGATCCCGAAGAGATTCCGCGACTACTTCCGATGCTCGACGGCTACGACATGATCACGGGCTGGCGGCGCGATCGGCAGGACACCGCATTCCGCAAGTGGCAAAGCCGCCAGGCGAATCGCATCCGCAACTGGATCAGCGAAGAAACGGTGCAGGACTCGGCCAGCAGTCTGAAAATCTACCGCGCGCACGCCGTCAAAGGTCTGAAACTTTTCCGCGGGGCGCATCGGTTTTTTCCGACACTCGTCAAAATGCGCGGGTATACCGTCCGTGAAGAGCCGGTCAAACATTCGCCGCGCTTTGCGGGAACGGCGAAGTATGGTTTCGGCAATCGCGCATTCGTTGCGTTTGTTGACTTGCTGGCCATCCGTTGGATGAAGAAGCGGTATTTACGGTATGAAATCGATGAGGTGCGCTCGTAGGGTCCGCTTCAGCGGACCGGTTATTCGCTTTTTCGAGCAGAAATAACCGGTCCGCTGAAGCGGACCCTACAAGTGCCATGGACGCACTGAGGGTTTACATGAAGATTGGAAATCACGACATCGGTGTGTGCAGCTGGTCGCTTCAGCCGAAGAGCATGGACGATTTGCTCGGGCAGGTTCGGCGGCTAGGGCTCGAGCACATTCAACTTGGGTTTCAGTGGATCCAGGAAATGGACGATGCGACCCGCGCGTCGGCGCTGGCGCAGCTGAAGTCGTCGGGAGTGAAACTTACCGGCGGAATGATGAGCTTCGCCGGAGAGGATTACACGACGATTGCTGCGATTCGTCGGACGGGTGGATACGTGCCGGACAGCACTTGGGAGACGCGCCGCGAATCGTCGATGAACGCGCTCCAGTTGTGCAAGGAACTTGGCATCAAGTGCGTCGGCACGCATATCGGATTTGTTCCGCTGTCGAACGACCCGGGGTACGCGACGATCATCGAGCGCACGCGTCAGATCGCGGAGCCGTTTGCGCAAGCTGGCGTGGATCTGCTCATGGAGACGGGGCAGGAGGCGGCGTCGGAACTGCTGCAATTCTTGAACGACGTTCGCTCGAAGAACGTCGCGATCAATTTCGATCCGGCGAACATGATTTTGTATGGCGCCGGTGAGCCGGTTGAAGCGATTCGCACTTTGGGAAGGCATATCCGGCACGTGCATGTGAAGGATGCGGTTTCGTCGGATCAGCCAGGGATGAAGTGGGGAACGGAAGTGCCGTTTGGGCAGGGCGAGGTGCATGCGGGGGAATTCGTCGCGGCGCTGGATGGCGTCGGCTATCGCGGGGCGCTGGTGATCGAACGCGAAGGCGGGGATGATCGATTCGGCGATGTGAAGATCGCGATCGACGCGCTGCGGAACGCGGTAAAATAAGGAGCAAATTAAACCACTAAGACACGAAGATACGAAGCGATTCTCGATTCACGGAAACCGCTTCGTGTTTTTGTGTCTTAGTGTTTTTTATCTTAATGGTTTTGGAAATCCCCACGCCTTGGCGAGTTCGTCGGCGGCGAATTCGGGGTCCTCGTCGGGGGATCGGCCCCGGTTGTAGAGGTGGGCGTGGGCGAGCTCGTGGGCGATGACGTAGCGCACGAAATCGATTGGACGATGGCGAAGCGTGCGCTTCAGAACGATGGCGCGCGAAGGTTTCCCGAAGGTCGGTGAGGCGACGGGGACGCGCATCACGACGCCGGGGCCTGGCTCGTAATCCACCATTCGAAAACCGCGGTCGGTGAGGAAATCGGTTTGCACGAACTCCGGCAGGCCCTCCATCACGGCGGCCACATGGAGGTGGATGAAGCCGTCGAGAGCGAAGGATCGCAACCAGGGCTCAAAGCGAGATTCGACGGCGGGGCCATCCATGCGTTCAACCTTAGCCGCAAGAGGTGAGGACTTCCAACTTTGAATTCGACTGTGGGGCGTGTCCGACGTACAAGAGGCGTCACAAACAGGAGAACGGATGAAAATGACATGGTTCGTGGCATTTGCAGTGGTGATTTGCGGGTCGTTGGCGTCGGTTCGCGCTGCAGATGAAGCGCCGAGCGCTCCTGCTTCGTCGCAACCCTCGTCCGCGCCTTCGGTCGTTCAGGCGACGGATGCCGATGCAATCAAATCGGCGACGAATAGTGATGTTATCGTTGAAGGCGTGATCGAGTCGGCGGCGTGGAGCAGCAGCGGCAAGGTCATGAACGGAAAGTTCAAGGACAGCGACGTGCGCGTCGCGGCCTTCAGTCGGATCAAGGATAAGCTCGATCAGGCATTCAGCGGCGATGTCGCCAAGACGCTGACGGGCGCGAAGGTGCGGATCAAAGGAAAGCTCGCGGACTTCAAAGGGCATCCGGAGATCATGGTGAATCAGACGACACAGATTACGATTCTCGAGCCCGCGAGTGGGGACAGTGCAACGAGCAAGCCGGCGAAATAGTTCACGCCGAATCAGCCAAAACAAACCCGCGGAGCTGCGCTCGCGCCGCTAAATCAGGCGAATGATGGTCATTCACCTCATTTAGCGGCGGA
>JAICIO010000023.1 GCA_025924315.1 Phycisphaerae bacterium
GGCTCGGCAGGAGCCTCGCCCTCCCAAACAAGAATCGGAGCTCGACATGCAATCGCTGCGGATGCTCAAGCTTAAGCCGGTCAGCTTTCAGTTCATTCAGGAGATCGACATTAAGGCGTCGCCAGAGAAGACGTGGAAGGCACTGCTGAACATCGGCGGATGGTTCAACCTCATGCCGGGCGAAGGACGATCGCTCAAGCTTGAGCCATGGGCGGGCGGACGATTCTTCGCGAAGAACGGCGACGTCGAGCACCTCTTCGCGACGGTCACGTACATCGAGTCGAATAAGCTGATCCGGTTTTTAGGTCAGATGGGCATGAGCCATCTGCCGGCGATGAGCGCGTTCATCTTTGAATTGCAGCCGAAGGGCAAGGGCACGCTCCTGCGGCTCGGTCATCGTTGCTACGGCCTGTGTGATTACGACGTTAAGAAGCGATACCAGGGCGGATGGAAGCAGTTGCTTGTGAAGCTGAAAGCGTTCGCGGAGACCGGGAAGCGACAATAGATCGCTTGCACTCCGTGTGTGGCACAGCCGAGCCTACGGATGGATCTTGGTTCCCACCGCCTCGCCGCGCATGACGCGGGCGATATTGCCTTGCTTTTTCAGGTTGAAGACGACCAGCGGAATTTTGCGCTCCATGCAAAGCGTGATCGCGGTCAGGTCCATCACGCGGAGCTGGTCGCGATGCACTTGTTCGTAGCTGACTTCGGTGTAGCGCTTGGCGTTGGGATCTTTTTTCGGATCGGCGCTGTAGATGCCATCGACCTTCGTCGCCTTGAGTAGTACGTCGGCATGAATCTCCGCGGCGCGGAGGGCGGCGGGGGTATCGGTGGTGAAATACGGATTGCCTGAGCCGGCAGCCAAGATAATCGCGCGACCCTTTTCCAGGTGCCTTACGGCGCGGCGGCGGATGAACGGCTCGGCGACGTTGTAGATGCTGATGGCGCTCATCACGCGCGTCGGTTGGCCGAGACGCTCCATCGTTTCCTGAAGTGCGATGGCGTTGAGCACGGTCGCCATCATGCCCATGTAGTCAGCGGTCGCGCGGGGGATATGCAGATCGTTCTCGAGCTTCGCCCCGCGGATGAAATTGCCCCCGCCGACGACCACCGCGAGCTGCACGCCCATCTTGCAGACATCGACGCATTCGCGCGCGATCTGCTCGAGCTCCGGCGCTTCGATCCCGAAACCGCCTTCGTGGCAAAAGCCTTCCCCGCTGATTTTCAGGAGCACGCGCTTGTAAACAGCTTCACCCATGGTGGGCGGCATTATAGCGATGCGACGGATTCGGGCGAGGGGAGGATCTTCGATCCCACGATTGCTTGGCAGCGATCAACCCGCGGAGCTGCGCTCCGCCGCTAACTGAGCAGAACAAGCTCTGTTCGATATTTAGCGGCGGAGCGCAGCTCCGCGGGTTTCGAAGGCGTTCGTCTGTTCGCTCTTGTGGATGGTTGCAATCGGCCGATAATTCCCCGACGAACATGAGTGTGATTTTGATCGGATATCGCGGCAGCGGCAAGACAACGACCGGCGAGAAACTCGCGGATCGCCTGTGGCTGAAGTTCGTGGATGTCGATGATCTGATCGTGAAGAAGGCGGGGAAGACGATCCGCGAGATTTTCGCGGATCAGGGTGAGCAGCATTTTCGCGATCTCGAGTCGGAAGCGCTGAAAGAGGCGCTGGCGAAGAAGGATCATGTGATCGCGCTTGGTGGTGGGTCGATTTTGCGGCCGGAGAATCGGGCGGCGATCAAGGCATCGGGGCGGAAGGTTGTTTACCTGCGATGTGAAGCGCAGACGCTGTTCGATCGAATTCAGGCGGACGCGAAGACCGCGGAGAATCGGCCGAGTCTCACGAATCTCGGCGGAAGTGTGGAAGAAATCAAAAAGCTTTTAGAAGAGCGCGAGCCGCTGTACCGGGAAGTGATGACGTCGGAACTGGACGTTACGAATCTTTCTACAGAGGAAGCGTGCGTGCATATCACGCGGATGATGTAACGAATTTTCCCCTCTCCCTTCCAGGGAGACGGGGTAAGAGACTGATGCATTTGATCTACATCATCTTCTTCTTCGCCCTTGGCGCGTGCGTGGGCAGCTTTCTCAATGTCGTGGTGTGGCGATTGCCCCGCGGCGAATCACTCGTCACTCCGCCGTCGCACTGCCCCAAATGCAATCACCGGCTCGCGTGGTTTGACAACATTCCGGTCTTCGGCTGGATCGCGCTGGGCGGAAAGTGCCGCTACTGCCGCTCGCCGATCTCAGCGCGCTATCCGATCGTTGAAGCCATCACCGGATTCTTGTTCGTGCTCTACTACGTCGTGCTCTTCATCTGGCAGATGGGGCCGTGCGCGTCGCGCGATCTGACGATTCAGCAGGATTGGCCGCTTTATGGTTTGTATGTGTTCACGATCGCGTGCCTCCTTGGCGCGAGCTTGATCGACGCGGAACTGTTCATCATTCCGCAGCAGATTCCGATTCTGATGACGATTGTCGGACTGCTCGTGCACACGATCATCGATCGGCCCGCGCTTCCGGGATCGCTGAACGTTTCGGCGCGAGCGGCGGGGCTGTCGGCCGGTGCGGCGATTGGACTGCTGATCAGCTTGCTCGCGCGATGGCAGGGGTGGGTCAAGATTTCGTTTCCCGAAGGCGAACCTCTGCTCGAAATCGATCGGCAGATGATGCTCGAGGAGGAAGAGAAGGCGAAGCGCGAAGGGCGAGCGCCGGAATTCGACGGACCAATCCCGCCGCCGTATACGTCCGCGCAGATCCGCGCGGAGATGCGCCACGAAATGTATTTCCTCATGCCGCCGCTGCTCCTCGGCGGATTGTTCGTCATCGCACTGATGAAGGTTCCCGCGCTCGATCACACGTGGGCGCATTGGATGAGCTACGACTGGATCAACGGATTGCTCGGCGCGCTGCTGGGCGGAATGATCGGTGGATTCGTCGTGTGGCTCACGCGCATCCTCGGCACGATCGGTTTCGGTCGCGTCGCGATGGGGCTGGGCGATGTCGATCTAATGTTCGGCGTCGGCGCGATCCTCGGCGGCGCAACCGCGACGATCGCATTCTTCCTCGCGCCGTTCTTCGGCATCCTCATCGCCATTTACATGCTGATCACGGGAAAGCGCCGCGAATTGCCGTACGGGCCATACCTGAGTATGGCGACCGCGTTTGTCATGATATTCTATTGCCCGATCGCGATGTACCTGAAGCCGGGAATGCTCGGGCTGGTCTCATTGATCAACCATTGGATCACCGGCAATGATGGTGGTCTGTCGGGACTTTGAACATGAACAACCTCTGGCTCAAAATCAAAGTCTGGACGAAGGTCGCCATCGCGGCGTTCATCGTGATCTATCTCGTCACCTTCGTCGCCAAGAACAGCGCATTCGAAGCGAAGGTCTGGTTCTTCTTCTTCAAAGAGCCGTATACCGTTCCGCTGCTCTACCTGATCTTCTTTGTCTTCCTCGCAGGGGTGATTGGCACGATTCTCGTCCGCACGACGTTCAAGACCATCAACCAGGTGACGGAGCTTCGCACGCGCAATCGCCAGGAGCGCCTGGAGCGCGAGATGGCGGACATGAAGGCTAAGGCCGCGCGCCTGCAGACTCGACCCGCGACCGCGGTCGAAGATCAAATCGAAACGCCGCATGATGTTCTTTGAAAGCGTGCGTGAAGCGCTGAAGCTTCGTTGTCGAACACTCCGCGTGTCATTCTGAGCGCAGCGAAGAATCTCCACATCGAAAGCGATTTTCAATCCCGAGATCCTTCACTTCGTTCAGGATGACATTGCACACACTGCGGGTTAATTTGACACATCGTCCTTGACGAATCTGTGATTTTCCCTAGGATTTCCCGCAGTTTCAGATCGGGCAAACACCGGAAAGGAGTCTGGGATGAATCGTACTCGAATGGGCTTGCTGGGCGCGGCGATGATCAGTCTTGTGGCGGTCGGATGCCAAAACAAGATGCATGACGAGAACCTCGCTCTCCACAAACAAAACCAGGAACTGCAGTCGCAGAACGATCAGCTCCGCGGAAATCAGGCGGATCCAAACCAGATCGCGCAGCTGCAAGGCCAGATCGCGGAGCGCGACGCGAAGATCAACGATCTGCAGAATCAACTGCGTCAACCCGCGCCCGCGGTGCCCGGACAGCCGGCCGAGACATCGAACGACCTCGCGGGAATCGAAGTGACGCGCGACGTTCGCGCCGGCACCGTCACTGTGAATCTTCCCGGCGACGTGCTATTCCCATCGGGACGCGCGGAGCTGAAAGACACCGCCCGCGTTACGTTGAACAAAGTCGTGAACGCGATCCAGAAGGATTATCCCGGCAAGATGATCTACGTCGACGGCTACGCCGACACCGACCCCGTGAGCAAAACCAAGGACAAGTGGAAGGACAACCTCGACCTGTCCGCCGCCCGCGCTCGCTCCGTCGCGACGTATCTCGAAACCAAGGGAATCCCGTCGTCGCGCGTCGTTCCGCGTGGGATGAACACGAGCAACCCGAAGAAGAGCAAGGACGCCAGCCGCCGCGTAGAAATCGTCGTCGCGACGCGGTCGTAGAGCTTGCCATATTCGAGGCGCAGAAGCAGGGTGGCGTTCGCGTCACCCTTTTTCTTTGCCGCTTGCGGCTTAGGGAACTTTCAGATGCTCCGCTAAGCCGCAAGCGGCATCGTGGTTTTGAGTCGTATCCCGCCTACAATGTCCGCGTATGTCGATCTGCATTCTCGATTACGGCATGGCCAACCTTCGCTCGGTTCAAAAGGCGTTTGAACACGTCGGGGCGAGCGCGCACATCATTTCCCGGCCCGAGCAGATCGATCGGGCGGAGAAGTTTGTGCTGCCGGGCGTCGGGGCGTTTCAGGATGCAGTTCGAACCTTACGCGACAACAATCTCGTCGAACCAATCCTGCGCCATATCGAGAAGGGCAAACCGTTTCTCGGCATTTGTCTCGGCCTGCAGATGCTCTTCGACGTCGGCTACGAGGACGGCGAGCACAAAGGCCTCGGCGTCATCGCCGGCAAATGCATCCGCTTCGACGTCGATCAAACGATGGACCTGAAAGTGCCGCACATGGGCTGGAATCAGCTCAACATCGAGAAGCGCTCACCGCTGATGAAGGACTTGGCGGACAACAGCAGCGTTTATTTTGTGCACGGTTATCACGTCGTGCCGAAGGACGATTCCGTCATCGCGACGACGACCGATTACGGCCGCCCCTTCGTCAGCAGCATCTGGCGCGACAACGTGATGGCGACGCAGTTTCACCCGGAGAAAAGCCAGAAGGTGGGCCTGCAAATCCTCGCGAACTTCGCGACGCTTTGATATGCACAATCGTCACGCCGCTGCCTGGGGATCGAGTGTCACGAGATAAACCACAGTCGAGCGCAACGCCATCGAACCTCGATTATCAGAGCGCCGATCCGGAGTTCGAGTCTGACGAAGGGGCGGGATCAACTGGAATAGATGCCGTCACCACCTTGTTCGGCGGGTTTTTCTGCGTATTCGTTTTGCTCTTCGGATTACTTTTCCTGGTTGGCGGTGCGAGGGCGCTCTATCACGCGATCGAGCAGCGGCAGCTTACGAAGTTTTTACGATCAGACGACATTTACACCGCGTCCTTCGGTCTGCTCATCGGGATGACTTGTGTCGGCTTTTCGATCCGATGGATCATCTTGCTGATCAGGCGCCGCTAATCAGAGCGCTGTTGTAGGGTGTGCTTCACACACCACGGCGGTGCGAGTGGTGTGCTGAAGCACACCCTACGATCTTCATTCTTTCGGGGGTTCGATCGGGAATCCGCGGACGGAGACGTTCGTGCTGCTCACGCCTTTGTAGATGATGCCCGACACGATCCCGATCACGCTGAAGAGCGACACAAGCATGATGTAAACGCTCGTATTGAACCCGCCAGGCAGTGAGCCGGCCTGGGCGGCGTCGCTCGAGGGGATCGAGTCTTTGCACATGGGGCAAGCGGAGACGATCGTGCAGAAGCAGATCGTGAAGAGAGCCGCGAGTAAAACATTGCGCCACTTCATGCCAGTTATCCTAATTACTCAGCTCGGCTACATCCAGACGAATTCTTCGCAAATCGCCTGTATTTGTAGGGTCCGCTTCAGCGGACCGGTTATTTGCTTTTTCGAACGGAAGAAGTAACCGGTCCGCTGAAGCGGACCCTACAAAGACCAAAAACGCAGCATGACGTAGATCAGTGGACCCGTGACCGACACGTACAGCCACACTGGCAACGTCACACGCGAAACCTTGCGATGAATCGCGAGTTTCCCGGAGAGGGCAAGGTAAAGGCTCGTGAGAATCAGTGGAACCGCGATGGCGCTGAGGGTGATGTGGGAGATGAGGACGAAGAAGTAGATCGGGCGAATCGCGCCGTGGCCCTGAAAATGCGTGTCGCCGTGAAAGTAGTGGTAGATGACGTAACTGATGAAAAAGAGCGCACTCGTGCCGACCGCGCTGAAGATCAGGCGCATGTGTTTGACGAACTGTCGCCGGCGGACGGCGCGATACGCAAGGACCAGGAAAATGCTGCTGAGGGTGTTGAGAATCGCGTTGAGCGCGGGGAGCTTTGAGATCAGCGGATTCGTCTCGCCGGCGGCGCCTTTGAGATAGACGAGCCAGACGAGAAAGATGACGACAGCGGCGCTCAGCCCGACGATCACGCCGATTGCCTGCCGCGTGCCGAGCGAACGAAGGGCGTCGATCTGCACATCGCGAATGTCATCGAGCGCCGCCCGCGACATCACGTGCCCCCAATGGGGACTTTTCCGCTTGAGAGATCGCTGGCGTCGGTGACGAGTTGTTTCATCTCGGCGTCATCCGTGCTGTTGTAATACCCGCGGATGTTTCCGGCGGCGTCCACCAGGACAAACTTTTCGCTGTGAACAATCCCGCTATTCTCCGTCGCGGGTTGGGCGGCGACCTTCATCCCGCGCGCGATGTCGAAGATCTTGCTCGCATCGGCGGTGAGGAAATGCCAGCGCGATTGATCCGCCTTCCAATTCTTCGCGTACTGCATCAGCACCGCGGGCGTATCGTGCTCGGGATCGAGCGAGAACGAGACAAAATTGATCTTGCTGTCGGGCAGCGATTTCGAAAGTCCCTTCATCTTCTCCGTCATCACGGGGCAGGCGCCGGGGCATGTCGTGAAGATAAAATCCGCGATCCAAACGCGGCCCTTCAAATCATCGCGATTGATCGTCGCGTTGTTTTGATCCGTGAAGCTGAAGGCAGGGACTTGGAACAGCACGGGCAGCCGCTCTTCCGGTTGATCGGGAAGGGCGACCTCCTGCTTGCGCTGTTCGCTGTAGCGCTTCGCGAGTACGCCGGTCGTGACGAGGCCGATCATGCAGAGAACCGCCAGCGCCCAAAGCGCGATCGTGAGATTTTTCTGTCCGCGTCCCATGATTGTTTTAGTGTAAATCCGCGGCGGTCCGTCCGCGGGCGATCCAGCTCGCGAGGAAGAACAATACGCCGGCAAATGCCACGCTGGTCAGTAAATCCACAGGCAACGTCGCCCACAAGCCCGCCTCATGCGATTGCATCAGCGCTTCCCGAATCCCCGCGAGCCCGTACGTCAGCGGGTTCAGCAGCATCACGATCTTGAGTCCCACCCATGCGCCCGAGATCGGAAAGAGCGCGCCGGAAAGAAACCACATCGGCATGAGAAAGAGGTTCATGATCGCATGAAACCCCTGCGATGACGTCATCCGCCAGGCGATGCAGAAGCCCAGGGCCGTCAGCGCGAACGATACGATCAGCATGAATCCGGCGGCTTCGAGAAATGAAATCAGCGTCAGATGGATGTGGACCGTCGGCGCCAGGAGCAAAAAGATCAAGCCTTGCCCAAACGCCAGTGTCGTTCCGCCGAGCACTTTGCCCAGGACGATCGACATGCGTGGAATCGGCGCGACGAGCACCGATTGCAGAAACCCTTCGCGGCGATCTTCGATGATCGAAATCGTCGAAAAAATCGCGGTGAAGAGCAGGATCATCAGGATCGTGCCGGGGAAGAAATAGTTCATGTACCCGGCGCCGGTCGATCCTTCCTGATGAAACGAGCTTCCCATCCCACCCCCGATGAGCAGCCAGAACACGATGGGCGTGAGAAAGGCGCCGATCACGCGGTGGCGCTGCCGGATGAAACGCACCAGCTCGCGCTGGCCAAGTGAAAGCGCCGGGAGCAGGAAGTTCGAACCCGCCTCCGCCTGCGTGACTGCCGAAATGGGTAAGGATGCAACGCTCATAGAGTTTGTATTGTAGGGTCCGCTTCAGCGGACCGGTTATTTTCTTTTGGGAACCCAATGAATAACCGGTCCGCTGAAGCGGACCCTACGAGATTCATTGGCTCATTTATCGATCTTCAGCTTGATGTACACCGGATAGTGATCGCTCGCCACTGGCGTAAACTGACCTTTGAACACTTTTACTTCACCGATGCGGTCTTTCATCGATTGGCTCAGCAGGATTTGGTCAATGAAGCTGCGATGGTCGGGCCGCCAGTAGCCCCCGTACGAAATCTCACCCGCGTCAATCAGCGGTTTCGTCGCGAGGATTACGCCGTCCTCTTTCGGACCGACCAATGTCGTAATCGCATCTCCGCCGGCTTCGAGCTCAAATTCCTGATAGCCCAGTTCGTCGTTCATGTCGCCGAGGAGCAGCACATCGCTCGGACCGGCCTTCGACAGCTCCATCATGATCTGGTGCGTGCGTTTCGCCTCGCGGTTGCGCCATTTGGCGACATCGACATTGTTTCCGAACTTGCTCTTTTGATGGGTCACGCCAACCCAGAAGCGATATCCGTTCGGTGCCTCGACGAGACAGAACGCCGGCCCTCGCGCGAACAGTCGATCGCCGCGCTCGTTCTTCACGCTGTCCGGTTCGCGGTAATACTGATCCTTCTTCTCGACGACCTTGAACCCGGGCTTGAGCATCATCGCGACGTTCTGATGTCGATCGCTGTTGCCGGGGAAAACCATCACGGTCTTGTACGCGTCTTTCAACCACGAATGGTTGAACTTCTCGAGCTGCTCCTGCTCGCAGCACTCTTCGATGCAGAGAATGTCCGGCGCAAACTGCGGATCGAGAATGACCATCGCCGTTTCCCAATTCTCCTTGTCGGCCATCTCGCGGATGTCGCGCATTGTGTCGGCGTCGAGCTTCTCGTTCGACGGGCGCGTCGCCAGCTGCGATGGAAGGAAGTGCTTGTAAAAAAATTCGACGTTGTACGTCGCGCAGGTGATCGTCTCGCCGCGAGCGGTGAACGCGACGAACGACGTCAGGAGAAAAATGCAGACGCGAAGGCGCATGTAGTCCTTTCGTGTGGTCGGGAACGGCAAGGCCAAATGATACTCGCGCAATGATGGGCCGCCACCGGTGGCACAGACATTCCTGTCTGTGATGCGGCGGTGTAATCATCGACGCATATTTCGGTCGTGGAATACCACGCCCGATCGCCGACACGAATGTCGGCGCCACCGAAAGTTCACACGCGTTCCAGTGCGTTCGGGCTAGTATCGGGTGTGATGACCTGCACGGGCAAGCTCGGCGGCGTCTGGGCCGCTGTCGTAGATGGGAAGAACGCGCACACCCATTTCACGGCCGATGTCGAGGAAACGGCTGAACGCTTTCAAGGCCATCAAGTCCGTCTCGATTGTCAGCTTGCTTTCGCTCTCGTATTTGTACGACACGTTCACCTGGCGGATGAAACAGACGACGAGCGTCGCGTCGTTTTCCTTCGCGAACTGAATCGCGGGTCGGGCGAGGGCGTCGGAGCCGTACGTGCCGAGGAGGATTTTCGGCTTCATCAGCGCGTCCGGCTGCCACTGTTGCATGACTAATCGGAAGTTGTTGTCGCCGCGTACTTTGTAGAACATCGTGATATTTTGCACGAAGTTGGGCCGCCTCGCCTATAATGAATTCAGAATGAAATCACGCCGCGGCCAGAGCCCGGTGAGATGGGTGTTCACCGTCGCGCTTGTCCTCGCCCTCGTCCTTGGCGCAGGCATGCTCGTGCTGCGCTGGGTTCGGCCAACCGTTACCGTCACCGAAGTCGTCGAAGGGCCGGTCGTGCAGGCTTTTTACGCGACGGGCACCGTCCAGCCCGAGCGCGAATTTCCTATCAAGAGCGCAACCGCAGGTATTCTCACCAAGCGACTGGTCGATAAAGGCGATCACGTGAAGAAGGACCAGCCGCTGGTCGTGGTCTCCGATCCGTCGCTTCAATTCACCGCCGACAAAACCAAGGCCGAGCTTGCCGAGAAACTGAAACGCGCCGCAGCGAAGACCTCGCCCGTGCTGATGGAGTTCGACGCCAAGCTTCAGATGCTCGACGATCAACTTTCGATCGCCAAGCGCGAGCAGGAGCGGTATCAGCAGCTCGTGCCGACCAACGCCGCCTCGCAATCCGATCTCGACAAGGCAACCGATCGCGTGAAGGCGCTGTGCGGCGAGGCGGAGTCGGTGAAGGCGCAGCGCGCCGCTTCGCAACTCGAGCTCGAGCGCGAAGTGCAGGTGGCACAGTCGGCGGTCAACATCGCAAACTGGAACCTCGATCAGCAGACGCTTAAGAGCCCGATCGATGGCGTGGTGCTTGATCGGCCGACGTCGCAGGGCACGCGCGTGGCGATCAATGACCAGATCATGCGCATCGCGGATGTGTCGCCGGCGAATCTCGTGATGCGCGCCGCCGTCGATGAAGAAGATATCGGCAAGGTGCGCGTCGGGCAGACGGTACGCATGACGCTCTATTCGTGGGCGGGCCAATCCTTCAGCGGAAAGGTTTCGAAGATCTACGACGAGGCCGATCGCGATCGGCGCACGTTCGAAGTGGACGTGCGGCTTGATCCGCACGATCAATTGCTCTCACCGGGAATGACCGGCGAGCTCGCATTCATCCTCGCGGAGAAACCGAGCGCGACCGTCGTTCCGAGCCAGGCGATCCAGAACGGGAAGCTATTCGTCGTTCGCGACGGGCAGCTGCATCAAATAGATGGCGAGATCGGGCTGCGCAGCGTGCAACGAACGGAAGTCATCAGTGGCGTGAAACCGGGCGATCGCGTCGTCATCAGCCCGATCGGCTCGCTCAAACCCAGCCAGCACGTCGGCACGGATTATCTCGATCCCAAAACCGCCGCCGGTCTCAATAAAGAACCCGACCAAGTCGGTTCCTTCAAAGGTTTCAACTGACAACTGTCAACTGATAACTGGCAACTATCGCCATGCGCTGGTTCATCTCCATCCGCTACCTGCTCGCCCACATGCGCCAGTCGCTGGTGTGCGTAGCGGGCGTCACCATCAGCGTGATGATGTTCATCGTGATGGACGCGATGATGCAGGGGTTTACCGACAAGTTCATCATTGAGACAGTCGAGTCGTCGGGTCACATCACGGTGCACGACGAACCGCGGGAAACGCGCACGCGGATTCTAGAGCAGGCGTATCGCGATCCGAACGCGGTGCTCGTCGTCGAAGGCGTGAAGCCACGCGACCAGGTGAAGAAGATCAAAAATCCGACGGGACTGGTCGCGACGATCCGGCGCATGCCCGGAATTGCGGCGGCGGCGCCTCAGGTCACCGGAGATGCGATCGCGACCTACGGCACGAAGACGATCAACCTGTCGATGTACGGCGTCGATCCGGACCAGATCACCGCGGTCACGACGATCGGCGATCAGATGATCAGCGGGGATTTCAAGCGTCTGAAGACGGCCGCCGACGGTGTGATTCTCGGTCGCGGCGTGTCGGACGTGCTCGGCGCGCATCTCGGTGACAACATCACCCTCGCCAGTTCCACCGGCGGACGCGCGGTGTGCAAAGTCGTCGGCATCTTTCAAACGGGTGTTACGCCCGTCGATTACTCGCGCGGATACATGCTGCTGCAGAATGCGCAGACGCTGCTCGACAAAAAGAACATCGTGAACGAAATCGTCATCCGCACCGACGACTACACAAAAGCCCGCGATCTCGCCGGACAGATCGAATCGATCTGCGGATACAAAACCGAAAGTTGGCAGGAGGCGAACGAGAACTTTCTCAAGATCTTCCGCATCCAGACGATCATCACGTACTTCATCACCGGCGCGCTGCTTGTCGTCGCGGCCTTCGGTGTGCTGAACATTCTGATTATGGCGGTGCTCGAACGCGTGAACGACATCGCGATCCTGAAAAGCTTTGGCTTTTCGCGGAATGACATCACGCAGATTTACGTGCTGCAGGGTTTGGTCATCGGGTTGATCGGCTCGGCCATCGGTCTTGGGATCGGCAAGCTCGCGGTCGAGGGGTTGCGACGACTGCCGATTCAGATGGAAGGGCTGGTGAAGGTCGAAGGGCTGCTGATGAGCGAGCACGCGAGCCAATATATTCAGGCATTCATCGGGGCGATGCTGGTGACGCTGCTGGCGTCAGTGTATCCGGCTAGGCGAGCTGCTAAGTACGATCCGGTTGAGGTGATTCGTGGCGCCCATTGATACCACAACTCGTCGCGGCGATCGGGAGCCCAGCGACTCTGTCGCGGGTTCTGTTTCTGTAGTCCCGAAACCCGCGGCAGAGCCGCTGGGCTCCCGCGCGCGACGAGAGCCGCTGGTTCGCGCGCAGAACGTTCACCGGATCCTTGGCGCGGGTGAGATGGCGACGCACATTCTCAAGGGCGTGTCGTTGTCGATCGAGGCGCGAGAGTACGTGTCGATCGTCGGCGCGAGTGGGTCCGGGAAGAGCACGCTCTTGTACCTGCTTGGCGGGCTGGATCGGCCGACGCACCAGGATGAAGAGGGCACACGATTCGATCCCGCGAGCCGCGTGTTCATCGATGGTGAAGATACGACTGGTCTGAGTGACGGGCAGCTCGCCTACCTGCGGAATGAGAAGGTGGGATTCGTCTTTCAGTTTCACTATCTGCTGAAGGAATTCACGGCTCAGGAAAATGTGGCGCTCCCGATGCTGAAGCTCGGGAAAATCGGCCACGACGAAGCGATGGACCGCGCCGCGGAGCTGCTGAAGTCCCTGGGACTTGGGGACAAGATTCGCCGGCGCGCGAATCGCCTCAGCGGCGGCGAGCAGCAGCGCGTCGCGGTGGCGCGGGCGCTGGCGAATAAACCGGCGGTGCTTCTCGCGGATGAGCCGACCGGCAATCTCGACAAGCGCAATGCCGAGGTCGTCGCGGAGATCTTCAATAACCTCGCCAGCCAGGGGCAGGCGCTGGTGATGGTGACGCACGATCAGGCGCTGGCGGCCCGCGCCCGGCGCATCATTCAGATGGAAGACGGCAACATCGTGAGCGACACCACGCAGGCGTGACGCGGCGGTTTGAGATTCCGTGGGGGATCGATACCATTCCGTCTTCTTCAGACGGTGATGATGACGCAACCTGATGCAACGATGACTGAGCCGCAACCCAAGCCGCAGACGGCACAAGAGCGCCGGCGGTTCCCGCGCAGTGAATCTGCCGTGATCACCAAGGTTTCGATCGTGATTCCGGTCTACAACGAAGAGGCGACGGTGCAGCACCTGATTCGCCTGGTGGCCAATGCGCCGCTGCCTGAGGGGCTCACGCGCGAGATCATCTGCGTCAACGATTGCTCCAAGGACAACACCCAGTCCAAGCTCGACGAGCTGCCCAAGCTCCATCCGGATATCGAGTTTAAGATCTTCCACAAGCCGGTGAATGAAGGAAAAGGTGCGGCGCTGCGCGACGGGTTCAAACACGCCGGCGGAGATGTGGTGCTGATCCAGGACGCGGACCTGGAATACGATCCCCAGGATTACGTCAAGCTGCTTCAGCCGATTGTCGAAGATAAAGCGGACGTTGTGTACGGCAGCCGGTTTATCGGCGAGCCGCATCGCGTGCTTTATTATTATCACACGTTGGGAAACAAGTTTCTGACGGCGTTTTCCAACATGTTTACGAACCTCAACCTCACCGACATGGAAGTCTGTTACAAGGTCTTCCGTAAATCGGTGCTCGATCGCATCAATATCAAATGCAATCGATTCGGGTTTGAGCCGGAAGTGACCGCGAAGATCGCCAAGCTGCGTCCGCGGCTGCGGATTTATGAAGTGGGCGTCGCGTATTACGGGCGCAGCTACGAAGAAGGCAAAAAGATCACCTGGAAAGACGGGATCAAGGCGGTCCTGACGATCATCCGGTTCCGATTTTTGGATTGAAGATCGCGCGACACCGTCGGGTCGCGTATCACTTTTACGTGACACGGCCTTTCCAGCCCGTGCGCATGGCCTAAAAGGCCATGTCACGTTGAATCAATTATGCAGACCTCATTCAAGCGCATTCTGGTGACGGGCGGGGCGGGCTTTCTCGGATCGCATCTGTGCGATCGGCTCGTCGAACAAGGCCACGACGTCGTCTGCCTCGATAACTTCTACACGAGCCAAAAGAGCAACATCGCGCATCTGCTGGGCAAGTCGAATTTCGAGCTCGTCCGCCACGATGTGGTGCATCCGATTTTTCTTGAGGTGGACGAGATCTACAACATGGCCTGCCCGGCCTCTCCGCCGCACTATCAATACAACCCGGTCAAGACGATGAAGACCAGCGTCGTCGGCGCGATCAACATCCTTGGCCTCGCCAAGCGCGTTCGTGCGAAGGTGCTGCAGGCGAGCACCAGCGAAGTTTACGGCGAGCCGCAGGAGCATCCGCAGACGGAAGCGTACTGGGGCAATGTGAATCCAATCGGCATTCGCAGCTGCTACGACGAAGGCAAGCGCGCCGCGGAGACGCTGTTCTTTGATTACTACCGTCAGAATAAGGTGAACGTCCGCGTCATCCGCATCTTCAACACGTACGGCCCGCGGATGCATCCGTACGACGGCCGCGTGGTGAGCAACTTCATCGTTCAGGCGCTCGGCGGCAAGGACATCACGATCTACGGCGACGGTTCACAGACGCGAAGCTTCTGCTACGTGGATGACCTGATCAACGGCATCATGGGGATGATGAATGGCCCGGACGATTTCGTCGGGCCCGTGAACCTCGGCAACCCCGGCGAATTCACAATGCTCGAGCTCGCCCAGCTCGTGCTCGAGTTGACGAACAGCAAGAGCAAGATCGTTCACCTTCCACGACCCGCCGACGACCCGAGCCAGCGGCGTCCGAACATCGAGCTGGCCAAGTCGAAATTGAACTGGGAGCCAAAGGTTTCTCTGCGCGACGGATTGAAGAAAACGATCGAGTACTTCGCGAGCATCGATCTGCGGAATTACCGCAAGCCAACCGGCGGGAAGTAACACCATCGCATAACGAAACGCCCGCGCGTGACCAGTCACGCGCGGGCGTTTTTCATTCAAACGAGCCTACTTCCCACACGAGCTATTGGCGCACTTCGTGCAGCACGACGGGCACCCGCTGCAGCAGGTGTCGCCGCAACAGTTGCTCTTGCAGCAACCATCGGTCTTGCAGCGCGAGGTACAGTTTGAGCTTGCGTGGGTCGTCGTCGAACCGACCGCGCCGAACGTGGCAACGGTCATCATCAATCCAACTAAAAGGGTAGACATGATTTCACTCCAGTGAAAACTCTGTTGAACAAACGAAAATAGGACGGTGGTTGCAATCAGCAGAGCAACTGGCAGTGAAGCGAGAGAAGCGTGTTCGGCGGAGCGGGCGGATCGCTCGCCTGAATCGATCGAGTCGAGAAGTCAGCGAAGACGATGGTCGCGACCGATGGGGTGGCGATTGGCATCGCGACATGCCGTAAATCAACGTTTGTCGCAGTTGTGATCCTTGCGCCACTCCAGATCTTCAGTCCGCAAATGCGACAATCATCGTGGCTGACGGGCGCCTGCCTGGAATCGGCTTTACCGTGATCGACGTCACAACAGGAGTGCGCCTTGTGCGAAGGTGCGATCGGTGCGGAGAGCGAATCCGTGCAAACGCACATGCACGTCGCGGCGAAGACGACGAGGCTGACGAACATGGAAAGCTTTCTGCTATCCATACACATTGTTTAACATTCAGAACGGAAGAATGTTGCACCCACTTGCGTAGATTTGGATCGGTCCGCTTGCGGTTTCGCAGATCAAAGCCTGTTCCTCTGCGAAGCCGCAAGCGTAACTTTCGAGCTTTCAAAATGGATGAAACTGGATTTCCGGACCATTGGTCTTAGGATAGTTTCAGTAATTACAGAAAGATCAACATGACCCTCGCGACCGCGCCCGCTGCCACACCCGCATTTGCCGAACAGCTTCGTACCGCTCAGGACCTGTTCATCCGCCGGTGGGGCGAAATGGGACAGACCTGGGGGATCAACCGCACCATGGCGGAGATCCACGCGCTGCTTTACATCAATGGCCTTCCGCTCTGCACCGACGACGTGATGGAGCGGCTCAACATCTCCCGCGGAAATGCGAGCATGAGCTTGCGCGCGCTATGCGACTGGGGCATCATTCGCCGCCTTCACAAGCGCGGCGAGCGGCGCGAGTACTTTGAATCGCTCTCCGATGTGTGGGAGATGTTCTCGATCATCGCGGCCGAGCGCAAGCGACGCGAGATGGACCCCGTCCTCGAAACCATCCGCCAATGCCAGCAGATGCTTGACGAAAGCTCGCTCGGGAAGAGCGCTGCGAAGCACGAATCGGTTCAACTCACTCGGCAGCGCCTGCAGGGCATGGAAGAGTTTATGGAGGTGACGAACAAGATCTTCCAGCAATTCATCGGCAACGCCAAGAGCGGCCTGACCCGGGTCGTCAAAGTGTTGCTCAAAGCATTTTAGGAATACTTGCCACCGATGGGGCACCGACAGACACCGATAAAAATCTCTTTCTACTCTTCATCGGTGTCCATCGGTGCCCTATCGGTGGCTAAGTTTTAATCCGCTCCGCAGGTTTCGACCACGCGCTTCAGTGCCTTGCTGCGATACTTTGGTAGAAGATCATCTTTCGCGAGCAGCGATTCCACCCACCGCCGATCTTCCTGCGTGTCGACGCTGTACACGTCGTAGCGCGTCGGAACCATTTTCACGCGATAGCCGTGCTCAAGCACGCGGAGCATGTCCACCGATTCCGCGATCTCCAGCGGCGTGGGTTCAAGGTCGTTAAACTTCAGCAGAAAATCGCGGCGAAACGGGATGATGCAGACCTGCTTCAATCCCTTCACCTTCGGCCCGCCTTTTCGCGGCGACGGAATTGGCTCGCGCGAGAAGTAGAGCGCAAAACTGTTTCGATCGACGACGACCTTCACCTCGTTGATGTCATCGTGTTCTTCCGCATCTTTCAGCGGCGCCATCAGGTTTGTCACGAGCACCGAAGGATCGCCGAGCATGGGCATCACCGCTTCGTCGATCATCTCCGGTCGCAGCATCGGCTCATCACCCTGGATCATCACGACGATGTCCACGCGCTTGCCGGTTTGCCGCTCGATGTGACCAAGCGCCTCGGCGGTGCGGTCACTGGCGCGCGTGTGCGAATCGGAAGTCATCACCGCCTTGCCGCCGACGCTCTCGATGTACTCCGCGATCTCCTCATCGCACGTCGCGACATAAAGATCATCGAGCCGTCGGCTCGCCGCAGCGCGGAAGTAGCAATGGCCGATCATCGGCACGCCGGCGATCGGATACATCGGCTTGCCGGGAAAGCGACTCGAGCCCATGCGGGCGGGAATGATGCCAACGATGTTTGCCATAACGACCTCGGACTTTTAAGCGAGCCGCTGAGCGATCAGCAGCCCTTGAACGGTTGAATCATCGAACAGAACGATGCGCCACTTCGGATCCGCCGCGATGGCGGCACAGACCATGAAATTCTTGATCGACTTCGGAAAGAAAATGTCGTGAAATGCCGCGAGCCCACCGATCGCAATTCGATCCTTGAGGGTGAGCCATTCGACCGCCGAGCTCACCTCGCCGGAATCGAAGAAGATCAAGTCAAAAATCTGATTGGGATCGATCTGGGAATCGAAAACCGTCGCGCTGAACTGCTCGAGAAACGCGATGTCTTTCGCGAATCGCCCGGAGGGACTCAGCTTATCGAGCAGTTTGCTCGGGAACACCAATCCGCCGCGGTCGAGAAACAACTGCGACATCGTCCACTGATCGGACCCGAAAGCTTTATTCACCTGCTCGACGCGCGCCTCCGGCATCGGCAGCACAAACGCGTCCAGCGCGCTGGCGACGTCTTTGGCGGGAATACCGCCAAAATCACTTCGCGGACCGGATTCAAAATGCTCGCGAAGCTGCGTCGCGGTAATCGACACGCCTTGCACGAGTTTCACATTCGCTTCGATCTTCGCGATGTCGGTCGGCGAGGGGATATACGACCGCATTGGCGCGAAGTCGGCATCGACGGTCGTGATGTTCGCCTTCGTTCGCTCCGCGTAGCTGGCCCACAGCGCGGTCGAGAGACCCGCGCCGAGCTCGAGGATATTTCGGCAGCCCTGATGCAGCGCGAGCTGCACCATCTTCATGTAAACCGGCAACGACTCGTAGTAATACTGATTGCGATAGTGCAGCTTGCCATAGCTCAGCTGTCGCGTGGCTTCTTCGGCGTTGCGCGGAACGCTCGCGAGGAACTTGCGGCGCGTGAACTGCGACCGCTGCACGCGGTCGATTTTCTCTGCGTTCTCACGCGAGGTTGCAGCCAGCGAGTACATCACGCGGACCTCCTCGCGGGCTGCGCCGATTGATTGACGAGCTGTTCCAGGAATCGCACGTAGCGCGGAAGAACGTCATCGTCGGGGCAATCGATCATTTCGCCGATGAATCGTTGGCGGTCGAAGGGTTGATAGAAATCCTCCGAACCCTTCGCCATGAGCGATCGCACGGTTTCCAGAACATCGTCACGGCAGCGCATCTCGGTAGAAGGGATGATCTTCGCAACGGTGGAATACCCCGCGTGCAGGTACTCCATCGACAACACCGGCTTGCCGACTTTCACGGCTTCGAACGAAACGCTCGTCGCGACATCAAGCACCGCGTCGCACCAGCGAAGCAGCGAGCCGGAGTGAACGTCGTCGAATGCGAATTGAAGATTGGCGATCGGTTTCTTCTGCAGCTCTTCGTAAAAAGGTCGGAGTGGATCGGAGCCGCTGGGGCGCGTGTGGTGTTTCACCACGAGGCGGATCTTCGGGTCAGCCGTCAGCATGCGAATCGTGCGGACGACTTCGTCCCAGAAGATTGGGTACTGCGGGCTGCGGAGGAAAAAGACGAGGTTGAGATTCTGTGGCGAGGGCGTCTCGCCCTCGCGAGGGCAGGATGCCCTCGCCACAAAATCAAAAGACGGCGTGAGCGATTCGAGTTCCCACAGCCATGCGGAGTTGTAGCGCGGCGAGCCGAGGACGCGAATGCGCTCCGGTTCCATGAAAGGGCGGTAGCGCTTGGCGCAAAGTTCGTTCGGCACGACGACCGAATCGAAGATCGTCGCGGCCTTATAGATCTCGCGCCACGCGTAGTTCAGATCATCCGCGGCGATCATTTCGTTGCCGTGGGGGCTGTCGCCGTGCGGGAGTGAAACGATCGGCAGCCCGCGGCGGCGTGCGATCTCGGCCGCGCGCTGCGCCACGGGAAGCGCGGCCGCGGAGGTGCTCATGATCCAGTCGAAGCAGACCGGGCCGGTTTCGTTTGCGAAGACGTGATCGAAGGCGCGGTTCAGGACCTGGTAGTCGTAAACGTTCGAGATGCGAACGTCTTTCGGCGTGTCGCTCTTCGTGCTCGCAACGATCGCTTTCTTCTCGTCGAGCTGCGGTTTGCTTAGGAATTCATCGATGTAGTGCAGCGAGTAATTCTCGAACTTCCGCAGCATCTGCAGGCGGAAATCGTTCAGATATTCCGGCAGCGAGTACACGACCGCGGTCGCGCGATGTCCGGCGCTGAGCCATGCGTGCATCACGGGGACCATGTGGTCGATGTCGTTGTAGTGCCGGAGAAAAAAGAGTGCTGTTTGAGACATCGTGTCGCTGAAAAAAAACGCTTGCCGCTTAAGCTGCAAGCCCGCTGTTGATTTGTAAAGTTCGAATCGTTTTTGCCGGTACGCCCGCGACAATTGATCGCGCTTCAACATCGCGCGTGACGACGCTTCCGGCGCTTACCACGGCTTCCGCCCCGATGCGCACGGGCCCGATGATCGTCACGTTGCTCGCGATCCACACGCCGTCTTCGATCACGATGTCGCGTCCCGCGTCTTCCAGCGTGCGACGCAGGCCGGCCGGTTGCTCGTAATCGTGCGCACCCGTCAGCACCGAAACGTTGTGGCCGACGATCACATCGTCGCCGATGCGGATCGTTCCGCTGCGCGTGTTGAAGAGCGTGTTCGCGAGGCGATTGTTCTTGCCCATCGTGAGCCGCTCGCGCGGGCCATGCACGTAGTAAATGTTGTACAGCTCTTTCTGGAGCCGCAGCGCCGCGCGGCGCCACAGTCGATCAATCCATTTCATGGCTCGCTCAAATCAAGTTTTGCGGACGCAAGGACCGATAACGTCTCTATCGGCGTTGTGCCGAAGCGAACTTGAACTCGCGGAGATGTGATGCGAACGACGAAGGCAAGCCAGTGGCTCACGAAGTTTTCAGCCCCCATGGTGGGGAAAAAGCGCTCGCTCGCGCTTGGCCGGTGGATGGAGCATTGTGACTCGCGCTACATCGAAAGCATGCGACGGCTTCGCGCCTGCCAGAATCGATACGCCGGCAAGCGATGCTTTGTCGTCGGCAACGGCCCGAGCCTCAAGAAGACGGACTTCTCGCTGCTCGAAAACGAAATCACCTTCGCGACCAATCGGATTTACCTCGCGTTCGATCAGCTCAAATGGCGGCCGAGCTATTATGTCTGCTCGAACGATCTCATCGTCGAGCAGTGCGCCAAAGACATCGAGCAGCTGCCGATGCCGAAGTTCATCGGCTGGCACAATCGCGAGATGATCAAGTTCACGGATGACATGACCTACCTCTGGACCCGCTGCGGGCTGCGCTCGTGGTTCTTCACGGATCTCACCGAAGGGTGCTGGGAAGGCAACACGGTGACGATGGTGGCTATCCAGCTGGCGTATTACATGGGCTTCCGCGAAGTGGTGCTGGTGGGCGTCGATCACTCGTACGACTTCAAAGGCACGCCGCACGCGCCGCAGATTTCGCAGGGCGATGATCCGAATCACTTCGCACCCAACTATTTCGGCAAAGGCTTTAAGTGGCATCTGCCGGACCTTGAGGGCAGCGAGCTCTCGTACCGCATCGCGAAGCACATGTTCGAGCTGGACGGCCGGCGGATCGTGGACGCGACGATCGGCGGAAAGCTCGAGGTGTTTCCGAAGGTCGACTATTACTCGCTCTTCGACGCCACGCGACGTGAAGATTTGTACCGCACCATCAGCTTCCCCAACTCCGCCGCGGCGTGAGATTGGCGGATTGAATCGCCATCCGCATAATCGCGAGCTTCATGACCGTTGAAGCACCGCCGCAAGAACTCGCGCTCCCGAAAAATGCGTCTTCCGCGTCGCTTCGCCCTCTCGCGATCGCGATGGGGGTTTTCGCGGTTCTTTCTGCTTACGGCGCGGTGAAGTCGCAGGGGTTTCTCGAGGCGGACGCCGTTACGCATTATCTCTTCGCGCGGTTTGCGCTCCATGAGCATCACTATCTCGTGAACGTCTGGGGCCGCCCGTTGATTACGGGGCTTTATGCGATCCCTGCGATGCTCGGCGGGGTACTGGGCGTGCGGTTTCTTTCTCTTGCGCTCGCACTGCTGTGCGCGGGCATTACGTATATCGTCGCCGGGAAAGAGGGGTACCGGTGGCCGGCGCTGGCGGGGATTTTTCTGCTGGCGCAACCGCTGATGTACCTGCACTCGTTCAGCGAGCTGACCGAGCTTCCGTTTGCGACGCTGATCATCCTCGCCTTCGCCGCGTTTCAATCGCGGCGGTTCCTGTTGATGGCGATCGCGATTGCGCTCGCACCCCTCGGTCGGCCGGAAGGCTTCGGATTTATTTTGCTTGCTGCGATTGCGCTGGTTGTGTATCGCAAGTGGTGGTGGATCCCGATCCTGTTCATTCCGCTGGCGATTTGGAGCTACGCCGGGTGGTGCATCTGGACGCCCGATCCGCACACGCACTGGTGGCAATGGCTGATCAAGGCGTGGCCGTATTCCGTGCGGAGCGCGTACGGCTCCGGGAATCCGTTTGCGTATCTCGCGCGCATGCCGGTCGTGGTCTCGCCGTTCATTTTCCCGGCGATGCCCATTGGGCTGTGGTTGACCTGTCGAGCGATATCGTTTCGTACGCACGAAGGCCGGTGCAATCTCGTGATCGCCGCGCTTCCGGTCGGCATCTTCTTCGTGCATAGCATCCTCTGGTGGAAAGGCTTGATGGCCAGCAGTGGTGAGCTGCGATATCTGCTGATCGTCGGCCCATTCTGGGCGTTGCTGGCGGCGCGCGGGTGGGAGTGGATCTGGATGCGGTTCAATTGGCGCGCACCGCACATTTGGGCGGGGGTGGCGGCGCTGTTGCCGATCAGCGCGAATTTTTATTACAACGTCGTCCCGTTCCATCTCTACGCATCCGACATCGTCGCGCGCGACGCGGCGGAATGGTACAAATCCGATCTGAAGCTTCAACAAGCGTTTCCGCGGCTCATGTCCTCTCCGCCGATGGTCTATTACTTCCTCGATCGCAGCAGCAGCGACACGAAACGCGCGCTCGACTGGGGACGGCCAAACGTGATGAGCGCTCCACCCGGCACGCTTCTGATCTGGGATCCCATTTACGGCCAGATCAACGCCGACCGCTCGATGTGCGTGACGCAGGAAGACCTGCGCGCCGCAGGCTGGCTCTTCGTGCGGCGCTTCGACATCGATTACGCGGACGAATACAAATACTGCGACGTGTACGTCAGTCCAAAGACGGCCGCGGGGGCACCGGCGTCGAGCGTGGTCGCAACCATGCCAGGACCTCTGTATTCCCCTTGGCTCCCCGGATCGGACTGACGGTCGTCTGCACGAGATCGAAGCCGGTCGCAATGATGTCCTTCTCAACAACGTTCATCACTTCGGGCAACTTCTCATCCGGAAGAATTCCTTTGCGCAGCTGCGACGCGTGCGATTCGTAGTGCGGCTTGATGAGGCTGATGACAAGCCCGTCGTCGCGCATGATGCGACGCGCGGACGGCAAGATATTCCGTTGCCGCGTCCAGGCGACGTCGATCGTGACGATGTCCACTTTCACCGGCAGCTCGACGTGCATCGCGTTCGTTCGCTCCATCACGACGACGCGCGGATCGTTACGCAGTTTCCAATCGAGTACGCCATAACCGGTATCGACCGCGAAGACTTGCCTAGCGCCGTGTTGCAGCAGGCAATCGGTAAACCCGCCGGTGCTGCAGCCGAGGTCGGCGCAGATCTTGTCCTTCACGTCGATCGCGAATCCTTTCAGAGCGTGCTCGAGTTTTTGTCCGGCGCGTGAAACGAAATTCATACGGAATTATTTTGCCACCGATGGGCACCGATGGACACGGATGAGAGAGACCAAGGCTGCTTTGATCGGTGTGCATCGGTGTTCATCGGTGGCAAACCTTTCCTAGCCCGCGCTAAGGAGGTCGACGGTGCAATCGATTACTGGATTCGGGCACGACCAGACGAGGAGAAACAGCGCCTCTCGTGCGAGACGCTGCGCGGGATGGCCCGCCAGCAGGCCTGTGCCTTTGTAGAGCGCGACGGCGGAGTGGGCGATCCGCAGCGCCAGCTCGTTGCAGGCTCCGCGGAGGCGCGGGCCATCTTCGGGACGATTCGACTTCGAGGGATCGCAGAAGTTGAGGACTTCGGCGCGAAGGGTGCGCAGTTGATCTTCGAATCGCGCTTGCGTGGATCGAGCGAGGGACGAATCATGTTCGGCGACGAGATCGAGCGCGCCGCGGGCGAGGCCGAGGGCGAGGAAGGATTGGCCGATCGGTAGCGATTTCTTCCGCCCGGCGAGAACATTGTCTGCCGGGCCCGCGAGCAGCAGGTGATCTTCGATCAGCACATCGTCGCAGCGAATCGCGCCGGTGTGACTCGCGGCCAGCGCGACGAGCGGCAGGGGCGGGTCGATGGTGACGCCTTCGCGATCGGTTGGAACGGCGAACAGGATCTGCTGCGGACCGACGGCGGCGCCGGCGACCACGTATTGCGAGTGATCCGCGCCGGACGACCACGGAATCACGCCGTTGATTCGATATCCGCCATCCACTTTTGACGCGATGAGCGCGGGCTCGCCGTGTTGCCGGCTGGTCGTGAGCTGAGCGATGCCGACCGTTGCGAAGATCGCATTGCGCGCCAGCAGCGGCAGCAGTTCTTCCTGCAGCGTGGTGTTCTGCGACGCCGCGATAAACCCGACCGCGGAATCGCGCTGCGTGAGGACGAGCGCCGTTGCGAGTGAGGCCGCGGCGATGGCTTCGTAGCGGAAGTGCAGTTCGATCGGCGAGAGATCTTTACCACCGCACCACGCGGGAATCGCCCATCGCATCGCGCCCGCGTGGGGCAGCACTTCGAGGTCTTGTGCCGGCCATTGGCCGTTGAGGTCGAACTCGGCCGCTCGTGCGCGAATGCCGGGCAGCAGCTCTCTCAGATTGGTCTCTTGAATCTCGTCCACGGCGAGATGGTAACACGGGAGGGAAGGATCGGGGGAGGGCAGACGCCGGCTCTGAGCGAAGCGAAGACGCGGATCCTCGCACCGAGCTGCAGACATCCGCCTCTTCGCTTCGCTCAGAAGCGGCGTTTGCGCGCCTCTGGTCACGCTTCCGGTTGCTTGCGAACCGCGAGGATCGGAATGTTCAACTTGTGGCGCAAGCCTTCGATCGTCGTGCCACGCAGGAGGTCGCCCAAGGCACGATGCCCGTGTCCACCAACGACGAGGAGGTCGAGTTTTTCGGCCTTTGCGATGCGCACGATCTCGCGTCGCACGTCGCCATAGCCGAGGACGGCGCGGACAGGGATGCCCGCGTCGCGAAGATTGTCGCTCAGGCGATAGGCCAGCGCGTAGGTGTACTCTTCGTCGTGGCGGCGCTCGCGGTCGTCGGCGTTGGGGCCGTGATACTGTCCGCCGACGCCTTCGACGACGTGAATGAGAAGCAATTCAGCGCCGTCGACTCTGGCGTGCTTGATCGCCTCGGCAATCATCGGGGCATCGTCTTCGTGCGCGTCGAGCGCGACGCCCACGCGGCGGATGCGCCGATCGATGGCTCCGGCGGCGGAAACCACGCGCTCCATGACGTCCTGTCCCGGCTTTGCGACTTCGCGGGCCCGTTCGCGTCGGAAGGTCATCCATATGAGCAAGATGCCGAGCGCAACCGAGATGGGCACCGCCGTGACAAGCACGATCCACCGGTAGTCGCCTGCGGCGTGCGCCCACTCGGCGATCTTTTCGATTACGAGCTGCACGTTCAGGTAGATGATGACAGCGGCGACGAGCCACGCAATCGCGGTCACGATGATCGGCGACGCGAACTTCTGCATCTTCGCGCGGCTGCTGGTGAACTTCACCAGCGGCACCACCGCGAACGGGAGCTGCAGGCTGAGAATCACCTGGCTAAGCACGAGCAAGCGCGTCGTGCCGCGCTCGCCGGTCAAATAGATCACGATCACCGCGGGGATGATCGCCATCGCACGCGTGATAAGGCGCCTGAGCCACGGGCGCATGCGAAATTCGAGAAAGCCTTCCATCGTGATCTGGCCGGCGAGCGTGCCGGTGATCGTCGAGCTTTGCCCGGCGCAGATCAGCGCGATTGCGAAAACCGCCGGCGCGAGCTTGCTGCCGAGGAGGTCCTTCAGCATTCGGTGCGCTTCCTGGATTTCCGCCACGACCTGCCCGCGGGCATGAAAGGTCGCCGCCGCGACGATCAGGATGGCAGCGTTGACGAAGAACGCGCAGTTCAGCGCGATGGCGGAATCAAGCAAGTTAAAGCGGCACGCCTGTCGCAATCCTTCTTCGGTCTGTGCGACCTTTCGGCTCTGCACGAGCGCCGAATGCAGATACAAATTGTGCGGCATCACCGTCGCGCCCAGGATTCCAATCGCGACGAGGAGCATGTCTCCGCGAAGGATGTTCGGGACAAATCCTTTGGCGATCTCGGTCGGGTGCGGCTTGGAGAGAAAGATTTCGACGATGAAGCAGAGCCCGATGATCGACACGAGCATCACGATGAACGCTTCCATCTTGCGGATGCCGAAGCGCTGAATCGCCAGCAGAAGGAACACATCGCACGCGGTGATGAGGATCGCGAATTCGAGCGGGATCGGCCGCGGAAGGAACATGCCCGAAAGCAGATTGATGCCGATCGCAGTGCCGAGCACTTCCGCGAGATCGCATGCGGCGATCGCAATTTCGCAGAGCAAAAACAAAACCCACCGGACGAAATGCCCATACGAATCGCGGCACGATTGTGCCAGATCACGGCCAGTGACCAGGCCGAGGCGCGCGCTGAGCGTCTGCAGCAGAATCGCCATCAGGTTGCTCATCAGGAGCACCCAGATGAGCCGGTAGCCGAACTTCGCTCCGCCTTCCAGATCCGTCGCCCAGTTGCCCGGATCCATGTAGCCAACCGACACCATGTACGCCGGCCCCGCGAAGGCGAAGAGCCGCCGCCACCAGCTGCCCTCCGGAATCGCCACCGTCTGGTGGACGTCTTCCATCGAGCGTGTTCGTGTCAGTTGCGTGGTCACGGTTGTGCTTTCGTTACATCGTCCGAATCAGAAGCGCATCGAGAGGCCGATGAACGGGTTCACGTCCTCGGCGGAGTCCGTCAGGCCGATGTTTACGCCCGCGTCGAGCTGAATGTTGTCGGTCAGCTTGTACATCAACCCGGTGTCGAACGTCGCGATCGGGTCGCTCTTCTCTTCCCAGTTCATCGCGCCGTACAGCTCGACGTAGACGGTAAATTTGTCTGTGAGTTCCTGTTGAAGCACGGAGCTGAGGACTTGCTCGAAGTGGTAACCGCTTCCACCGGCGTCTTCGAGATAGTTTTCCTCCGCCATGATGCCGAGATTCGTCTTGTCGGAGATCTGCCACTGAAACGGGATGATCAATCCGCCCTGAACTTTGTCGTTGCCCAGGTCATCCTGGCTGGTCGGAAGCGAGATGAATGGGAAGAGCGCGAGCGCCGTTTTTCCGCCGTCGTTTCCCCACAGGTTTTGGCGAATACCGATGGTGGTGATTCCGAATCCTTCGTGCCTTGTTTCGTCGCCATCGGATTTGGATCGTTCCCATTTGAACGGCTGAACGGTCAGGCTGAGCTCGGTGTTGCTAAGCAAGCCGAGCCTAAACTGCGTCGACATGAACGACCATGCGTCGGTGCGCGTGCCGTTGGTGTCGTCGTATACGTAGCCGACCACTTCGGATTCGAGTTGCAGGTGACCGGCGTCGATCGTGTGCGGCGTGTCGGTTTTGCTCGGCCGATCGGTCTCGAATTTCCGCATGAGGTTCGGCGGGGTTGGAGAGAGCAGCGTATAGGAATCCTTGTCGGACGCCGAAGTGGTGAGCGCAATCGCGCACGTGACGACGATAAATGACAACCGCGGCCTCATTTTGACTCCTCAAAATAAAATAGTTGACCGATCAACATTTGTCAAACGACCGGCCGAATAATAGAGTGAAGTGATGCCCAGCAGCACCGTCGAAAATTACCTGAAGCAGATTTACCTGATGCAGCAGGGCGACGAAGCGCTGATTTCCATGGGCCACATCGCGATAGCCATGGGCGTCGTGCCGGGGACCGCGACGAGCATGATCAAAACGCTCGCGGATTCGGGACTGGTGGAATACGAGCCGCGCGGCGGCGTGCGACTGACGACGGGCGGACGGAAGCTCGCGCTGCACGTGCTCCGTCGGCATCGATTGGTTGAGCTGTTCCTCGTCAAGGTGCTGGGACTCGATTGGTCGGAAGTGCATGCCGAGGCGGAGGAGTTGGAGCATTCGATCTCGGACAAAGTGATCGATCGGATCGACGATGTCCTCGGGCACCCCAGCGTCGATCCGCATGGGGATCCGATCCCCAGCGCCAAAGGCCACGTGAACGATCGCCCCACGATGAGCCTGGCAAATTGTGAAACCGAAACGTCGCTCCGCGTCGCGCGCGTCATCGATCAGGATCCGGCGTTTCTGCAATTCGCGAGTCGAAGCGGGCTGACGCCGGGCGTGTCGGTAAAGGTTGAATCGCGCGAAGCGGTCGCGGGGGCAGTTTCGGTCAAGCCGCAGGGGGCAAAAGCGGTAACACTGGGGACCGCGGCGGCGCAGAAAATACTGGTCGAGCCGTACTAACAAAGCTCGTGCTCGCGCGTATCTTAAGGGGTGACGCCTCGAGTGAATTCGGCGATTATCTCCACCTATGACCACCGCGAACCAATCATTGCCGGACACGGATTACGACCTCACACAGGAGCAGATCGACGCCTACCGCCGCGACGGCTTCATTCAACTGAATGACGTCATCACTGGACCGGATCTGCAGGAGCTTCGCGACTCGGTCGCCCGCGCCGTTGAGAGCGAGTCGGGCGGACAGATCGATCCGAATCGCAAACGCGGGGGGTACGAAGAAATCTTCATCCAGAAGGTGAACCTCTGGCAGCGGCATCCGGATGTGAAGCGATTCGTGATGTGCCGGCGGTTTGCCAACCTGGCCGCGCGATTGTCGGGTCGATCCATTCGCGTGTGGCATGATCAAGCACTCTTCAAAGAACCACGAACAGGCGCGAAGACGCCGTGGCACCAGGACACGCACTATTGGCCGCACCAGCAGAAGGACGATCAGCTGACGATCTGGATCGCGCTGAAGGACGCGACGATTCACAACGGCTGCATGTCGTTCATTCCCGGCACGCACAAGATCAAAACCATCGAACCGATCAACCTCGCCAACCCACAGGACATCTTCCAGCTCGCGCCGCAGTTCAAAGGCATCAAGCCGAAGACCTGCGAGCTGAAGGCGGGCTCGGTCACGTTTCACAACGGCCTGACGTTCCACTACGCCGGCCCGAACAAAAGCGACGGCATGCGTGAGGCCTTCGCGATTTTGTATATCCCAGATGGAACAACCTATTCCGGAACCGCTCACTGCGTGACCGATCCGCTGCTGCCGGGATTGAAGGTGGGCGACAAGCTCGACGGTGACATGTTCCCCCTCGTCTCAGACGTTTGAACGATCTTGTAGGGTGCGCTTCAGCGCACCGGTTATTGTTTTTCGAGCTGGAAGGAATAACCGGTGCGCTGAAGCGCACCCTACGCGCTCATTCGAGTGGTGTCCGATCGTCCTTCCGCTTCGTGATCAACTCGTATCCCGCGATCAGGATCATCGTGACCGCGATCGCAAGCCAGAAGATCGACACGTCGTTGTCGTTGCGATAGTGGATCCACTCGATCGCAATGAGGACGATTCCTGCGATGATGCACAACACAGCGCCGAATTTTCGAAACAGTTCTCCGATCATGATTCTCTGTAAAGCACGGGGTTGAGGTGAGTCGCAACTTCATCATCGACCTTTGAACCCGGCATCCAAGTGCGCATGTCTGCAGGATGCGCTCGATTCGTATGTGGCGCGATGCGGATTCCGTCTTCGACGTAAATGATCGTCATCACGGCGCGGGGCTTTTCGGTGGTGTTCGGGCCGGCGCGGTGATAGGTCCACCCGTAGTGATAACTGACCTCGCCGAGGTCGAAGCGGTCGTCGTCCATCGGCAGATTCCGCTCGCTCAGCATCTGCTGAATCTTCTTCTCGCTTTCGTCGCTGATCTCCAGATCGCGGCCGGCTTCGACGCGGTGACTTCCGACGGAAAACGCCAGCGGGCCCATTTCTTTCGGCGTTTCCTGCAGCGGCACCCACACTGTGCAGGAATTCGAATTGCTGAATGGCCAGTAGTACTGGTCCGCGTGCCACGGCGTGAATCCGCCGCCGGGTTCTTTGTAGAGTGCCTGATCGTGATACATCCGCACGCCTTTCACGCCCATGAGCTGCGCCGCGATGCGCGCGAGCTTTTTACTGAACGCGAACTCTTTCACGACATCGCTCTGCCTCCAGATATTCATTACCTGCAGAAACGCCCGCTGATAAGTGTTCCGCTGGCTCATCGGCAGCGTCTGCTGGTTCAGCCGCTTCACCTCTTCGGTGATCGCCTTCCCGTAATGTTCGATCGTCTCCGGCGAGAGAACGTGCTTCAGTTTCACGTACCCGCGCTCGCGGAACGATTGGATCTGCTGCTCGGTCAATGGATACGGCGAATCGAGATCGATCTGGCCCAAGTCTACTCCTGAAAAGAAACGACCCGCGAAGTATAAGGGAGAGATGATCGTTCCGCATGACCAGCTGCAACCGGACACGCTCCGCGCGCTGATCGAAGAGTTCATCACGCGAAACGGCGCCGTTCAAGGGCATGAGGATGTGCCGATGGATCGCATGATTCAGCAGGTGATGGCGCAGCTGAAGAGCGGGAAAGTCATCATCCTGTTCGACGAAGAAGACGAGAGTTGCACGATCGTGCCGCGAGACACGTTGCGACCACAATAAAGCGTGGATTTCATTGCGGCCAGTGGGTTGTTTCGAGGATGATGCATGCGCCGTAATTCCTTCGGGGACATCCATGACGCAATCCGACAATCGAATTCTCAAAAAGCTGCTTGATCGTCTTTTCGCTTCGCTGATCAATGGGCCGAGTCTGAACTGCCGCCCGCATTCGAGCCGCCAGCGGATCGATCTGCTTCAACTCGCGAAGTTGAAAGATCAGTCGCCGGAGGATGTGCTGCGCGCGCTGCTTGGTCCGGACCGTGAAACAAAAGTCAGCGCGAAAGTGCCGGTCGCGAAATCGCGGAACCATTCGAAGGGCGCGGTTCATAAAGATGAGGTCGAATCGGACGACACGCTGACACCGGAGGAAAGAGCGGCGCGGCAGGCGTACAGCGAACAGCAGTCCGTCTTCAGCAAGCTCAGAACGATCGCGGAGGATGCGCGAACCTACGAAAACGACACGGGCGTCCACGTGTTGCAGATCGGATTTCCCTTGCTCAGCCTCCCACCTGGCGCGAGCGGGCGGTTTGGGTTGTCGCGGCGAATTCTCGCGCCGCTGGCGTTCATCTCGCTCTCGATGAGCGTGAAGGCGGGCCCGACGCCCGCCGTGGTTCTTGAATGCCGCAATGAAGGCGCGGATCTGGTCGTGCCCAACATTGCCTTGCTGTCCTGGCTCGAGCAGCAAACTGGTCAGCCGGTCGGTGAACTATTCAACGACGAGACGGGCGAAAAGCCGTGGGCAGAGATCGGAGGAATTGCGAAGCGCGTGTGCGAGTTGGTGCAGGTTGAGATGCCCGCGGCGTTCGGCACCGCGGAAATGCCGGCCGATTTTAAACTCTCCGCGTCACCTCGTTCGGACGATGACGAAGCGCCGAAAGCATCTGTGATCTTCGCTGCGGTCGTGGGGCTGTATCCGATGGCGAACCAGGGGCTGCTTCGCGATATGCAGGCGCTGGTCGCTGGCGAACCCACGACCGCCCCGATCGAAAGTTTCATCAAGGTCGACGCATCGCTGGAGCCGGCGCGGTCGCCGGAAGAAGCCACGGCTTCGCCTGTCGAAAAGCATACGCGCACGTTCGCCGAAGAGAGGCTCGTCACTACCGCCGACCCATGCCAGGCACGCGCCGTGCGGCTGGCGCGGACGACCCGCGGGCTTGTCATTCACGGTCCACCTGGCACGGGCAAGAGCCAGACGATCGCGAATGTCATCGGCGATCACCTCGCTCGCGGCGAGCGCGTGCTTTTCGTGTGCGATAAACGAACCGCGCTCGATGTTGTCATGAATCGTCTACAGGGAATGGGCCTCGGGGCGCTCTGCGCGATCGTGCACGATCCGCAGCGCGATCAACGCGAGCTATACAAATCGATTCGCGAGCAGCTCGATGGGCTCGCGGACCTTCGATCGGATGCGTCCGCGGACGGAAGCATCTCCAAGATCGACGCCGAGCTTCAGCGCCTGCACACCGAGTTGACGGAGTATCACGCCGCATTAATGCGACGGCCGGATGCGAACGCGCTTTCGTTTCACGAGTTGATGGGCCGGTGGCTGGAGCTGCCCATTTTCAACGTCGAGTTTGACGCCAAGCTTTTGGAGGCCGCGGGTCATCACGTCGTCGAAGAACATGCGCAAGCGCTTTCAGACTTGTGCGAACGGGCGGCGAAAGTTGGATACGTCTCCAATCCGTGGTCTGCGGCGGCAGGACTCACGCTCGAGACCTATCTGACGAATCCGGTCGAGGTATTTCGAGAGGAAGTTGCCAGCTTTCGGGCTCCGTGCGAGTCCGCGGATGCGGCGATTGATCCTGCGACCCCGCCCATTCCATCGAAAGCGGATCTTACAGCGGTCGCCGCGGCGCGAGCTCGCCTCGCCGATGAACTGGAGCGTGTACGCGCGGAGGTGCCGGGCGATCTGCGCAAGACTTGGGCCCCGTTGGACCCGAAAACGCTCACCAAAGCGGCGCAGACATTCACCGATGCGCCGGAGCTCGCCGCGAAGGTGGAATCGTCGCCGCTGGATCGCGAGTTGTTGATGATCGTGCGCGATGCGATTCCAAACGTGCCTCAAATCGCTGAGCAAATCGGCATTCTCGACGCGTATATCGAAACGACGAAGAAGTTTCTGGGATTCCTCGCGTTCGGTAAGAAGTTCGCGGCTGCGAAGGTTCTCACGAAGTTTGGGCTGCAACCCAGCGGCGAGAACGCGATGCGCGTGCGGACGTTTCTACTCGCCCTGAAATCTCGCCTCGTCCTTAAGGAAGTTGTCTCGCAAGTCGCCTCAAAGGTGTTCGATCAACCGCTGCCGGATGACGAAGCGATGCTCTCCGCGGTGAAGGAACATCGCACGCTGTTCGGGTTTCTCGCGACATTGCAAAACGAACCGAACCTAGCCGACGTCCGCGCTCTCGCAGCGCAAGCCCTCGCGCAACCCGACGATCCCGCCGATTTGATGCGCGGGTTGCGTGCGACCGCTGTTCGCGTGGAGAAGGTGCACGCGCTTGAAGCAGCATTGTCGTCGGCGATGTTCAGTCCTGCCTCCAAACAGAAATGGTTGACCGATGCGCGTGCCGGCCACCCATTGCTTGCGACGGCCGACGCGCTTCAGCAGCGGTTTGATTCACTTGAGAACGTTTTGCGCGTGCGCGAAGGACTTGATGCACTGCCGCCGTCATTGAGACCGGCGGCGGCGAAACTGGTTACGCAGAACATCAACGGCGAGATCGGCCTCCTCATCGTGCGCCGAGCATCGGATTCCAATGAAATCGTTCGACGGCTGAAGGTGAATCGCATGCTGATGACGGCGGATAGTCAGAAGCTCCAAAGCAGTTTTTCGCGTTATGAGCAACACGATCAAACGAAAAAGCAACTCACTCGTCAGGCGGTGATTCACCGATGGGCGCGGAAGCAGCGAGAGCGATTGCTTGCGACGACCGGCTCGCGTCTGAATGGCTTGGGTGCAGACCTGCGCCGGCGGCTGACGATTCGCGGCGAGCGCGCCATGCGCTTGCGGCAGGTCGTGCATGTCGGCCAGAACATCGAAGGCGGCGATCCACTTTACGATCTCCGCCCCGTCTGGATGGCCAGCCCGGAAACCGTTGCGCAGCTCTTTCCGCGCAGCGCCTTGTTCGACGTCGTTATCTTTGACGAAGCCTCGCAGTGCCGGCTCGAAGAAGCATTGCCGGTGTTGCTGCGCGCCAAGCGTGTCGTGATCGCCGGCGACCCCAAGCAGCTTCCGCCGACGCGGTTCTTCGAATCCGCCGTCGCGGTGAGCGAGGACGAGGAAATCGAAACCGATCAACAGCTTTTCGAAACGCAGCAGGGCGAGATCGAAGATCTGTTAGCGGCGGCGCTGAACATCGAAATCGAGGAGTGCTATCTCGATGTGCACTACCGCTCGAGGAATTCCGATTTGATCGAGTTCTCGAATGACAAGTTTTACAACTCGCGCCTGCAGGCGATTCCGGGTCATCCCGCGAATCGCACGCGCTTCGCGCCGCTGTCGGTGTACAAGGTCAACGGCACGTACGAAAAGCGTGCCAACCCCGCGGAGGCGGAAAAGGTCTGCCAGATCGTTCGCGATCTACTGAAGCGCGCCGAGCCGCCGAGCATCGGCATCGCGTGCTTCAACATCACGCAGCGAGACGAGATCATCGAGAAGCTGGAAGAGCTCGCTGCGGCGGACAGTGAGTTCGCCAAATCGCTCGCGGCGGCGCGCGAGCGCCGCAGCGCCAGCTCGTTCGAAGGCCTGTTCGTGAAGAACCTGGAGAACGTGCAGGGCGACGAGCGCGATCACATGATCATCAGCACCACGTATGGCCCCGATCCGAAGGGGCGGTTCTATCGCCGATTCGGACCGCTTGGCAGCGCGGGCGGCGGACGACGCCTTAATGTTCTTGTCACACGGGCGCGCGACGAGGTTCATCTCGTCACGTCGATTCCCGAAACCGTCTATCGCAACCTTCCGCCGATCCCACCCGGCGAAACGCCCGGCGGCGCTTGGCTCCTCTTTTCGTATCTCGTCTATGCCGAGCGCCTCGCGGAGATATATGAGGAAAACAACCGCATCCTCGATCAAGCTCAGGCTGCAAGCGAGCCGGTGGTCAATGTGCGTGCGACGCGTTTTCCCTCAAAGTTTTCGGATCAGCTGGCGCTTCGCCTTCATCGCAAGCACAAAATCGGCTCGGACGTGCACTGGGGCAATGATGGATTTTGCGTCGATGTCGCGCTGCATCATCCCGAGCGCGCGGAGGACGTGACGATCGGCGTGCTGTGCGACATGAACCGATTCGAGCAGGCATCCGACCCTGTCGAATGGGAAGTCTTCCGAACCGCGATCCTCAAAGGCCAGGGCTGGAAGTTTAACCGCGTGTGGACTCCGCATTTCTTCCGCGACCGTGAGACGGTCACGCAAAACATCGTGAAAGATGCGGAAACCATCGCGTCCGAGACAGACGATCCGGATGCGATTCGCACGACGCCTTCGTAACCTGTGGTGACTCTACTCCCACTCGATGGTCGCCGGAGGTTTGCTGCTGATGTCGTAGACGACGCGATTCACGCCTCGGACTTCGTTGATAATTCGGTTGCTCATCGTCGCGAGCAAATCGAACGGGATCCGCGCCCAATCGGCGGTCATGAAATCTTTACTCTCGACCGCGCGAATTGCGATCACGCTGTCGTAGCTTCTCGCATCGCCCATCACGCCGACCGTGCCGATCGGGAGCAGCACCGCAAACACCTGGGCGGTTTTGCGATATAAGTTCGCGGCGATCAGCTCCTCGAGGACGATCTCGTCCGCGTCGCGAAGCACGCGAAGGCGCTCTTCAGTCACTTCGCCCATCACGCGAACTGCCAGCCCCGGACCCGGGAACGGATGTCGCCAGACGATGTTCTCCGGCAACCCCAGAACTTCACCCAGCTGTCGCACTTCGTCTTTGAACAATTCGCGCAACGGCTCGACGAGCTCGAAGCCGAGTTGTTCCGGCAGCCCGCCGACGTTGTGGTGCAGCTTGATGTTGGCCGCGGTGCCCGCGTAGCCGTGACCCGATTCGATCACATCGGGATACAGCGTGCCTTGGGCGAGGAATTTCGCGTCGGCGATCGTCTCGGCCTCGCGCTTGAACGCTTCGATGAATTCCTTCCCGATAATCTTCCGCTTCTGTTGCGGATCGGTCACGCCTTTCAGCTCGGTCAAGAACTGCTTCGACGCGTCCGACACGTGCAGTTCGATCTTGAAGTGGTGGCGGAAAGTGGACTCGACCAGCTCGCGCTCATTTTTTCGCAGCAAGCCATTGTCGACGAAAATGCAGACAAGCTGGTTGCCGATCGCCTTGTGAAGCAAGGCCACGACGACGGATGAATCGACTCCGCCGGACAATCCGCAGATCACTTTCGCTTTGCCCACTTGCTTGCGAACGCGCTCGGCGGCCTGCTCGACGAAATTGCCCATCGTCCACGAGCCGGCGCATTTGCAGATCTCGTACAAAAAGTTGTGGAAGATCTGCTCGCCGCGGGGCGTGTGCGTGACCTCGGGGTGGAACTGCACGCCGTAGAACGGAATCGTTCGATGTTTCGCCGCCGCGTACGGGCACGTCGGCGTCGTCGCGAGCGGGAGAAAATCTTTCGGCAGATCGTGCACCTGATCGCCGTGGCTCATCCACACGCTCATGTCCGCGGGCAAACCTTTGAGAAACGGATCGTTCTGCGTGACATGCAATTTCGCCCGACCGTATTCTCGCGCCTTCGCGGGCTTCACCTGTCCACCGAGCAATTGCGACGCGAGCTGCATTCCGTAACAGATCCCCAGAACCGGCACGCCGAGTTCAAAAATCCGCGGATCGCTCTTGGGCGCATTGGGCTCATAGACGCTGCTCGGCCCGCCGCTCAGGATCAACCCCTTCGGCGACATCTTCTTCAGTTCTTCGAGTGGAATATCCGGCCGGACAAGCTCGCTATACACGCCCGCTTCGCGCACCCGCCGCGCGATCAGCTGCGCATATTGCGACCCAAAATCCAGAATCGGAATGACTTCGTCGTGGAGCATCTGGACGTACTACACGAAGTGTCGGCGGATTGCAAAATATGGAAACACACATGGACACAGATGGACACAGATGAGAAAGGAGAGATGAGAAAAGCGACGCAATGCCTTTCTCTCATCTCTTATCTCTCACGTCGTTCCTATCCGTGTTCATCCGTGTTCATCGGTTGTTAAAAAAACAGCGACCGCGGCGTACATCCAATTTTTTCGCCGCAGTCGCTGCGTCTGAAAGTTTATCTTGCGCCGATCGTTCGTTAGATCAGCTTGCGGCGACGAAGGAAGCCGAAGCTGCCGATCGCGCCGAGCATCGCGAAGCCGGCGTAGGCCGGGTTCGGAAGCGGGACGGAAACCGCGCCGCCGCCGGTGCTAGCGCCGTTGTAGCTCACCTGCACGACGAGATCGTTGTAATTCGTCGCGGCCTTGCCGGGCATTTGATTGCGGCCGGCATTGAGGTCTTCCCAGAAGAGCAGATACGTGTCGTCCTTCTGGCCGGCAAGTCCCGTGATCTTGTACGAGATCAGGTGATCGCGCAGATCAAAGTTGTCCGAGTTCTGCGACGTCTGCGTGCCGGTGCTGCCGGTGCGGGCGAAGCGCAGCGTGTCGCCAGGCACGTTCACGTTGTTCGCGCTGCCGGTCGCGCCGTAACCTTTCCGCTCACGTCGATGAGATTGGTGTACGAGCCGCCGCTCGAGCCGGTGAGATAGCCGAAATGTTGATCCGCGACGCCGAAGCTCGCGACGGTTTGCACATCAAAATTCCCGGCTTTGAAGAGCTGATCGTTCGACGTCCCGGTATCCGCGACGCGCTCGGCGTTAATGGTACCGTTGCTGAAGCTCAAACCATTTGCTGTGAAATCTCCGCCATAAAAATGTTCGATGATCCCTTCGTGTCCTTTGTTGTGCGCGGCTCCCGTCGTGAAGCTCGTGAAACCGGCTTGTGCGCTGGGAGCAACGACAAGCGCAGTAACCCCCAAACCACAAACGACAACAGATGAAAAACGCATAGGTGCACTTCCCTTACAAAAACAATTACTACAGAACTACCCACTGCGGGGCCGGGCAACCGACACATACCGTGCCACGGCCGTTGCAATTTATTTTTAATCGAACTCGCGCGTTCGATCAGACAAGAGAGCGACGCCGAAAGCCGTGAATTTCATTTTTTCGCCGAAAACTTGAGCTTTTTTCCGCGGATCTCAGCAGAACATTCTGGCGTGCTGTCGCGACAGTATCTCATCATATGGCACCAGCCCTGGTTACAATTGCAGCGGGGCGTTTTTCGCAAACCATTGAAAATGCGTTTGTAAGAACGATGCGGCTGGATGCTCTAACCATTTCGGTGAAGGCGAATTGCTTCGACGAGCCGCCCGTGTCGCCGGAAGCGCGCGGCGCGATGTTCTGCGAAGCGCGTCTCGTCGAAAACGCGATCGCCGGCAATCGCGAGGCATTTCGGCAATTAATCGAAATGCATGAGTCGCGCGTGACGCGGCTGGCACGGCGACTGATCGGCTATCGCGGCGAAGTCGAGGACATCGTGCAGGACGTTTTCGTTGTGGCACTTGAGAGTCTGAAAAGGTTTCGAAGTGAAAGTAATTTTGCGACGTGGCTGATGAAGCTGACGATCAGCCGATGCCGTCGTAATCGATTGCGAAATGTGTTGCAGCTCAAGTTTCTGAAGAGAAACGAGCGCGCCGCTGATGAAGGAGTCTGGGATGCGACGACGGACCAGCGCGAATCGCATCAGCAAATTCGAAATGCAGTCGCGTCGCTGCCACAGAAACTTCGCGAGGTGATCGTGCTGCGATATCTCGAAGAGCTGGAGGTGGAGGACATTTGCTCGATGCTCTCGATCTCGCGCAGCGCCTTCGACGTGCGACTGCATCGCGGCCGGGAGAAGCTGCGTGAGATGCTCGAATCATGAACGAACCGCTCGAACAATTCCTTCGCGACGCCGATCGGACGGCGCGAGCGACGACAAGAGACTTAAACGTCGATGCGATCTACGAGCGCGTGCATCGGCGGAGAGTTCGTCGCGTCGCAATTCGATCACTTGCGGTGGTCGTCGTCGCGAGCGCAGCGCTCTTGGGGATGCTGGCGAAGGATCAACGGGCGACGGTGGTTCGGTCCGCTCCGCGCATCGAGTATTCGGGGCACTCGGTCGCTGCGATTGAAGCAGAATTAAAATCGATCGACGCAGAGATCGATCGTCGCGAATCGCTCGTGAACAAACTGGTGAAGGTCGAAGACCAGACGCGTCGTGAGATCGCACTGCGTCGGCGCGGGGCGTTGCCCGATCCCACTGACGAAGCCAATCAGCAGCTCGAAAACGCCGCGTTCGCGATGGTCTACCAGGCGAACCGCATTGCCCAAACCGCGGGTAACGAGCCGGCGCAGAACGTCTACCGTGAAGTGGTCGCTTATTTTCCGGATACGCCGTCGGCAGAGGTCGCTCGACAACGCCTCACCCGATGAACAGGGAGCACGAAGATGAAGACACCTGTGATCCTGCTCGCATCAATTGTGATTGTATTTAATACCATTGCGCAGCCCCGTGGCGGAGTCACCAGGTCCGGGGTTCCTACGACCACCGCTATTCCAGGCGATATGGCGGGTGCTGAGGGAATGTCGGCACAGCCAGAACTGGTCGAGCTGATTCTCGTGCCATTTCAGAAGCTCTCTCCGGAAGCGCAGCCGACCTTCGGTCAGCCCGCGGACAACAATGACACACTCGCGGTGGAAACGCTTCTACAACGTGCATGGAACGAGGCGGTCAGCAAAATCCCTCCAACCGCCCCGGGATTTTACGGCGGTGTGCGCGCCATCCGATTGGGCGATCATTGGCTCGCCGAGGTCGACAAGGACCGTGCGGCGGTGGTGGCTGAGACATTGAAGAAGGAGTTTGCGCCGTCGCTAAAGCTGCCAGAAACGGAGCGGAAAGCCAAGCTCGATGATCTCGCGAAGCAGTTCACGAAGGTTAACAGTGAGATGTTGCTTCTGAATTCGCTTGCGGCGAGCGAAGAGAAACTCGGCCGCGAGCTCATGAGCGAAAAGATGAAAGCGCTAGAGCTCGAGCGTCAGCGGATCGATATGGAACTTTACGCGAAGCAGGAGCGTCGTAAGGCACTCGCGGCGCAGATGGATGAAATCAAAACGACGTTGTCCGACAAAGTTCAGCAGGACGAGGTGCTGGACCAGCTGAATAAAATCGTGGATGCACGGCTCGCCGGAGTGAAGCGCGTGGAGGAATTGATAAAGAACAAAGCTGCATCGAATTCGGAAGTCGAAGAGGCCGAAGGGAAAGTCGCGGAAGCGAAGGCTCGCGTCGCGGAGCGAAAGGAGTTGCTTCGCCAGAGCAACGGCTCGGACATTCTCGCGCGATTTACCGAGGACATGTCTACGGTGATGGTCGATGTCGCGGAGTTGGAAGGGCGGAAGAGATATATCGCCAGCCAACTTCCGGATGTCGCGACAATCACGGAGCCGCAACTCGAATCGTTACTGCAACACACGCAGTATTTGAACGCGTCGAACGCACCGCCCCCGATGAAGGCGCAACTGATGAAGAAGTACGAGGACACCCTGTATCAGCGGGGGGCGCTGCTGCTGAAAGACGTTCGGATCGTTGCACGGAACGATCCCGCGACGACGCAGCCGGCGCTTCCTGAATGACGTGAGACGCCATATAAAAATTTTTCTAAATTTTAGGTTGCAGTTAGGTCGATTGAGTCTACAATTCGTGTCCAAACAAACACTGAACAGGGACGGTGAGGTGACTTCCGTCGAGTTCAGTGTGGGTTGAGATTAGTGCGGATGTTCCCATCGAGGCCCGGCCGCTTCAGACTTCGACGAGCTCAGTCGAGTCGCGGCAGGGGATTCTCGACAAGAACAAACGCATCCTCAACCAGAAGCGGACGTCGGGAAATGGATTCCTGGCCCGCACCCAAGTCACCGCTCGTGCGAGGCACGGATCCCTATCCGACTGCGTCGCACACCGCCGGCTGACAAACATACCCGGCGAATATCTGAAAGGAGCCACACCGTGGCTAGATTCCCCGAAAAGGCGAAGGAAAAGTCCGCGCCCGTCCGTAACGAGCCCCGCAATCCCAATGAATCCCGAGATCCGGACGGCCCGCGTGACCCCGCGCGCGAATCGGCACTGTCTCGTGCCGTTCAGCAGATCGAAAAGCAATTCGGCAAAGGGTCCGTGATGAAGCTGGACGGCGAGAAGCCGGCCAACATCGACGGCATCCCAACCGGCTCGCTCTCGCTCGATATCGCGCTCGGCGGATGTGGCGTGCCGCGCGGCCGCGTGCTCGAAATCTTCGGGCCGGAGTCCAGTGGTAAAACCACGCTCTGCTTGCACATCGTCGCCAGCACGCAAAAGCTCGGTGGCGTGGCCGCGTTCATCGACGCCGAACACGCCCTCGATCCTTCATGGGCCAAGCGCCTCGGTGTGAAGCTCGAAGACCTGCTCGTCTCGCAGCCGGACACCGGCGAACAGGCGCTGGAAATCTGCGAGCTGCTCGTGCGCTCGAACGCGGTGGACGTGATTGTCGTCGACTCCGTCGCGGCCCTGATTCCGCGGGCGGAAATCGAAGGCGAAATGGGCGATTCGCACGTCGGCCTGCAGGCTCGCCTCATGAGCCAGGCTTTGCGAAAGCTCACCGGCGCCATCGCCAAGAGCAAGTGCACGGTCATCTTCATCAATCAGATCCGCGAAAAGATCGGCGTGATGTTCGGCAATCCGGAAACGACACCGGGCGGCCGCGCGCTGAAGTTCTACGCGTCGATCCGTATCGACGTGCGCCGCACGCAGACGATCAAGGAAGCGGAAACCTCGATCGGTTCCCGTACCCGCGCTCGCGTGGTGAAGAATAAGATCGCTCCGCCGTTCCGTGATGCCGAATTCGACATCATGTACGACCGCGGAATCAGCTACGAAGGGGACCTGCTGGATCTTGCCGCATTGGCCAATGTCGTCGAAAAAAGCGGGGCCTGGTACAACTACAAGACCACCCGCCTCGGCCAGGGCCGAGAAAATGCGAAGCAGTTTCTATCGGACAATAAGGATCTTGCCGATGAAATTCGGACGGCCGTGCTCGAGAGCAAGGGCCTGCTGAATAATAAGAAGGAATTGGAAGCTGCGGATTCGACCGCGGAAGCCGGTGCCTAGTCTTTAAGCACCCGTCCCTCCGACGCGTTCGGCTCAAGCAGCGGACGCGTCGGAGGCGACGGGTGATTCACCTCACCTCTATCGCGAAAAAACCCCGATTCCTGCCTATTATTCAACAGGTTCCCGCGATATCGGACGACTCCCTTTCGCGGCGGCCCCTGGCTTGCTATAAGGCTCGCCAACGCCGGTCTGTTGGGCAACACACCGGCGCTCTGTGTTCGGTCGTTTAGAACACGGTCAGTGCTATGGGCTATTTGTTCGGGGTCCGAATGGTTGTACGCGGGGCACGCGCAAACTCCATTTGGGGGCAGTGCGCTCGATTCGCGCTCGTCGGCGCGATCAGTCTCGCTCCCTCCACTTTTTCGCAAGCCGTCGCCCAGGAAAACTCCACCGTCTCCAGCACCAAAGTCGATCTCGTCGATTCCTCCGAAACGATCGAACTCGCGGGCCTTGAAGACCAGTTCGCCGCCATCACTAAACGGGTTGCGCCGTCCGTCGTTGCGATCTCCGCATCCGTCTCCGCGGCCGATTCTGAAGACTCGGTGCACGCCGATTCGCTCAACGGCGAGAAGCTCGAAAACATTCTCGATCGCACCACGCGGACGGTCGGCACCGGTTTCGTTATCGATCGCGCTGGCTACATCCTCACCAACGAACACGTGATCGGCGACGCGGAACAGATCTGGGTCACCACCGATCAGAAGAAAGTTCTCCCCGCGATTGTGATCGGCTCCGACCCGCGGGCGGACCTGGCTGTGCTGAAAGTCCCCGCGACGAACATGACGCCTGTCACTTTCGCGAAACCGGAAACGCTCCGCCGCGGACAGTGGAACATCGCGGTCGGGAATCCGTACGGCCTCTCCGGTGAAGGCGAGATGTGCATGAGCGTCGGCGTGATCAGCGCGCTCGATCGCGCTCTGCCGAAACTCGCGAGCAAAGAAAATCGCCTCTACACCGGTCTCATCCAGACAACGGCAGAGATAAACCCCGGCAACTCCGGCGGGCCGCTCTTTAACCTCAAGGGCGAAGTGATCGGCATCAACACCGCCGTCATCCTTCCGCAAAAGCAGACGAACGGCATCGGCTTCGCCATGCCAATGACGCCTGCGATTCTGCAGAAGGTGCAGATGATCAAGGAAGGCCGCGAAGTGGTGTACGGCTATCTCGGCGTCGTCGTCAGCACGCCCAGCGAGCGCGAGCGGCACGAGATTGGAATCACCGGCGATCTCGGCGTGATGATCGATTCCATCGAATCGAATTCGCCATCGTCGCAGGCTTTGAAGATTGACGACGTCGTTCTCTCGGTCAACGGCCGGTCGGTCCACACGAGCGACGAGTTCATCGACATGGTGGGCATGGCTTCGATCGAAGCGCCGACAAAACTCGAATTGCTGCGAAGTGGGAAGCGCCTGACCGTCGAAGTCTCGGTTCGCAAGCGCTCGCTGCCGAATATCGCGGTGACGCGCGAAAACCAGCGCTTCCGCTGGCGCGGGATGCTCATCGGTCCGGTTCCCGCGAATTGGACGAACGGCAACACGCAGCCCGCGAAAGCCAAGCCGACCGGCGGACTCATTGTCCTCGCGGTCGAAAAGAACAGCCCCGCGGTCAAGGAAGGCATCACGACCGGCACGATCATCACCGCCGTCGCGGGCAAGGCAGTCAGCGCGATCAAGGATCTGCAGACGATCGTGAACGACACGCCGGCCGAGAAATGTTCGATCGAGCAAGCCGCATCGGTCGGCGCGCTGGCAAACGTCGATACGCACTAAACTGGCGGTGGGACTTAAGTGCCACTGCCGGATCATCTTCACGCAATCAACGCACCGTAGAATGCATGCCTCTATGGCGCATCGCATCGCTCATTCATTCGTGCTATCGCTCGTCCTCCTGCCGCTCCACGTTTTCGCAATTCAGTTTCGTGTGACATCCGAGGGCGATACGCCGGTCGGTCGCTTAATCGTTTTCCTCATCAAAGACGGAAGCGGAATCGACGGGAAAGTGCCACCCATCAGCGGACCATTCTGGTCCAAGCCGCAGCCGATGTATGGCATCGATCTCGATCATGCCGCGACAAACGGTTCGTTCACCATCGATGATCGCGCGACGGCATTTCCCGATGCGCCGAGCAAATTGCTCGCGGGGACATACCGCGCGCAGGCGGCGCTGATCGCGCACCACGAGACTGGCTCGTGGCACAACGAAGCGGGCAATCAGTATTCGGATCCGGTTGCATTCACCGCGAGCGATGATCCGAAGCAAGTCGTCAAACTATCGCTCACTCACGAAACAAGTCCGCGAGAGATCAAACCCTCGCCGGCGGTGACGCTCTTTCGTCTGCGCTCGGCGTTGCTCTCGAAATTCCACCATCGCGATGTGTTTCTGACGGCCGGTGTCGTGCAGCCGCTCGATTTCGATCCGAACGTTCATTACCCGGCGGTCTATGAAGTGCCCGGTTTCGGTGGCACCGCGCTGGCCGCGTACGAGCGTCACAACTCGCGGGCGAATTCAAAGGATGCCGATGCACTGGAGCTTTCGCGAAAGGCGTATTGGATCGTCATCGATCCCGAATTCGTTCACGGCCACACGCTACTCGCGAATTCGGACGTCAACGGCCCCTGGGGCGATGCGGTGATCAACGAATTGATTCCCGCGCTCGAAGCGAAATTCAACCTGATCTCCTCGCCGCGCAGTCGCGTCATTCGCGGGCATTCTTCGGGTGGTTGGGCGGCGCTGTGGCTGGCGACGCAGTATCCAGAAACGTTCGCCGGCTGCTGGGCTCTCTCGCCGGACCCGGTTGATTTTCATCACGTTTTGCGGCTCAACATCTACGACTTCGACAACGCGTACGTGCAGAATGGCGGCGAGGTTTCGACCGTTCGCAACGGAAAGGCGACCGTTCGCGAGGAGAACCGGATCGAAGAAGTGCTCGGCCCGGACAACGCATCCGATCAGCAATGGGATTCATGGCAGGCAGTGTGGGGCCATCGCGATTCGAGAGGGAATGCGAACGTGCTCTTCGACCCGATCACCGGCGCCATCAATCGCGCCGAGGCCGATTCGTATCGCCGATATGACATCGTCGATCTCGTGAAGCGCGATCCGAAGCATTATGCGCCGATGTTCCGAGATCGGATTCATGTCATCGTCGGTGATGCGGACACGTATTACCTGAACGAGGCCGTCGTCGCGTTGAAGGAAGAACTCGATTCGCTCAATGCGGGCGGAAATGTTCAGATCCTCCCAGGCTTCACGCACGGGTCGATCGTCGGCTCGCCACAAGCCAAACAAATCTCGCGGGCGATGATCGAGGCGCTCAAGTAGGGTCCGCTTCAGCGGACCGGTTACTTGTATTGTTTTGAAACGAAAAAATAACCGGTCCGCTGAAGCGGACCCTACAAATCAGGAGAGGGGAGCAGACGCCGGCGGGCAATGCCGTGCGTCCATTGTTGATCTTCAGAGCCGGGGCGCGTGTCACCTTGCTGCGAGGTTTCGATTCCTTCGAGCAGAGGTTGGCGGGCGAGCGTTTCGCGAAGGCGCTTCGGCGTGTAATCGTTAAAGAGTCGGCCGTCGATGTTGATGCGCTCACCATCGCCGAATTTTACCGTCATGTACAGTGCGCCGCCTGGCTTGAGCGCACGCGCGAGTCGGCTCAGCACATCGTCGATTTCGCGATCGGGCACGTGCAGCAGCGACGCCGATGCCCAGATTCCGTCGTATGTTTCGCGATCATTCACGTCGGCAAATCGCATGACGCGAACCGGATGGCCGGTGTATTTCTCCGCAAGCTTCGCCATTTCCTTTGAGGCATCGAAGGCAGTCACTTTATAGCCGAGATCGAGAAAAGCCTTCGTGTCGCGGCCGGAACCACAACCGGCGTCGAGAATGTGCGCGCCCGGCTTCAGCATGGCGAGAAACCGCGGATAGGTCTCGTCCAGCGTTCGCGACATGGTTCGCGCGGAGAATGCGTCCGCGTGCTCGTCGTAATAGCGCTCGGTCGGATCTTGCTCGCTCATTTGAATCGCTCGCTTGAGTGTGGTTCGCGTCTCGTGAATAATCCCCGCTTCGATCCCATGTGAGCGTGATCTTTATGACATCGAAAGAAATTCGCCAGCAGTACATCGACTTTTTCGTGCAGAAGCACGGCCACACGTTCGTGCCGAGCTCGCCAGTCGTTCCACACGATGACCCGACGCTGCTCTTCACCAACGCGGGGATGAATCAGTTCAAGCCGTATTTCCTCGGCACGCAAAAGGCGCCGTGGAAACGCGCCGCGAACACGCAGAAGTGCATCCGCGCCGGGGGAAAGCACAATGATCTGGATGACGTCGGTCGTTCGCGGCGGCATCACACGTTCTTCGAGATGCTCGGCAACTGGAGCTTCGGCGACTATTTCAAGCGCGGCGCGATTGAGATGTCGTGGGAATTGCTGACTAAGGTGTGGAAGATCGATCCGACGCGCTTGCATGTTTCGGTGCATGCGGGCGATCCCGATTCGGGCGTGCCGCGCGATGAAGAGGCTGCGCAGATCTGGCGCGAAGTCGCGGGGATTTCCGACGACCGCATTCATTACGGCGGGAAGGACAACTTCTGGGAAATGGGCGACACGGGTCCGTGTGGCCCGTGCACCGAAATTTTCATCGATCGCACGCCGGATAAGACCGGCGGACCGACCGTCTTGAGCGGCGAAGATCCGCGGGTAATGGAGATCTGGAATAACGTTTTCATTCAATACAACCGGAATCCTGATCGATCGCTGACGACGCTGCCGGAACAGCACGTCGACACCGGGATGGGTTTCGAGCGCATCACGCAGGTGCTGCAGGGCGTGGACGACAATTACGCGATCGACCTCTTTCATCCGTTCTGGGATGCGCTCAAGCAATTGAGCGGGCGCACGTACACCGGAAAATATCCGAAGACCAACGCCGCCGATCCGGTGGCGGAAGCTGCCGATGCGCAGCTGCGAAGCGACATCGCCTTTCGCGTGATCGCCGATCACATTCGCTGTCTCACGTTCGCGATGACAGACGGCGCCGATCCGAGCAATGAGGGACGGGGATACGTGCTGCGGCGAATTCTTCGTCGTGCGGTGCGATTCGGTCGGCAGCAGCTTGAGCTGCGCGAGCCGTTTCTTCATACGCTTGTGCCGGTTGTTGTCGATGCGATGGGCGATGCATTTCCGGAACTGAAGAAAAATCCGCAGCGCGTGGCGGAGGTGATCAAGGACGAAGAAGTGAGCTTCGGGCGGACCCTGGACCGTGGTATTGCTAGAGCTCAGATAGCGCAGGAAGCCGCAATTCTCGACGCAATCATGCGGCATCATCCAGACTGCAGCGTACGACAAACGGTAGTGAGTCAATCGCCTTTCAAAGTTGACACCTCGGTGACGGATCGTCGGAGCGGCCAAAACTGGGTATTCGAGATCAAGGATGGACAGGTAATTGGGGCACCTGGACTCAAGTGGGCGCATCCCGTGATCCGGGCACAAGATGCTTTCATGCTCCATGATACCTATGGGTTTCCGATAGATCTTACGCGAATCATGGCCGAAGAGCGGGGCATGACAGTCGACATCGACGGCTATGAAAAGCTGATGGAGGAAGCGAAAGAGCGCGCTCGCGCAGGTGGCAAAGAAGGTGCGTCGCGATTGTTCGAACTTCCGCCGGATGTGTTGGCGAAGTTGAAGGATGGCGGCCTCGAGGCGACGGATGATTCCGCGAAGTTCAATGCTCAGCCGATTGGCGCAACTGTTCGCGGGATCTGGGATGGCAGTCAGCTGATCGAATCGACGCACGGCGCCGAGGCGGCGGGGCAGGGCGTCGCGGTGATTCTCGATCGGACGAACTTCTACGCCGAGATGGGTGGCCAGGTTGGCGATACGGGGGAATTGCGCAGCAGCAGCGGCGCGGTGATGGATGTTTCGACCGCGAAAAACGTGGGCGGGTTTGTGTTGCACGTGGGGAACATGATCGAAGGCCATCTGAAGGTCGGCGATCATGTGACCGCGACGCTTGCGGGAGTGCGTCCGCGGACGGAGAAAAATCATACCGCCACGCATCTTGCGAATTGGGCGCTGCGTGAAGTGCTCGGTGAAGGTGTGCAGCAGAAGGGATCGCTTGTCGATCCGGAGAAGTTGCGGTTCGATTTCTCGCAGCCGAAGGCGCTGAGTGAAGACGAACTGGCGAAGGTCGAGATGCTCGTGAACGAAGGCATCGCGAAGAAGATGCCGGTGTACGCAGAGGAAGCGCCGCAGGAGCAGGCGCTGAAGATCAACGGCCTGCGCGCCGTGTTCGGCGAGAAGTATCCGCCGATGGTTCGCGTGGTTTCAATCGGGCAGCCGGTGAAGGATTTGCTCGCGGATCCATCGAAAGCGGATTGGCGAGGATATTCCGTCGAGTTCTGCGGCGGAACACACCTGAAAAACACCGGCGATATCGAGCGATTCGTCATCGCAAGCGAAGAATCGGTGAGCAAAGGGATTCGCCGACTTGTGGCGCTCACCGGTGATCATGCGGTCGCCGCCCAGAAGCAGGCCGACGAGGCGATGAAGCTCGTCGAATCAATTGCGAGCGTGACGGAAGAAGATTCGTCATCGCTTTCGGAAAAACTGCAGACGCTCTCGAGCAGCGACACGCTTCCGCTGCTTGTGAAGCGGAAGGTGCAGAAGGGATTGCTCGATCTGCAGGCGAAGCGCAAGGCGTGGGACAAGGCGAAGAAGAGCGCGGCGGGGTCGATCGACATCGGCAGCGCGACGAGCGAACTGCTTTCGAAGTCGTCCGCAATCGGAGAGGGCAAATTGATTGTTGGAGAAATAATGGGCGCCACCGACGAGCAGCTTCGCAACGGCATGGATGCGCTGCGCAAACGCGCGCCGAGCCATGCGATCCTGCTTGCATCGGCGGCGGACGAGAAGGTCAGCATTGTCGCGTCGGTGAGCGAGGATCTGATTAGGAAAGGCTTGAAGGCCGGCGATTGGGTGCGTGAGACCGCGAAGATTGTCGGCGGCGGGGGTGGTGGGCGCCCGCAGATGGCGCAGGCGGGCGGAAAGGATCCTTCGAAAATACGGGAGGCGCTCGATTGGGCCCGGTCGTTTGCAACGGCGACGGTTCCGTAGCGTATTTTTCTCGTGCGAACAACCCTTCTCATCGTGATGTGTTTCATGTGCGCTGTTGCGCACGCGCAGAACCCGACGACTAAACCGGTTCTTGTCGGGCAGCAGATCCTCGACCGGGAATCGACCGGCGCGCCCGGCCAGGTTGAACTATGGATCTGCGCCAAGGGTGCGCAACCGAACGGCGACGACGTCGAGACCGCCGGGCCGTGCGTCGTCCGCTGCGACGAACGCGGGTTTATGCTCGAAGGGGATCTGGGGCTGAAGATCCACATTCGCGATCAGGACACGATCACCGTCGACGGCCAGTTCACATCCGTCGCCGGCGCGAGCGAGGATTTCATGCCGCCGCTCATGCGCGCCACCCATGCGAGCTACCTCTTTCAACTCGTGATTCCACGACTCGTCACACCGGCGGACATCGTAAATGTGAAACAGGAAGTAGATGACGCGAAGATGGCGAGCGGCGATCCGCAGGCGCTGATGAACTACCTCCACCACGAAACGCTGCGGGGAAACCTGCTGCCGATGGTGCGCTACATGAGCCAGGGTGAAGATTTTCAAGCGACACCCGCGGATCAAACGCGCGAGCAGTTCATAAGCCAGCTTCACCTCACACCTGAGCAGGCAAAGAACCTGAGCACGGACGACCTTTTCGTCCGCGTGCTGCGGAACACCTTCTGGTTTGAGTGGACGAAGGTGCTGAAGGTGAAGGTCGTGAAGATCGATGACGATCATGCGAAGGTGAATCGGATTCGATTGGATGGCGCGGCGTCGTCGGACATGAAGCGCGTGAAGGGGAAGTGGGTGCCGGGGTCGTAACGTTCGTTCTCCGCACTCTTGTAGGGTCCGCTTCAGCGGACCGGTTATTCTCCGGTGCCAGCACATGAGTAACCGGTCCGCTGAAGCGGACCCTACGTGGTTGGTTTTGATCCGATTGCGATGTTCGTGACGGTCTGGCCTGACGTCAGGTTCACATCTGCGAGGGCGGTGCTGTAGGTGTAGCCCGACGGAAACACGCGGCGGACATGGTATGTACCGGCCGTGAGTCCGGTGAACGAGAAGGTCCCGCTTGAATTGGTGACCTGCGATTTCTCGCCGCTGTCGAGCTTGCCGTTGTTGTTGGAGTCGAGGAAGACGGTTTTCCCACCGGTCTTTGTCTCATTGCTGTCGAACACGCCGTCCTTGTCCGTGTCATTGAAACAAAATCCGCTGATCGTGCCTGTTTGCGGCGGTGGAGGAGGAGGCGGCGAAGACGTCGGTTCCGATCCGATCGTCAGGCCCGCGATCGCTTGTCCGTCCGCGAGCGTCACGTCGATCAGTTGCGTGCTATACGTGTAGCCCGACGGGAAGACGCGACGCACGTGATATGTGCCGGCGGCGAGTTTTGTGAAACTGAAGTTTCCATTCGCGTCGGTTTTGACTGACTTTTCCCCGCTGTCGAGTTTGCCGTTGTTGTTCGTGTCGAGGAAGACGGTTTTGCCGCTGGTCTTCTTCTCGCCGGTGTCGAACTGGCCGTTTTGATTCGTGTCGTCGAACGTGAAGCCCGAGAGCGACGCGGTCGCCGTGGCGGTGAAAGGTTTGGAACCGATGGCGAGATTGTTCACCAACTGCCCGTCTGCGAGCGTGAGGTCTATCGGCGCGGTGCTGTAGGTGTAGCCGGCCGGAAAAACCCTGCGCACGTGGTACGTGCCGGCCGGGAGATTGAAGAAGCTGTAATAGCCGCTGGCGTCGGTAACGGTCGAAGTCTCCCCGGAATCGAGAACGCCATTGTTGTTGGTGTCCAGGAAGATCGTCTTCCCACTCGTGCGCGTTTCGCCGGCGTCGTAAATGCCATTCTTGTTTGCATCATCGAAGGAGAATCCGGAAAGCCGGCCGGTGGGCTGCGAGAGTGCCCGATAGCGGTTGATCGCTTCGAGGAAATAGTAATCGCCAAAGATGAGCGAGACGTCGTCACCGTATTTGTTCGGATCGTTCGGCACGTTCTGCGCGCCGTGGAGCAGGATGCCGCGACTGGTTGAACCTTCTGCGAGATAGTTTGGGCTTGAGAGCGACGTGATAATGTGCTCCGCGGCGGTGAGATATTTCGCGGAGGCCGTTGGATCGGTCACGAGCTGGCTGAGCTGGATGAACCCGCTCGCCGCGATCGCCGCGGCGGAGCTGTCGCGATACGTGTTCGGGATCGATGGATCGTTGAAATCCCAATAAGGAACGTAGTCGCTTGGCAGGTTATTGATGAAGTAATCGCTGACCTTCTCCGCGGCGGCGAGGATGTCGGGCGAGTTAAGCTCTTTCGCCAGCTCAGTAAAACTATAAATCGCCCACGCCTGTCCGCGCGACCATGTGCTGTCGTTCGAATAGCCCTGGTACGATTCGCCGTCGATGAAATCGCCTGTGTTGCGATCGAAGAATCCCCAACCAAACGTCCCGCCGTCGGGACGCACCATGTACTGGATCACATTTTGCACGTGGCGCGTCACGCGATCGATATAGGTCTGGCTGTTCGTCTGCTTCGCGGCCCAGAGCAGCAGCTGCATGTCGGTGGTCTGATCCATGATCACGCCGAAGTTCGCGCGTGGGTCGCCCGACGTCGATTGGTGCCACGTGGTTTCGAACGCGCCGACGGTTTCGTTCCACATCGCGTTCTTCGACGCCGCCGCATCGAGCAGCACCTGGCGATAGGCCGGGTCACTCGTTAACTCATACAACGGCTCGTCCGTCGTCATAAAGCGGAAAGCGAGATCGCCTTCCTGCGAGGTCTGGCCCGCCAGCGGCACGGTCCACGCTTTCGCCTGCGTGCTCCAGAACGAATCGCCCGTCGCCTGGTACATTTCCCACATCGCGCCCGGCAGGAATCCGCTAGTCCAGTCGCTTGGCGTCACCGTTTTCCAGTGACCGGTGGCGTCGGTCCGGTTGACTTCCAAGCTGGTCGAATTGTTCAGATCGGCCATCGTCTGCTTGAGCTGCGACGAGGCGAAGGTCAGATCGTGATCGAGCACGGGTGTCGCGATCGCGAAAAGGGTCCGACCTTCAAGCGGTTCAACGATGATAAAGCGGTTGCACATCGGAAAGGCCCCTCAGACGGCACCGTATCAAATTGGGCGTTGAATGAAAACACGACGATCTGGCTCGGGTCCATGGTTCGCTTGACAGAACCGGGGATCGCCCATAACGTACCAACCCCATTGGAGCGGCGGGTTTAGCCCGCCGTTGCTTTTTATATCGAGTGAAGTCGTTGTCTGAGAGGTGCGAAACTTTCCCGCGTCTGTGGGATAAATCGCACAGGAGTCTGTCATGCAGCCGGTCCAACGGATCAGCAAATCGCGCAAGCGCAAGCGTCGCTCGCATCACGCGTTGAAGCCCATTCATTACGTGCGTTGTCCCCAGTGCGGCAATGCGAAGCTGCCGCATTGTGCTTGTGACAACTGTGGTTACGTGAACCCGAAGCTTGCCCTGCAGGTCGAAACGGAACAAGCTTAGTTGTTTGTGCAATAACCTTCAGGGACTCGGAGGATAGCGGTGCGAGCTGCGGTGGATGTCATGGGCGGCGATAAGGCGCCGACCGCGATTCTCAAGGGGTGCTTTCAAGCTGCGCCACTCCTCGAGGGCGGGGACATCATCTACCTCGTCGGCGACGAGAAGATCATCAACGACGCGCTCACCCAGAGCGAACTTCCCCCCGATCAAAAACAGCATTACCAGGTCGTCGCGACGACGCAGGTCGTCGAGATGGACGACTCTCCCGTCGAAGCGATCCGCAATAAGCCCGACAGCTCCATCTCGGTGATGTGCAAGCTGGTCGCGAAGGGCGACGCGGAAGTTGCGATCTCCGCCGGCAACACCGGTGCGTGCGTCGCGGCCGCTCAATTGCGCATGCGAACATTGCCAGGTGTGAGTCGTCCCGGCATCGCGGTGGTGCTTCCGACGTTTCACGGGCCAGTGACAATCTGCGACGTCGGCGCGAACATCGCGCCCCAGCCGCGTCACCTTCAGCAGTATGCGATCATGGCCGGCGCGTATTGCCACGCCGTCTGCGGAATCGATAATCCGCGCGTGGGCCTGTTGAGCATCGGCGAGGAAGACGCCAAGGGCACCACGATGGTCAAAGAGGCTCGCCAGCTGATGCGCGACGAGCCGCTGATCAATTTCGTCGGCAACGTCGAAGGCCGTGACCTGTTCAAGGGCACGGTCGACGTCGTCGTCTGCGACGGCTTCGTCGGAAACATCGTGCTGAAGTTCATCGAAGGGATGAGCGAAGGCCTTTTCCAGACGATTCTCGCGGAGCTGCAGGAGATTTCGCCGGAGCTGATCGATCAGTTCAAGCCGGTGATGAAGAAGATTTACGCCAAGCACGACTGGCAGGAGTACGGCGGTGCTCCATTGCTCGGCGTCGGTGGATACTGCATCATCTGTCACGGCAAAAGCGAAGCCCGCGCGATCATGAACGCGATCCGGGTGGGTAAACAGCTGGTGAACAGCGAAGTAAACCCGAAGATCGTCCACTGGATCGAGCAGAGCATTCCAGGCGAACAGTAGCCATTTAGCCGCGGCGTTGACGCCGCGCGAGCCGTCAGTCTCATGAGTACCTACGGAGCCATCATCGTCGGAACGGGAAGCGAGCTTCCCGAGAAGCGTCTGACCAACGACGACCTCTCGAAGATGGTCGACACCAACGACGAGTGGATCACCCAGCGCACGGGCATCAAGGAACGTCGCATCGCAAGTGAAGGCGAATCGACCGCGACGCTCGCGACCGCGGCGGCGCGGAAGGCGCTGGAGGCCGCGAATCTTCAACCGCAGGACCTCGACCTCATCATCTGCGCGACCGTCACGCCAGAGATGATCTTCCCCTCGACCGCCTGCTTCGTCGGCGCGCAGCTTGGTGTGAGCGGCGTGGCGGCGTTTGATCTGTCCGCAGCGTGCAGCGGGTTTATTTACGCGATCGTCACCGGCTCGAACTTCATCAAGTCTGGCCAGTACAAAAACGTGCTTGTGATCGGCGCCGAGACGCTCAGCCGAATTACGGATTACAAGGATCGCGGCAGCTGCATTCTGTTTGGCGACGGCGCGGGCGCGGTTGTGCTTCAGCGCACCAGCGATGCGAAGCGCGGGCTGATTTATAGTTCGCTGCATGCGGACGGCAACGGCGCCGAAGTGATGAAGTGCATGCCCGGCAGCCGCCATCCGATCAGCGAATCGCTCGTGCGCGAAGGCAAGCAGTTCATGCAGATCAAAGGCCGCGAAGTCTACAAGTTCGCGGTGCAGAAGTTTGAAGAGCTGATCGAAAGCGCGATGCGCACGTGCGAGCTGACCGTCGATGACGTGAAGCTGATCGTCCCGCACCAGGTCAATCAGCGGATCATCGATTCCGCAATGGAAAAGCTGAACATGGCGCCGGAGAAGGCGCACGTCAACATCAACAAGTACGGCAACACCTCCGCGGCGTCGATCCCCATCGCGCTCGATGAAGCGTGGCGGATGGGCAAGCTGCATCCCGGCGACGCGGTGATTTTCGTCGCCTTCGGCGCCGGGCTCACGTGGGCCAATGCCGTTTTCCGGATCTAGCTTTTTGTAGCACGGGCTACCAGCCCGTGCATTTGCGTGCAGCACGGGCTGGTCGCCCGTGCTACGGGAAAATGTCTCAGAAGACGTACATCCTCTGTCCCGGCCAAGGCGCACAAGTCGTCGGCATGGGCAAAGACTTCTACGATGCCTCGCCGGCGGCGCGCGAGGTGTTCGATCGCGCGAACGGTGTGATCGGTTTCGATCTGAAGGCGCTGTGCTTCACCGGCCCCGAAGATCGCTTGAACCAGACGGACATCAGTCAGCCCGCGATCTACGTGGCGAGCGTTGCTTGCTTCGCGGCGGCGAAGGAGAAGGGCGTCGTCAATCCCGAAGAGGTGACTGCGTACGCAGGCCTGAGCCTCGGCGAATACACCGCGCTGCATCTCGGCGGGGTGTTCTCCTTCGAAGAAGGATTGAAGCTCGTCGCGGCGCGAGGTCGGTATATGCAGGAAGCAGCGGTCGCGACGCCCAGCAGCATGGTTGCGGTGATGGGGGCTGATGAAGCCGCGATCAACAACCTCTGCGAACAATCTGCGAAGGGCGAAGTGCTCGTGCCGGCGAACTTCAACGCTCCCGGGCAGATCGTCGCGAGCGGATCGAAAGATGCGTGCGCGCGGCTCGTCGAAGTTGCGAGCGCCGCGGGTTTCAAAGCGATTCCACTGGTCGTCGCGGGCGCGTTCCACAGCCCATTGATGCAGCCGGCCGCCGACCGCATGGCCGCCGAGCTCGAGAAGGTGCCATTCAACGCTCCGAAGAAGACGGTTTACGCGAACGTCACCGCGCAGCCGCACACCGATCCCGCGTCGATCAAGAAGCTGTTGATCGATCAGATCTTGAAGCCGGTTCGCTGGGAGCAGACGATGCAGACGCTCGTCGCACAAGACGAAGCGCGTTACGTCGAGCTCGCGCCGGGTCGCGTGCTGACGGGACTCTTGAAGAAGATCAACCGGCGTTTGCCCGTCGAGACGATTTCGACCGCGGATGCGTTGAACGCCAAGCCGACTTAAATGTTTAGCCCCCGCGGCCACGCGGGGATTCGCTCGGAAAAACCCCGCGTGGCCGCGGGGGCTAAACGGGACTGAGAGATGACTGAAAAACGTGTCGCATTTGTCACCGGCGGATCGCGCGGGATTGGTGAGGCGATCGTGAAGCGCCTGGCGAAGGACGGCCTGCACGTCGTCGCCTGCGCACGCAACGTTGACAAGCTGAATGAAGTCGTGAGCGCCGTGGAGAGTGAAGGCGGATCCGCCGAGGCAGTGACGTGCGACATCGCCGATTCAAAAGGTCTGACCGAAGTGCTCGAGAAAGTCGCGGAGGCGCACGGTCGGCTCGACGTGCTGGTGAACAACGCCGGCATTACGCGCGACGGCTTGTTCCTCCGCATGGACGACAAGGACTTCGATGACGTCATCCAGACGAACCTCAAGAGCGCGTTCGTCGCGACGCGAACGGCGGCGCGCTCGATCATGCGAAGCAAGAGCGGCCGGATCATCAACATCAGCTCGGTTGCGGGCGTGATGGGCAACGCTGGCCAGGCGAATTACGCCGCGAGCAAGGCCGGCTTGATCGGCTTGAGCAAGACCGTCGCACGCGAGCTCGCGGGCAAAGGCGTGACGTGCAATGTCATTGCGCCCGGATTCATCACGACCGATATGACCGACGTGCTGAACGACAAAATCAAAGAAGGTGTGAAGCAGATCATTCCGCTGAAGCGCTTCGGTATCCCCGGCGAGATCGCCGCCGCGGTCGCATTCCTCGCTTCCGAAGAAGCGAGCTACATCACCGGCCAAGTGATCTGCGTGGATGGCGGAATGGTGATGTGAGAGAAGAAAGTTGTCAGTTGTCAGTTGCCAGTTGTCAGTAAGAGCAGCCGCGTTTTTCTTACTGACAACTGGCAACTGACAACTGCTAACTAGCGAATGGTGTGCTGAAGCACACCCTACCGCGGGCCGAGGCGCAGTTTGCAAAAGGTGCCCGCACCGATATAGTTTCCCAACGCGCTCGAACCGCGGGTTCGAGGCACAGACTCTGTCAGGGGTTAGGTGGATTTATGGACGACATCGAGCAGAAGGTCATTGAAATCGTCAGCGAGCAAATGGGCGTGGATAAGAGCGAAATCACTCGTGAGACGCACTTCATCAACGACCTGAACGCCGACTCACTGGACACCGTAGAATTGGTCATGGAGTTCGAGGACGAGTTCGAGCTCTCGATCCCTGACGAAGAAGCGGAAAAGATCCAAACCGTCGGCCAGGCGATCGATTACATCAAGGAACACTCCAGCAAATAGTTGGCAGTTGTCAGTTGGCAGTTGTCAGTGGGATTGCTGTCAACTGACAACTGAAAACTGACAACTGTCTTTCAACGATGAAGCGTCGCGTTGTCATTACCGGTCTGGGCGTGATCACGTCTCTGGGCGAGACGGTCGATGAGCTTTGGGAAGCGCTCTGCGCCGGCAAGAGCGGGATCGCTCCGGTCACGCGCTGGGACTTCAGCAAGTACCCCGTTCGCTTCGGCGGAGAGTGCGCCAAGTTCGACGTGACGAAATACGGCATCGACGTTCGTGAGGCGAAGCGGCTCGATCGCTTCGGCCAGTTCGGGCTGGCGGCGTCGGTCAACGCGGTGAAGGATGCGGGCATCGATTTCTCCAAGGAAGACCGCTTCCGCTGCGGCGTGCTGATCGGCAGCGGGATTGGCGGAATCGAAACGCTCGAAGAACAGAACAAGATCCTCAACGAGCGCGGCGTATCGCGCGTGAGTCCGTTCACGGTTCCGCGGCTGATGGTGAACGCCGCGAGCGGAAACGTTTCGATCCTGTTTCACATTCACGGCCCGAACACCGCCGTCGCGACCGCGTGCGCGACCGGGTCCAACGCAATCGGCGACGCCGCTCGATTCATCCAGGAGGATCATGCTGACGTGATGATCGCCGGCGGATCGGAAGCCGCGCTGTGTGGATTGGGCATGGCGAGCTTTTGCGCGGCCCGCGCGCTCTCCACGCGAAACGACGAGCCCGCGAAGGCGTCGCGTCCGTGGGACAAGGACCGCGACGGGTTTGTGATGGCCGAAGGCGCCGGCGTCGTGATCCTGGAAGAGTACGAACACGCCAGGCGCCGCGGCGCTCGGATCTATGCCGAGCTGATCGGCTACGGCATGAGCGGCGACGGCTGTCACATCACAGCCCCCGAGCCGGAAGGCAAAGGCGCCGCGATGGCGATGCGGCTCGCGTTGCAGGACGGCGGAATCAATCCCGATCAAGTGAACTACATCAATGCCCACGGCACGAGCACGCCGCTGGGCGACGTCGCCGAGACAAAGGCGATGAAGTCAACGTTCGGCCAGCACGCTTACAAGCTGGCGGTCAGCTCGACCAAGAGCGCGATGGGGCATTTGCTCGGCGCGAGCGGCGGGGTGGAAGCGGTCGCGACCGCGATGGCGATTCATCGCAACCTCGTTCCGCCGACGATCAACCTCGACAACCCGGATGCCGAATGCGATCTCGACTACGTGCCCCACAAGGCGCGCGATCTCAAGGTGGACATCGCGATGAGCAACAGCTTCGGCTTCGGCGGACACAACGCGAGCCTGCTTCTGCGGAAAGTCTGAGCGGACACCTCACTGATTTTAAAGCGCGAGTGAAGGAAGTAGCACGGGTTTTCCAACCCGCGCTTTTTTGTAGAACCACAAAGTTACAGAGCACACGAAGCGGTTGTTGAGCTGTTTCGTGTCTCCCTCGTTCACTTAAACAGATGCATGGGTTGCAATGAAGTTCTGAAGTCTGCTTTCCGTAGGGTGTGCTTCAGCACACCGCTTTCGATTCGAGCGAATCGGTGTGCTGAAGCACACCCTACAGCAACGAGAACCGAAACCCAAAACCCGTGCTACTTTTGACTCGCACGCTGCCTCCTATGGAACCGCGTTGCGCGAACGAAAGGTTGTTGCCATTCCCGCTAAGCCGCAAGCGGCTTGCTGTCGGGACGGAAGACAAGTTCGAAAAACAAGACGATCGGTCCCGGCCCTGCGCCGATCGTCTCGCTACGCCAAAAACTGTCGGGCATCTTGGGGCATTTTGGGCATGCCCTCCAACATGCCTCCTACGACCAGATATTCGGTTGCACGCTCGCCAGGGTGCGCTCGATCTGACAACGGATCGAGGCATGGTCCCATAGGCGGCGCGTTTCGCCATCCAGTTTGGCTTCGTTTGATTCGAACCAGTTCAGGGCGTCGAAGAAGCGGACGGTCGAGCGGAACTGCTCGCTGTGGCCAAGCTGGTGCAGAATGAAGGCGGACACGAACGGGTCGGATTCCATTCGGCGGAAGGGCACCTTCGGCCAGATGCCTTCTTCCTTCTGCAGGTTCGCGAGGTAAACCAGCCCTCGATCGATGGCGGGGCCGTGGCCTTTCCCGCTCAGCAGGGCACGCAGGCACAGGGCGGTGGTCATCGGGTCAGCCCATCCGCCGTCGGCTTCCTGCTTCGCGAGGACGCGGTGCAGCAGCTTCTGATAAAACGCGACGTGGGACTGGCTGAGCTCGTCCAGCCGGATCATCGCCATTGCCGCGGCCGTCACGGGGGTGATGGGAAGCTCAGCTTCGAGCCGGATCGAGCCTTCGGGACGCTGGGCGAGCAGGCCTCGCAGGAGGCGTCCGTAGGACTCATCTTTCCACAGTTTTTCGATTTGCCTGACGGTGACCATAACGACATCCTTGCCATCTGGCGATTGGGTTTTGTTAGGTCTCTATCATCGCCAAACAGATACCTTACGTCAATAGGTAAATTTGGATTTTGTTTGGGTTCGTTCGGGTAGCACGTCCGGCGTATGCGGCACGATGCCACAGGCTTGAGATTTGGTTGAACGAGCGGGGGCTTAGTACAGTAACACATTCGGGTTCTGCGCATACTAAGCCGTATGAGCCCGCGGCGTAGCCGCGTCGCTTCGTATTGGCTGGGAAACGCTCTTTCAGCATCGATAGGATTGGTCTCTCATCTGAGTAGGACGTTGGTTAACTTCATCAAACTGATCTTCCGCAACACGTTTGGCAGCGTCATTTTCGGCATCACGATCATGGCGCTGACGGCGGCTTACATCGCCATCGGGTCAGGGATGCCGTCGATCCGCGCGTACTTCGAAATGAGCGATCTGCAGTTCTTCAACGCCTGGCCGCTGAAGACGCTGATGTTCCTGCTCATCGTGAATTTGATCACGGTGACGTGGCAACGCATTCCCTTTACGCCACCGCGCTACGGAGTCTGGTGCGTGCACGCGGGAATCATTGTGCTGATCATCGGGACGGCCTCGTACTACGCGAAGAAGGTCGAAGGTCTCGCTCGCATTCCGGTTGGACAAACCGTCGATCATTACTATGACTCCACCGAACGCGCCCTCTACGCAAAGGTTGGTCATCAGATCGGCCAAGCCTGGCCCCTGCCGTCGCTTCCGCGGTTTGCGACGTACGACGAAGCGCACGGCAACGCGAGCAAGCTTCGCGGAAGCGATCTGACCGAGATCGGCCCGGGGATGAAACTGCAGCAGGCGCTGGGCCTCGACAAGCCCGTCGAAACGAGGATCACCGCCTTCTATCCGTACGCCGACATCGTCACCGATTACGCCGACGCCCCCGACGGCACTGAGCACGGGGTCGAGTGCAGCCTCGTCGATGCCCATGGCGAAGGCACTGGTGGCGTTTCGTTCTGGCTGGTGGGCTCCGATCCGCGAACGGTTCGCAACATGCTCGGCATCGACTTCGAGCATCGCCATCTTCCGCACAGCTTCGAGCCGTCGCTGCTCCAGGAAGCGGTCGACAACATCCACAAGCTCGACGTCAAGCTGAAGGACTTCTCGCAGACTCTTTCGGTCGAAGTCGGCAAGGATTATCCGCTTGGCAACACGGGCTACACGCTTTCGATCACGCAGTTCGATCCGTCCTTCCCGACGATGGCGGGGAAGATCGTTCCGCTGCTCACCATGATGGTGAAGACGCCGACGCAGCAGTTTCGCCGGCAGGTGATTCCGGATGGTCCGACGACGGATTGGAAGCTGAACGTCGAAGGCGCCGGCCCATTCGGCAAGCGTCAAACCGCGCCGCTCGATCCGGATCTGAAGATCAGCTACTCAATGAGCGATCCATTCCATCTGCTCCCTGGGCAGGGGATGGAAAAGCACACGTACATCACCTCGGAAAAGCCGGGCATTTACGAGATCATCACGCGGCTCGATGGGCCGTCGGAAGTGAAGAGCTACGACACGAATCAGGTTGATGTGCAGATCGCGGAGAACGAGCCGCGCGGGCCGTTCCAGCCGCCGCCGGATCCGAACGAGCCGAAGCATCTGCACGCGATGCGCGTCGAGCGATTCGATCACATCAAGCGCACCGATAGCGTGCGCGAAACCCCGGCGGTGAAACGCGATCGCGACGCGGCCTCGGTGGGGATGTTCCAGATCGTGAACGTGCATCTCAGTTGCGGCGACTGGTCGCGCGATCTGCTCGTTCCCTACACGCAGTGGACGATGGAAGATCCGTGGGGCGGGGCGACGGTGTCGATTCCGGGCGCGAAATCGGATCTGCAGCTGCAGCTTGGGAATACCGCGCTAGTCATGCCCGCGAAGGTCACGCTGCAGAAGTTTGATCTAATTCCTTACCCTGGCGGACGCGCCGCCGCGGGTAGCATGATGCGCGATTTCCGCTCGACGCTGATTTTTGAGGACAACAACACCGGCGAGAAAACGACAGGCGTTGCGAAGATGAACAGCCCCGTTTACTACGACGGCGGAGACTGGACTTTCTTCCAGGCGCAGTGGGATCCGAACGGCCAGAAGTGGACGGTGCTCGGCGTGGGCAATCGTCCGTTCGTCGACACGATGATCCTCGGTTGCGGGATGATCTTCGTCGGATTGATGTACGCGTTCTACCTCAAGCCGATCATCATTCGACGGATGAAGCAGAACGCGATTGAAAAGGCGAAACAGAACGCATCGGCAAAGAAGTCGCCGAAGTCGAAAGAGCTGGTCGCCAGTTAAGAATGTCGCGAGAGCATCGTGCCCTCGCATTTGCGGCTTGAGCCGCACCAGCGTGAATAATGCCGAGGGCGAGACGCCCTCGCCACGAATCATGAAGAAACTTAGTCTTATCGTTGCAGTGTTGTTGACGGCCCTCGTTGCCCGCGCGGATGACTTCGCAGACAAAGTCGACGTTACGCCGCTTGAGAAGATCACGGTTCAGTATCGCCAGACGCTCAAGACACTCGACAGCTTCTCGCGAGAAGTGCTTGGGCAGATCACCGGCCGTTCGACCTTTCAAGGTCAGAGGCCGACGTTCACCGTTCTCGACATGGCCTTTCGGCCGGAGAATTACACGAAGCTCAACATGGTGAAGATCCGCCACGTCCCGCTGCGGCAGGATCTTCGCCAGCTCGATTCGCTTTCGCCGGACGAAGCCGATCGCATCGTGAAGCAGGGGACAGTGTCCTACCAGTTTCTCTACAGCGAGCCGACCCGCGCGCTGATGGAGAAGATTATGTCGTCGGCGGTCACGAAATCGAACGCGATCGAAGAAGTGTACGGCTCGGTCAACACGATGGACGCGCTGTTCGCGCCGAACTCGCCGATCCTGCGCCTGATTCCGCCGGCGACCAACGCGAGCGACGATCAGATCTGGCACAACCTCGACGAGATCGGCGGATGGATCGAAAAGCTCAAGCAATCGAAAGATGACCCCGGCGCGAAACCTCTGCTCGCCTATGGTGAAAATCGCATTCCGCTGCTCGGTGATGCGTGTGCCGACCTGCTGCATCTTCGCGATGCGTGGGAGAGGGCGACGCGAGCGAGGTGAACAAGAATATCGTGGCGCTCGCGGATTCGCTGCCCAAGATCAATCCGGAGCGTTATCCATCTGAAGCGAAGCGCAGCGTCGAAGTGACCTACAACAAGCTCGCGAAGCTGACGATTCCGGGGGCGGCGTTTTACTTCATCGCGTTCGTGTTGTTCCTCATGACCGCGATCGCAAATACTTCGCATCTGCGGATCTGGGCGCTGCGCGTGTTCGCGATTGGGCTGTTCGTGCACACGCTGGGCATCGGCATTCGCTGGTGGCTGGTGCAGACGCAGGCGGGGAATTGGTTTGAAGGAATTCCGATCAAGAACCAGTTCGAAAGCGTGATGTTCAGCGCGTGGTTCGGCTGCGTGGTCGGATTAATTCTGGAGCTGCGCAAGCCACGAGGATTTTTCGGCGCGGCAGCTTCGTTCGTTGGTTGGATGGCGCTGGTGGCGCTCTTCGCGGCGCCGTACATCGCAGGGCGCGACATCGGTGGAAACATCGAACAGGTGCAGGGCGTGCTGATGAGCTACTGGCTCTACATCCACGTCGTGCTGGTGACCGCGAGCTACGCGCTGATCACGATGGGATTCCTGCTCAGTGCGTGGTGGCTGTTCAAATATTACAAGGAATATGGCACGCTTTCGCGCGAGAGCGGATATCGCGTGTCGTCCGACAATGCGAGTTTCGATGGGGCGGTTGAAGGCGGCGCGATGGCGCTCACCGTCGGGCAGTCGCTTGCTCGCATGCTTTTCATCCCGATCGCTAAGCCGCAAGCGGCGGTGGCGAAGAAGGTCGTGAAGGAACAGACGACGCAGTTTCTCGCGATGCTGGATCTGTGCAATCTGGTGGTGTTGCAGCTGGCGTTCTGGGTGCTGGGCTGCGGGATCATCATGGGCGCGATCTGGGCGGATCAGTCCTGGGGCCGGCCGTGGGGATGGGATCCGAAGGAAACGTTCGCGCTGGTGACCTGGATCGTTTACCTGATCGTCGTGCACGTTCGCGTCGCGACGGAACATAAGGCGTGGTGGACAGCGGTTCTCAGCATCATCGGGTTTTTCATCATGCTGTTCAATTGGATCGGCGTGAACTTCTTCCTCGTCGGTCTGCACAGTTACGCATGATCGCGGCATTGTAGGGTCCGCTTCAGCGGACCGGTTATTCCTTGGCTCGAAAAGGTGAATAACCGGTCCGCTGAAGCGGACCCTACAGGGCCGACAATTCTTCGCGCTCCCGCATTTTCCATGGAAACCTAAGCTCTCCTATACATCTTGGGAGAGCATATGCGTTTCAAAGACAAGGTCTGTCTCGTCACCGGCGGGGGATCGGGAATCGGCAAGGCGACGTGTTTGCAATTCGCGCGCGAAGGCGGGCGCGTCGCGGTTGTGGATCTCAACCCAGTGCACGGCGAGCAAACGGTTGCTGAGATCAAAAAGGCCGGCGGGGATGCGATCTTCTGCAAAACCGACGTCGGCAATCCAGATCAAATTCGTCAGGCAATCGACGGCACGCTGAAGCAGTGGAACCGCATCGATGTCCTCGTGAATGACGCGGCGATGATGACCTTCAAGCCGGTCGTCGAGCTTTCCGAAGACGAATGGGACAAGGTGCAGGCCGTCAACATGCGGTCCGTGTTTCTCCTCTGCAAACTCGCGATCCCGCACATGCCTGCCGGCGGGGCCATCGTGAATGTCAGCTCCGTTCATGCCCATGAAACCACTGCGAATGTTTCACCCTACGTCGCGAGCAAAGGGGCGATGGAAGCGTTTGCCCGGGCGCTGGCGATCGAGTGCGAAGACAAAAAGATCCGCGTGAACTGCGTGGCGCCGGGGGCGGTGAACACGCCGATGCTGTGGAACAATCCGAACGTGAAAAGCGGGAAGGAGAAAATCGTCGGCGCTGTTGGCGAGCCGGAGGACATCGCGGCGGCGATTTGTTTCCTGGCGGCGCCGGAGGCGCGCTTCATCAATGGAACGACGCTCGTCGTGGATGGCGCGCGGCTGGATATTCTTTGATCGGAGAACGCGGATGTCCGAGTTCATGTTCGCCACCGGAATCGAGAACAGCTATCCCACCATCGAGGTGAAGGGCAAGACCAAGCGCGTCGATGAGATGGCCAAGTGCGGTCATTACGAGCGCTGGCGGGAAGACTTTGAGCTGACAAAGCAGCTGGGCATCAAGTATCTGCGCTACGGCCCGCCGTACTACCGCGTGAATCCAGCCGAGGGGAAATACGACTGGAGCTTCACGGACGAAACGTTCGCAGCGCTGAAGGAGATGGGAATCACGCCGATCACGGATTTGTGCCACTTCGGCGTGCCCGATTGGATCGGCAACTTTCAAAACCCGGATTTTCCCAAGCTCTTCGCGAAGTACGCCCGCGCGTTCGCGGAGCGGTTTCCCTGGGTGCGGCTTTATACGCCGGTGAATGAGATTTTCGTCGCGGCGATGTTTTCCGGAGGGCTTGGGTGGTGGAACGAGCGGCTCAAAGGTGATCGTGGGTTCGTTACGGCGCTGAAGCATTTGTGTCAGGCAAATGTGCTGGCGATGCGCGAGATTCTCGAGGTTCGGCCGGATGCGACGTTCATCCAGAGCGAAAGCAGCGAGATGTTTCACGCGGACGGGCCGAAGGCGCAGAAGCTCGCGTACTTCATGAACGAGCGGCGGTTCCTGGCGCTCGATCTGACGTATGGTTTTCCGATCAGTGTCACGATGTATCAGTACCTGATGGACAACGGCATGACCCGCGACGAGTACGAGTGGTTCGGAAAGAATCACGTGAAAGCCCGCTGCGTGATGGGGAACGATTATTACGAGACGAACGAGCATTTCGTGATGGGAGACGGCCGGGTGGAAATGTCCGGCGAAATCTTCGGCTATTGCCTGATCACGAAACAGTACTTCGATCGCTATCGACTGCCCGTGATGCACACCGAGACGAACACGAAAGATGCCAAAGCCGCGCCGCACTGGCTGAAGAAGGAATGGATCAACATGCACGAGCTGAAGCGCCACGGCGTGCCGATCCTGGGGTTTACGTGGTACAGCCTCACGGATCAGATCGATTGGGACACGGCGTTGCGCGAGGACAACGGCAACGTGAACGAATGCGGCCTGTACGATCTCAACCGAAAGATTCGGCCGGTGGGGAAAGAGTACAAGGAGTTGATCGAGCGCTGGCGAGAGATCCTCCCGACGGAAAGTTACAGCATTCGGATCAACTACTAAGGGTTCAGGATTCGTTCTTGTAGGGTACGCATAAAAGGACCGCTTATTTTTAAATTATAGGGCACGTATAAACGGTGAGCCGAATCGGCACC
>JAICIO010000024.1 GCA_025924315.1 Phycisphaerae bacterium
GTGGAGTTTGTCCGTGCTGATCCCGATCTCTGCGCCGAGGCCATATTCCCCACCGTCCGCGAAGCGCGTGCTCGCGTTGACCATGACGCTGGCGGAGTCGACGCGCGTGACGAATTTGTTGATCGAGTCGATCGACGTGCTGAGGATCGCGTCCGTGTGATGACTGCCGTAGTGATTGATATGCTCGATCGCCTCATCAAGCGAATCGACGACCTTCACTCCCACGATGAACGAAAGATATTCTGTCTCCCAATCCTGAGGCCCGACCGCTTTAGCGGCAGGGAAAAGCCTCCGCGTCGCGTCGTCGCCTCGAATTTCCACACCCTTCGCCGCCAAATCCGCACAGACCTTCGAAAGAAGATTTGGCACGGCGTCCTTGTGAAAGAGCAGATGCTCGACGGCATTGCACACCGCGCCCCCCGGATAGCTCGTCTTCGCGTTCACACAAACCTTGCGAACATCATCTTCCATCGATACCGCCGAGGCATCGACGAAAATGTGGCAGTTCCCGGTGAAATGCTTCAGCACCGGCATCGTCGCATCCTTCACCACCGCGCGGATCAGGCTCTCACCACCGCGGGGAATCACGAGATCGATGTACTTGTCGAGCTTCAGCAACAGGGGCACGAGCGCGCGGTCGGTCGATTCTACGATCTGTACCGCAGCCGCCGGCAATCCCGCTTCCGCGAGCGAACTCGAGATGATCGACGCGATCGCGCGGTTGGAATGAAACGCTTCCTTCCCGCCGCGCAGAATGACCGCGTTGCCGCTCTTGATGCACAACGCCGCCGCGTCGCTCGTGACGTTCGGGCGGCTCTCATAAAAGAACAGCACGACGCCAATTGGCACGCGGCGCTTTTCAATCCGAAGACCGTTCGGACGGTTGTATCCCTCGATCGTCTGCCCAACCGGATCGACCTGCGCCGCGATCTGTTCGACACCGACCGCCATCGATTCGACGCGCTTGTCGTCGAGCTTTAATCGCGCAATCAGCGCCGGCGCGAGGTCGGCCTTCTCCGCGGCTTCGATATCCTTCGCATTCGCTTCGATGAGCTCTTTCTTCCGGGCCCGGATCGCTGACGCCATCTGCTTCAGCGCCGCGACTTTGGCTTGTCCGGAGATGCCGGACAGCTCGTCGGCCGCCTTGCGCGCGGCTTTGCCAAGCGATTCCACATAGGCCTGCAGGTCTTCCATAGCAGGGTATTGTAGGGAGGATAGCCATGCAGGAAAGTGCACGTAGCCAGCGGCACTCAAGTGCCACTGCCGGTATCGCGCTGGCAGTGGCATTTTAGTGCCGCTGCTTCAACCGGCGCTCGATTTGTTCACCAGCTTAAACTCGAACAGCCGGTTCTCGTCCTGAGGACTGACGCTCACGCCTTTGGGCAGCACGTACAGCAGTTTCTTTGATTGAACCGTGCCGAGGTTTCGTGTGTCGCTGCTCGTAATGAGGAGCCATGCGCGGGCTTCGGCGCGGAGAGTGGAATCCGGCTTCATCAGCTCCTGAATCTTGTCCGCCGGGCCGATGACCTGAACGTTGGTGATGACCGGCTGCGTGAGCTGCACCTCGTAATCGCGCATCACCTGTGGCGCTCCGCCGACCCACACCGGCAGCGAGTTCAGCGTATCACGCGCGTCGGCGGCCTTCACTTCGATCGAGCCTTTCACGGTCGATTGGCTCAGCGTGACGTTGTCGTCCTGCACCGGCGTCACGAGTGGGATGTTCGCGACGTTGTCGTGCGTCCCAGGTTGCTGAAGCACATCGAGCATCGCCAGATCGGCATAGACCTTCAGCTCGCCTTTGGCCTGATAATTTTCAACGACGGAATGCGGCGCGGTGATCTTCACGACCGCCGGCGTGAAGACCGGCCGGCTCGCGAGGGCCGCGCTATCGCTCGGTCGCACTTCGACCGGCACTTCTACCGAGTCGAGGGTATCGATCATCACCTGAATGCTCTGCGGATGAATGGCGTCGACCTTCACGCCGTTATCGACGAACAGCGGATTGTTCGGAATCTGCAGCGTGACATCGACGTCGCGAAGTCCCGGTTGAAACGAGCTGGGCACATCGATCTGAATGGGCTTATCGTTCTTCGCCAGCTCGGCGCGAACAATGTCGAGGGACGATCGCGGCCCGCGAAGATCCGCCATCACCACGCGGTCGCCGTCGCGAACGAGTTTGACCACGCGATTCGGATCGTTGCTTTTGACGGAGATGAGAATCGGCACGCTCGGCTGCGGCGTTTCCTGCTCCCGCTCGGCGTAGACCCAGATGAGCAGCGTAAGCGGCGCCACCCACGCCAGTGTCTTCAGGCTGCTGACGATCGCATCACGCGAGGTATTCCGCCGAACCCATCGCCGGAAATGCGTCATCTCTTCCCGCACGCGACTCGGCGGTTGAGGGGAAGGCGGAGGTGTTACGGATGTGGCCATGATTTAGGTCTTCGATCGCTTCTGTAGGGTCCGCTTCAGCGGACCGGTTATTGCTTTTTAAACCGAAGTAACCGGCCCGCTGAAGCGGACCCTACAGTTCGTCACTCATGCTTATCAGTTCTACGCCGCCTTTTTTTTTGCGATGGATTCGCTGCCATCGGATCGACCGAGCAGTTCACCGAGCAAGCCGCGCAATCCCTCGGGCGTGAGCTTGCGAATGAGCTGCCCGCGCTCCGCGATGCTCACGTCGCCAGTTTCTTCCGACACGACGAGCACGACCGCATCGCTCTCCTGGCTCATGCCGACCGCCGCCCGATGCCGGCTGCCGAGCTCGCGCTCGAGCTCGCCACTCTCAGCCAGTGGAAATTGTACGCCCGCATACGCAATGCGGCCCTGCGAAATCACAACGCCAAGATCGTGCAACGGCGAGTTTGGCCAGAAAATCGTGTTGAGCAGCGCGGCGCTCAGCTCGGCATTCAACTGTGTGCCACTTTCGGCGATACCACCAAGGCCGACTTCGCGCTCGATCGCGATGAGCGCGCCAATCTTCCGCCGCGAACAGAATGTCGCCGCCTCGACCAACTGCTCGATCTCTTCATCGACCTGATTTCCCCAGCTGCGGAACAGGCGCGTTTCGCCCAAGCGCATCAGCGCGCGGCGCAGTTCCGGCTGGAACACGACGACGACCGCCAGTGAGGCAAAGTACAAAAACTTTTCGTAGAGGAATCGGATGCGCTCGAGATGGAGCTGCTCGGCCGCCAGGTACACGATCAGATAGAGTGCGATCAGGACGAACGCGATCCCTTTGAGCAATCGCGCGCCGCGCGTTCCGCGGAGGAACCGGATGACCGAATAGACCACGATCGCGATGAGGATCATCTCGGTCGTGACCTGCCACCACGCGTGTCCGCGGAAGAAGACGCGGAAGTTGGTCAGGTTGAGCAGGTTCTTAAGCATCGCGATTTGCGCGTTCGTGCGGACAAATAATACATTTCGGAGAAGCCAGGAGCCAGGAGCCAGGAGCCAGAAGAACGAAAGCGGACCTGTTTTTTACTGGCTTCTGGCTTCTGGCTTCTGGCTTCTCTCTCCCACACTCATCATCGCCCGCATCATCTTCGTCACTTGAACCATCGGTTCGACATCATGGACACGCAGGATGGCCGCTCCGTTTGCGATCGACCAGGCGATTGTCGCTGCGGTGCCGAACTGGCGCCGTTTTGGGTCCGATTCGCCGGTGATCTTTCCGATGAATCCTTTGCGGCTGGTTCCGATAACCACCGGCCGACCAAGCCGCTTCAGGCCCTTGAGTTCTCGCAGCAACGTCAGGTTGTGGTCGAGATTTTTCCCAAAACCAATTCCCGGATCGACCAGAATATTCCGCCGCTTGATTCCAGACTCGATCGCAACCTTCATTCGCTCGCGGAGAAAAAGTTCCACCTCGATGGCGACATGAGTGTAGGTCGGATGGTCCTGCATCGTCGCGGGCGTTCCCTGCACGTGCATGAGAATGATCGGCACTTCGCGCTTCGCGATGAGCGGAAACATCTGATCGTCATCGCGCCCAGCGGAGATGTCGTTGATCAGGTTCGCCCCCGCGTCGAGCGCGGCTTGAGCGACGCGCGCGCGCGTCGTGTCGATACTGAGTGTGATCGGGCTGACTTGGCGAATCGCGCGGACAACGGGAAGGATGCGCTCAATCTGCTGCTCAACCGAAACCGGCTGCGAGCCCGGCCGCGTCGATTCACCCCCGATGTCGATCAGATCCGCCCCCGCGGACTCCATCTCACGCGATGCCTTCGCCGCAACTTCCGGCTTGAGATGATCCCCGCCATCACTGAAACTATCCGGCGTGATATTCAGCACGCCCATTACCAGCGGCCGACGGGCGCGCTCATTTAGCCAGAGATTGAATTCTTGCGCCGTCATAAAAGCAGTTGTCCACGAAGGGCACGAAGGGACACGAATCAGAATTTGATCCTTCGTGTTCCTTCGTGTTCTTCGTGGACAATTCGTCCGATTCGAAATCACTCGAGCAGGTCCTTCTCGAACACCACGAGATTGTCCGCGTGGGTCGAATCCCATCGGATCCCCGCGATGTCATACCCGAGCGCGACCGCGAAGTGGATGAACTCGCGCTGGTGATTCATGCACTCGCAGCGGATGTATTCGTACCCGTGATCCTTCGACCACGCCTGCTGAGCTTCCTGCAATTGGCGACCCACGCCGTGGCGACGTAGCTCCGGAACGACCGCGCCGAGCCAGTGGTAAAACATGCCTGGCTTCAGCTCAAAGCCGATCCAGAAGCCGACGGGCCTTTCTTCCATGCGCGCGAGTAAGGTCAGCGTGTTGTAACGCCCCATAAACCGCCGCTTGAAGTAGTCCACTTCGCGCTTGGGGCGGAAAATGTTGTTGTAGAGCTCAACCGCCTGTGGCAGGAGCTTTTCGTCGGCGATAATGATGTCGGCCTGAGCCACGGACGCAAACCTCCCTCACGGCAAGTGAGCAATTCTATCGCAACGGCCGCGCGTTTTCATCTGACGACATTTATGGCCCTTTCTCGCCGTGAAGCCGCGAGCTTGCTCGCGATGTGCAATCTGAAATAACTTGAACAGACCTTCGTTTGTTAAGAGGACAAGCGGAGGCGAATCTATGCGATCAATTCGATGGATATGTGCCGGTCTGATCCTCCTGACCACCCTGAACCTGCGCGCCGCGGACGACGCCCCGGTCCACCGCGAATGGACGGTCGATGGGGTGAAGCGCGAAGCGCTTGTGTACCTGCCGACCGACAACAAAACCCCCGCGCCCCTCGTCTTCGTCTTCCACGGCCACGGTGGGAATAGCCGGCAAGTCGCACGATCATTCCACATTCACGACGTTTGGCCCGAAGCAATCGTCGTCTATCCGCAGGGATTGCCAACTCCCGGCAGGCTGACCGATCCCGACGGCAAGAAAAACGGTTGGCAGAAGGAGATCGGCGATCAAAACGATCGCGACCTGAAATTCTTCGACGCAATGCTCGAGTCGATCCGCAAAGACCAGAAGGTGGACGATTCGCGGATCTATGTCACGGGCCATTCCAACGGCGGATCGTTCACGTATCTCCTGCTTGCCGCGCGCGGCGATGTCTTCGCCGCGATCGCGCCATCCGGCGCACTTGAAGCGCACGACATCAAACAGATGAAGCCCAAGCCGCTCTTCCACATCGCCGGCGAGAACGATCCGCTGGTGAAGTTCGATTGGCAGAGGCAAATGATCGACGCGATGATCCGAAAGAACGATTGCGATCCGAAGGGCACAAAGCAGACCGATGTGATGACGCGCTACGAATCAAAAATCGGCGCGCCGGTCGTGACGTACATTTTCAACGGCGGGCACGCCGTCCCGCCCGAAGCGCCCGCGGAGATCGTGAAGTTCTTCAAATCGCAGCAGAAGCCGACGACGCAGCCGGCGTCCTAGGGCGTGCTTCAGCACACCGGTTATGATGCTTCGATGCGTTCAAGAACCATGTGGCACAGCCGCCCCCGGCTGTGCGTGCCGAAGCACAGCCGAGGGCGGCTGTGCCACATCATCTTCCCGACTCTGCTTCTCATTACAGGCTGCGCGCGTTCGATGCAATCCGTCCGTTTGAGCGACGACGGCCACTCTTTCCAACTCGATCACACCGGCAAACCGTTCATCGCCTGGGGCCACAACTCCGGTCACGGCGGCGCGCTGCTGACCGATTTCTGGATCAAAGACTTTCCGCAGATTGAGAAGGAGTTTCACTACGCAAAGACTGAGCTTCACACCAACGTGATGCGCATCCATCTCGACATGCCGAAGTTCATGCCGACGCCCGATCGCGTCGATGCGACCCAACTCGCGCAGCTGCGAAAGATGCTGAAGATGGCCGAGAAAGAACGTATCTATCTCGATATCACCGGCCTCGCCTGCTACCGCGTCGCGGATGTACCGAAGTGGTACGATGCGCTCGACGAAACGCACCGATGGGCGACCCAAGCGAAATTCTGGGAAGCCGTCGCCGAGGAATGCAAAAACTCGCCCGCGGTCTTCTGTTTCGATCTGATTAACGAACCCATTTCCCCCGGCGACAAGCGCACCGACGGGAAATGGTACACTGGCGAGCTCGGCGGATTCTGTTTCATCCAGTTCATTACACTAGACCCAGCCAATCGTCCGCGCGAGCAGATCGCGGTCGATTGGATCCGCACCATGAAGCAGGCGATCCGCAAGCACGATCAATCGCACATGATCACTGTCGGCCAACTGCCATGGGATGAAAAGTGGCACCACCTGTCCGGCTTCATCCCCGAGCAAGTCGCCAAAGATCTGGATTTCATCTCTGTCCACATTTATCCGCAGGCGGGAAAGGTCCCGCAGGCGATCGAGGGCCTGCGAAAGTTCGAAGTCGGCAAACCCGTCGTGATCGAGGAAACCTTCCCCCTCGCCTGCAGCGCGGAAGAATTGAAGCAGTTCCTCGAAGAGACGAAGGGCGAAGTGAACGGCGTGATCGGCCATTACAATGGCGAGACGATCGAGCAGCTTGCACCGCAGAAGGACATTGGCAAGCAACTCATGCGATCCTGGCTCATCCTCTCTCGCGACATGGCGCCGGTGCAGAAGTAAAGTGCACGCATGCGGGTGCGGGAAGCTAAAGCAATCGCCGAGCAATGGGTCCGCGAAAATGCGTCGCGCGAGCCGAGTTTTCGTGGTGCTTTTTTCAGCGGATCGATCAGATCGCTTCCTCTCGACGCTGAGCTTCCGCCGACTTCCGATGTCGACGTCTTCATCGTTGTCGATGTTGCAACGAGTCCTCCGAAGCTTGGCAAAATCTTCTTCCGTGGCGTGCTTCTTGAGATCACTTACATCGCCGCGAGCGATCTTGCGGATATCGAAAGCGTCACGACGAATTATCATCTCGCGCCTTGTTTCGCGTCGGACAACATCATTGCGGATTCATCCGGTCAGCTACGAGCACTTCACCGTGCAATCGCTCCGACATTCCACAGCCCACGCGCAATTCGCGCGCGCTGCGAAAACGCCATCGCGAAGATCGAAGGCGGGCTGACCTTCATCGATCCGAGCATGGACTGGCCTGATCGAGTGTTGTGCTGGATGTTTCCCACAGGCGTGACGACGCATGTCATCCTCATCGCCGCCCGACAAAACCCAACCATCCGTCTCCGCTACCTCGCGGCTAAGAAGGTGCTGCAAGAAATGCATCGTGACGACTTGTATGAGCGATTGCTCCGTCTCCTCGGCGGCGAATCCGTCACACGCGATGAGGTGCAGCGGCATCTGGGTCTGCTGGCGGAAGTGTTCGACGTGGCCGCGAAGGTTGATAAGCGGAAATTCTTCTTCTCTTCCGATATCACCCCGGCGGCCAGGCCGATCGCGATCGACGGCAGCCAGGGATTAATCGACGCCGGCGATCATAGGGAAGCGATCTTCTGGATCATCGCCACATTCGCGCGATGCATAAAGATTCTCGATCTGAACGCCGACGAGCGCTTTTCGTCCGCGACTGAAGAGCTGCTCGGATTGAATCCAACGAACTTCGGCGCCCGGGCGACGGCGGTTCTCGACTTCCTTCCCCAGCTTCGCGCGGTCGCCGACGAGATCATTGACGCCACGAAAACGCGCCAAAGTTGAACTCGCCGCGAGCGAACCGGTACACTTCGCAAACTTCGGGAAGGGGTCCGGGTGCTCGCAAAGGTTCATAGTTTCATCTTGATCGGCATCGATCCGCTGATGTGCGAGGTGGAGGTCGATGTCAGCCAGCGCGGGCTTTCGAAGACCACTATGGTCGGCCTCGCCCAGACGGCGGTGAAGGAATCGATCGAGCGCGTCCGCCGCGCGATGATCAACAGCGGATACGCATTTCCATCCCATCACCTTTTGATCAATCTCGCGCCCGCGGATGTGAAGAAGGAGGGGCCGGCGCTTGATCTTCCAATCGCGATTGGGCTGCTGCGCGGAACGAACTTCATCCAGAACGAGGTGCAGAAGGATTTCCTCATCGCGGGGGAACTTGCGCTCGATGGGCGATTGCGAAAAATCAAAGGCGCGCTATCGCTTGCGCTGCTCGCGAAGCAGAAGAAGCTGCGTGGTGTGATCATTCCTGAAGAGAACGCGCGCGAGGCAGCGGTGGTGGATGGGATCGAGGTGTATCCCGTCGCGACGCTGTCGCAGGCGGTGTCGTTCCTCAACGAGCAGCTTCCGCTGGAGCCTTACGAATTAAACGGCGAGGTGTATCAGGCATCGAAGGTGGCCGAACCGCTCGATTTCGTCGACGTCCGCGGACAGGAAGCGGTGAAGCGTGCGATCTGCGTCGCGGCCGCGGGCAATCATAATCTTCTAATGATCGGCCCACCGGGCACGGGCAAGACGATGCTCGCGCAGCGGATTCCTGGGATTCTTCCGCCGCTGGCGCGCAGCGAATCGCTCGAAACCACGCGCATCTATTCTGCGCTTGGGCTCCTGCCGGATGGTATCGCGCTGATGGACGAGCGACCCGTGCGCACGCCGCATCACAGCGCGACCGCGCAAGCGCTGATCGGCGGTGGATCGATTCCACGGCCGGGCGAAGTTTCGCTCGCGCACAATGGCATTCTCTTCCTCGACGAGCTTCCCGAGTTCAGCCGTTATGTGCTCGAAATGCTTCGCCAGCCGCTTGAGGGCGGCGAGGTCACGGTCGCGCGCGTCCACGGTTCGATTAAGTTTCCCGCGCGCTTCATGCTCGTCGCGGCGAGCAACCCGACCGCGAGTGGCTATGGCCCGACCGATTCGCGAGCTCGCGATAAATATCTTGGCAAGTTGAGCGGCCCGCTGCTCGACCGAATCGACATCCACATCGAAGTGCCCGCCGTGCCATATGGCGAACTCACCAGCCGCCGCGCAGGTACGGACAGCGCAACCATGCGTAAGCAGGTCATGAACGCGCGCCAGCGGCAGCGTGAACGTTTCAAACTGGACATCCCGAATGCTGCTATGGACAGCCGCCAACTCAAAACGCACTGCGAGCTTAGTGACAGCTGTCTACTGCTGATGAAGCAGGCCATGGACGAACTTGGACTCAGCGCCCGCGCGTACGACAAGGTCCGACGCGTCGCGCGAACGATCGCCGACATGGAGGGAGCGGAAAAGATCAACGAAGCGCATCTGGCAGAGGCAATTCAATATCGCCTGCTGGACCGGCGGTTTTGAATACGGCCCTCAAAGGTTCCGCATGACTCGTCGCGATTGGCTTGACCTCATCGTTCGCACGATTGGACTGCTAATCGTGCTACGCGCCGTCTATCTGTTTGCGGATTTCAGCTGGGATTACTTGAAGAGCTCCGTTTGGTCGGGGCACCTGTATGTGAATCTCCCTGCCGCATTCGATTTTGGGCCGGTGGTTGGATGGGCAGTGGTCGGCGTGCTGCTCATCCGTGATGCGGACTGGATTGTTCGACTTACGATTCGCAAACGTCCGAGCGGCTTTTGCGATCGTTGTGGATACGACCTTCGTGCTTCCCCCGATCGTTGTCCCGAATGCGGTGCCGTTCCTGGGGAGGAAGGCAAAGCCGCCTAATGGGCGTGCAACAGCCAGCCGATCGCACCGGCGGTGAGCAGGGCCGCGACGAGGATGATCCACTTCGCGATCGATGAACTGCCGGCTTGAGTCGCGAGCAGGCGAAGCGGGACTTTGGTCGTGCTCATTTGTGCGTTGGTCATTTCGACTTGCGCTTTCGACATCGCCTTCGCGATCGCATCGCGGAATTCTGCCGGCACGTCTTCAATGCGATCGTAGTGTTGGCCGTTGACCGTGATGCTCTGCGCTGTGGAAACGCCGACCTTGCCTGTGCTGGCTGATGGATGTTCGAGCAGGTCCGGGATGCCGTCGTGATCCTTGTCGGCCATCAGATTCTGCATCGTCTGCTCGTACTGCTTGCGCACGTCGGGCGGCATTTCGTCGACGCTGGAGTACATCTTGCCGTTGATGTTGATTCGGCCAACGGAAACGCTGGTGCGAAAAATCTTAACCATAGTCGTTCTTTCTTATGATCGGCCAGCTCTGCTTCGAAGCCGCAATTGCCGACTCGCAATCAAAATGACAGGGAGGATCGCCGCGGCGACGAACGGCTCTGGAACGATTTCGATGCTTCCGGTGACACCGTTGCCATCGACGTTGGCGAGGATCTCCAGATACGCCACAACCGAACCCGTCGGCGAAGCGCCGGGAATGTCTTCATCCGAGAAACGGACCGTGAAGATCTTGCTGAATTGCCCGAGCGTCGAACCGTCGACGAAAACGTGCCACGCGATACCTGAGGAGGGATCGTCGTTGGCGGCGACATTGGAAACCGGCGCCAGATCAGTGGTGATTTGCGCATCACCCTCGGACGAGATGCTGTCGAGGTCGAGCGCGGCGGTGGGCACGGTCGGATCGCCGATGATGTGCGGGCACCCCGCGGCGAAACTCTCTCCTCCGCCGGTCGCGCCAAACGCCAGCGGGTCGACATCCGGCTCTTGCGCGGCAGGATGTGCTTCGGAGATGTGAACTTCCACACCTTGGATCCACATAGCCGGCACGACGTGATTAACCACCTCCACCGTCACCTGCTGGGTCTGCGGACTATGGAGCGTCCCTTGTTGGCCCGCGGCGTGGATCGTGAAGACATTGTCGCCGAATTGCGCCAGGCTGGAATCGAAATCGTATCGGTACGTATCGAAGGTCGCGCCACCGTCGGCCGACTTCGTTCCCATCGCTGCGGTGCTGGTGCCTCCGCCGGGAAGCTCGTAGTAGATCGAGTAGTTCAGATCATCAGAGCCGGTAGGAGCTTCGTTATAGATGTAGCCATACACGGGGATATTGGCGCCTTGAACAATTCGTGCAGGCGCCTGCGACGACAGTCCGAGATCTGCTGGCATGGTCGTTTGGCCCGCTGTCTTGGCGGCGTGCCACGCCAGAAGAATGAACAGCACCGAACGGGCAATCAGCTTGAGTGAATGCGACATTTGATTCCTCCCGCACCCCGGCAAATCAGAAGGATCGGCATCAGTGCGATCGCAATTCGTGGTTCCGGCAGAATCTCGAGTGACCCGGTGACTCCGTCGGAGGTCACGTCGGCTTGAATGAGAATCCGCGCCTCCACCGATCCGGTGGCATCGGCGCCGGGAATGTCCTGATCGGAAAAGAGCAGCGTGAGGATTTTGCTGTAATGCCCGACCGTCGAACCATCGACAAAAATAGTCCAGGCGATCCCCGCCGACGGATCGTCGTTTGCGGTCACGTTCGTCGTCGTCCCGAGATTCGTCGTGATCTGTGGATCGCCCGTGGAGCTGATGCTGTCCAGATCCATCCCTGCAGTGGCGACGGCCGGATCGTTCAGGATGTGGGGCGCAGCAGCAGAAAAAAACTCGCCCCCGCCGGTGGCGCCGAAGGCCTCGGGTGTAAATTCCGGTTCCTGCACGGTCGATTCTTGCATCGAAATCTCCTGCCCCTGCACCCACATCGCCGGCACTGCATGGTGAACCACTCGCACCGTGACCTGCTGCGCTTGCGGCGAATCCAGCGCATTGGGATCGGACGCGTGAATGACGAACGTGTTGTCGCCGAATGGAGCGCTCGTGGAATCGAAATCGTATTGATACGCCTTCGGGGTCGCGCCACCGTCGGCGGCTTTGGTGCCATTGACTGTTGCAGTCACGCTGTTGTCGGGCAGGGTGTAATAGAGAGAGTAATTCAGGTCCGCGGAACCGGCCGGCGCGACGTTGTAAACATACGCATAAACGGGAACCGTCGCGCCACGAACAATCGGCGACGGCGCCTGCGACGAAAGTCCGAGGTCCGCTGGCCCCGTTGTGGGGACGGCGCTCGCATGCGAAGGAGAGAGGAAGGCCACGAATACGCAGAAGCCAACCGAAGAGGCCATATGACGTTTCATGTCAAAGCCTTTCCCATCGGTGGATGAAATGAAACGGAAATGCTAAAGCGCCCGAAGTGGAATGTGAAGAAAAATCCGAGGGTTGCCACCTCGCGAGATCACTTACGCGATTCGAGATCGGCCCATCTTGCGTAGAGGCGCTCGACTTCGTGTTGGGCGGTGGCGAGTTTTTCGTAGGCTTCGTGGAGTTGCACGTGATCGGCCATCACTTTGGGGTCGGCGACTTTCGTTTGCAGCGTTTCCACTTCAGTCTCGGCGGCGAGGATTGTGGCTTCCATCTTTTCGAGCTCGCGCTGCTCGTTCCAGGTTAGGCGCTTCTTTTCGGGTGATGGTTTTGGCTTTTCTGCGGCGGGTTTGGGCACCGCCTGCGAAGTCTTCTTCTCCGCCTTCTCGGCTTCGTCACGTGCGCGCTCCCATTGGGCGAGATCGACGAAGATGTCGGCGGCGCCTTTGCCGTCGAGGGCGAGGATTTCGGTGCTGACGCGTTCGAGCAGATAGCGGTCGTGCGTTACCAGGACGAGCGCGCCGGGAAATTGCTCGAGACTTTCCTCCAGCACGTCGAGTGTTGGAATGTCGAGATCGTTGGTCGGCTCGTCGAGGATCAGCACGTCGGCGGGCTGGGTCATCAGCCGCGCGATCAGCACGCGCGCCTGTTCGCCGCCGGAGAGTTCGCCGACGGGCATGTCGAGCTGTTCGGAGCGGAAGAGGAATCGCTTCGCCCAGCCGGTGACGTGCATCGCAACGCCGTTGACGACGAGATTATCTCCGCCCGGCGAAAGCGCGCGCCGCAGCGTCTGGTTTGGATCGAGCTGCTCGCGATGTTGATCGAAGAGGACGATGCGAAGCTGATCGGCGCGGAAGATGTCGCCGGAATCCGGGTCGATCGCGCCGGTGATCAGGCGGATGAGCGTGCTCTTGCCTGAGCCATTCGGGCCAAGCAGGCCAAGCTTGGTCCCCGGCGAGAGTACAACATTCACGTCGCTGAACAGCTCGCGTCCGCCGAGCGATTTCTTCACGTGCTTCAGCTCGACGAGCTTTCGCGTTTTGCGGTCGGAGGCGGTGAAGTCGATCCTGGCGGCGCCGGATTGTGTGTTGCGCTCGCGCAAGTCGGCGAGGTCGGACATCATCTCATTCGCTCGCTCGATGCGGCCTTTGGCTTTCGTGGTGCGCGCTTTCGCGCCGCGTCGCAACCATTCGATCTCGCGTCGCACGCCGCTCGCCAGCGCCTGCTCGCGCCCGCGCTGGGCTTCGATGAATTCTTCGCGCTTCTCGAGGAAGTTGCTGTACGAGCCTTCGAAGCTCAGAAAGCCGGCCGGATAAGCGCGACCGAGCTCGATAATGCGATTCGCGACATTTTCGAGGAATCGGCGATCGTGGCTGACGATGAGCGTGCCGAAGTTTCCGTTTGTGATGATCTTCTCGAGCCAGAGGATTCCTTCGACGTCGAGATGGTTCGTCGGCTCGTCCATGAGGAGCAGATCGGGCTCGCGGGCGAGTTGGCGGACGATCGCCAGGCGTTTCTTCCATCCGCCGGAGAGGGTTTTCGTGGTAGCGCAGGAATCCGTGAAACCGGCGCGATCGAGAAGCCGGCCGGCGCGGATGTGGCGCTCGTGATCGTCGAGGTGCGAGTCAATCTCATCGGCGACGAGATCGAGGCAAGTCGCGTCCGGATCGAAGGAATCCTCTTGTGGGACATAGCCGATGCGCAGTCCGCGGCGGGCGACGAGTTCGCCCTCGTCGGGTTGTTCAAGCCCCGCGAAAATGCGCAAGAGCGTGCTCTTGCCGGAGCCGTTGGCGCCAATGAGACCGACGCGCTCGCCTTCGGTGATTCCGAGCGTGATGCCGGAGAAGAGCAGGCGCGGGCCGTAGTGCTTCGTAAGATTTCGACCGGTCAACAACATGGCGAGGAAGGGTAGTCGCGTTGGTCGAGAACGTCACGCGCTCGAGAAAACGGACGCGAAATCGCAAGCGACTCCGCGGACGCGAGGGCGCGGTGAAAGCCGCTTGCGATTTCGCGTCCGGTTCGTGAGTCATTCTGCGTCTGCCCACACGCGAGGCGTCTCACCATCGTCGAAGAACTCGACTTGGATCACGTTCGGATGGCAGCAGACGGGGCAGTCTTCGACGTAGCGTTGCTCATGACCTGCCGTTCGATCGAGTGGAATGACGATCGTCTCTCCGCAGGAAGGACAGGTGTACGAGCCTTCGTCTTGCGAACGCTTGCGTTTCGACTTGCGGCGCTTCTTCATAGCCATTACGAGAATCCCAGAACCGGATGCGGAAGATAAGGCTCTTCGAGCGATTTGATTTCGTCGGGCGAGAGCTTGATCTCGAGCGCCGCCACCGCGTCATCCAGATGACTCATCTTTGTCGCCCCGACGATCGGCGAGGTGACGAACGGTTTGCTCAGCATCCACGCGAGGGAAATCTGCGCCATTGGTACGCCGCATTTCGTGGCGAGTTGTTGCGCGCGCTCGACGATCTTCGGATCGCTCGGCTCGTTGTAGAGCGATTTGCCGAATTCGTCTGTCTCGATGCGGTTGGTTTTCTCATTCCACGGTCGCGCGAGACGTCCGCGGGCGAGCGGGCTCCAGGGGATCACACCGATACCTTGATCAACGCACAGCGGCATCATTTCGCGTTCTTCTTCGCGGTAGATCAGGTTGTAGTGGTTCTGCATCGAGACGAAGCGCGTCCAGCCGTTGAGGTCGGCGAGGTAGAGCGCTTTGGCGAATTGCCAGGAATACATCGACGAGGCGCCGAGGTAGCGCGCCTTACCCGCCTTCACGACGTCGTGCAGCGCTTCGAGGGTTTCTTCAATCGGCGTTTCGTTGTCCCAGCGGTGAATCTGATAGAGATCGACGTAATCGGTGCCGAGGCGACTGAGGCTGTGGTCGATTTCGGTCATGACCGCTTTGCGCGACAGTCCGCGGCCGTTGGGGCCGGGGCGCATCCGGCCGTGCACTTTCGTTGCCAGGACGTAATCGTCGCGTTTCGCGAAATCGCGCAGCGCTCGGCCGACAATTTCTTCGCTGGTGCCATCGGAGTACACGTTGGCGGTGTCGAAGAAGTTGATGCCGAGCTCGAGCGATCGCTTGATAAACGGGCGGCTCTTTTCCTCGTCGAGCGACCACGGATGCGGGCCACGTTCGGGCACGCCGTAGCTCATGCAGCCGAGACAAATGCGCGAAACTTTCAGGCCGGTGTTGCCGAGGTTGGTGTAATGCATGTTGGTCACGCGGTGATTGTTGTCCAGGCGAGGACGATCGACAACTCGTTCACGCGGTGATGCAGAAGATCCTGATACGCCTGCTGCACGTCGCGCGGTGAACGCGTTTCGTAAAGATGATCGATTTTGATGCGGCCTTCACTGAGCCATTGCAACGCGGCGGAGTAATTGCTCCAGATGCTGTTGTGGCGGAAGTCCGTCGTGTGCATCGGGAGCTCCCATTCCCAGCCGGTGCGGAGCGTGACGTAGCGGAAAAAGATTGGGTGGAGCAGATCGAATGCGCTGAGCTTCGTCCGCGATTTCCAGGGCGCGCCGATGAGCACGACTTCTCCACCTTTGCGGACGATGTTGCAGCCGTCCAGCGCTGCCTGTTCATGGCCGGAACATTCGACGACGACCGCGACGCGATCTTTCAATTCGGGATGATTTGGATCCGCACGCTCGAGCGTCATGCGAATGCCTGTGACGCCTTTCAATGCTTCACGGCGAGGGGCTTCCGGATCGGCGGCGATCACGTCGTATCCGCACATTCCGAAGATCGCGGACGCGAGATAACCGACCGGGCCGAGGCCGGTGACGAGCACACGCTCGGGTGGACGAGCGGAAACCGTCGTTAAGGTCGCCATCGAAACGCCCATCAGTCGGGCGAAGACCGCGTGCTCGGACTTCAGAATCTCTGGCACCTTCAGTACGTCCGCCTGATCAAACCGCTGTTGCGATTGGTGTTTCCCCATACAGAACGCGCGATCGCCGGGCTTCACGCAGGAGACCTTTTCGCCCACGCGATCGACGCGAAAGCACGCGGCATAGCCCGGCTGCTGTGGGAATTCGTCGGCCAGATACATGCCGTTCAGTTCCGTTCCCGGCGAGATGACGCTCGCGAGGGTTGTGCCCGCGACTTCGGTTGGGCCGAGCGGTCCGGAGTCGATCTCCGATTGCACGAGCTCGGCCTTTTCTCTGGCGGTGACCACGACCTGCAGGTTATTCGACATGCCCGCGAACGTATTGGGTGAGCACGTTGGCGCGAGCGCTGAAATCGAATGTGAGCGACCGCGATACGAAGAACCCGCGGAGCTGCGCTCCGCCGCTAACTATCGAGTTTGACGGTCAATGGTTATTTAGCGGCGGAGCGCAGCTCCGCGGGTGCGGATTCTTCATGCCGAGTTTCACATCTTCAGGCGCTCGCGTATTATCGCGGGCTCATGGATGAGCAAATCCGCACTACCGCCCGGCAGGTGATCGAAACCGAAGCGGGGGCGGTGCGCGCGATGCTCGAGGCGATCGATGATCAGTTCGAACGCGCTGTGAAGCTCGTTCTCGACTGCAAAGCATCCGTGCTGACCTGCGGTGTGGGAAAGGCGGGACATGTCGCGCGGAAGATTTCCGCGACGTTGTCGAGCACGGGTACGCCGAGTCACTTCATCAGCCCGGCCGACGCGGTGCACGGGGATCTCGGCGCGGTGCGGCAGGGCGACGTCGTGATGATTTTCTCGGGTTCGGGGGAGAGTGATGAGATCCTGCGTCTGCTCAGCATCGTGAAGAAGCTGAATCATCCTGTGATCGCGCTCACATCATCGAAAAATAATAGTCTTGGCCGCCATGCCGATGCGGTGATTTCGATTGGGAAGATCGAAGAGGCGTGTCCGCTCGGGCTAGCGCCGAGCGCTTCGACCACCGCGATGCTGGCGCTGGGCGATGCGCTGGCGCTGACGGTGATGTCGCTGCGCAAGTTCACCGCGGAGGATTTCGCGGTGTATCACCCGGCCGGACAGCTGGGCCGGAAGCTGATCAAGGTGCGCGAGGCGATGACGTTCCGCGTGGGCGAGAATTTGCCGGTGGCTTCCGACAAGCTCACGGTCGGCCAAGTTCTGCACGAAGTCAGCCGGATCAAGCGACGGAGCGGCGCGGTGGTGCTGGTGAACGACCAGGGCAAAGTCAGCGGGATTTTCTCCGACGGCGACTTGCGGCGAATCGTGACGGATAACGACGGCTCGGCGCTGAAGCGGCCGGTGTCGGATGTGATGACGAAGAATCCGAAGCGCATCTTCGCGGACAAGCTTGCGAGCGAAGCGATGGCGCTGATGCGGCCGTTTCGCATCGATGAGCTGCCGGTTGTAGATGAAAACGATCGCCCGATCGGTTTGATCGATATTCAGGATCTGGTGATGCTGAAGATGCTTGATGTGGATGCGCAGTCATAACTCATGAGTGAAATGCAAAGACCGCGAAGTCGCGAAAACGCGAAGATGTCGCAAAGAAGATTTAGAAGTGCGATTTTCTTCGCGAGCTCTTCGCGCTATCGCGTCTTCGCGGTCTCTGAATAACCGGTCCGCTAAAGCGGACCCTACGGGTGAGTAAAACGGAAAGATGCGTTCGCTCCTGATTATTCTCGCGACGATGCTCGTGTTGGCGGGCGGGTTCTTTGTGTATTTCTGGCTCCAGCCGGACACGCGCGTGCTGCGCCCGGAAACGAACGTGAAGATTGCGCCGCTCACGCAGCCGTCGTCGTATGACGGATCGGCGACGCAGCCCACGATCCGCGAAGGCGAAGGGGCGTGGCTCAAACATTTCGACGACAAGACGCTCGCGCTCAGCTACGAATTCCGGGGAAAGACATTCACGCCGCAGAAGAACGGGACTGTCGACGTCGATCAACCGCAGGCGCGTTTTTATCTCGATCACGGCCGGCTGCTCACGATTGAAGGCAAGAACGGCAACTGCGTGATGGAGAGCGGAACGTCGCCGATGGAATCGAAGACGGGTGCGACGCAGATGCCCAGCCGGGGAGAGCTGCACGATGTGATCATGAAGCTGTATCCGTCGGTCGACGCGCCCAAGCCGTCGCTGATTTGCACGATGAACAATGCGAACTTCGATAACGACACCTTCAGCATCAGCACGGCTGCGTACGTCGATGCGAACGGCGTGAATGTGCCGGCGGATCAAGTGAAGGTGGAAGTGCGCGGAGATTATGAATTCGACGGCCGCGGGCTGACGATTCGCTGGAACCAGCGCGATCGCCATCTTCAGACGTTGGAGATCGCGCACGGCGAGCGGCTGCTTGTGAAAGATCCGAGCGCGATCAACAAGACGTTTGGCGAACCGTCGACCAATCCGAGCGAGTCGGACGCCAAGGTGAGGCCCGTGGCGCAGGAACAGTCGGCCGAAGTGCCGAAGCCGGCGCCAACGGCAGAGCCGGCGCCGACGAAAAGCGGCGCGAAAGGGGCAGCGGCGAAAAAGAAGAAGGCCAGCGAAGCGGCGGCGCCCGCGCCGCCTCCGCCGATCGAAAAGCCGGTGCGCATCGATCCGATCTATCGCGCAACGTTTAACGATGACGTCAACGTGTATCAGGCCGTGACGGCCAGCGAGCAGGCAAGGGTCGCGACGTGCGATGTCATGAACGTCGACTTCATGACGAGCGACAAGCACAAGGGGACGACGCAGCCCGTTGCGCCGCCGGCACCACCGCCGACGAGTCGTCCGACCACGCGCCGCGGCCGACGCCCCGCGACGAATCGCGCCGCTGCCGCGAGGGCGCAAAAGCCCGTAACATTGCCGACGACTCCCGCGCCCGCGCCGGTTACGCTTCCGGTGACGCTTCCGACGTCGAAGCCCACCTCCGAGCCGACAACCAAGCGCGCCACGATTTTCGCCATGGACTCGGAGCAGACGAAGAAGCCGATGCTCGTTACGTGGGTTGGCAAACTGCGCATCGCGACGATGGAGAATCTCGAAGATCCGCCGGCCGACAGCAAAGATTCCGTCGTTCGGATGATCGGCATCAAGAACAAAGTCGAGCTGAAGAACGACCAGGACAAAAGCGTGATGCACGGCGCTCTCGTGTCGTTCCACACCGGCCGGCAGGATGGTTACGTGCGTGGGTCCGACGCGTACCCGATTGTGGACGCGAAGGACAAAGACGGCGCGACCATCCACGCGCCGAGCATCCAGTATTCGAACTCCGGACAGCTTGCGACGATTCCGGGGCCCAGCTACGCGGATCTTCCGATTCCGGACAAGCCCGATCAGAAGATGCACGCAGAGTGGTCGAAGGTCGCGAAGATTTATATGGCGTCGGCGGGGCCGGATTCGCAGAAGCTCGTGATTCAGCGTGCGACGTTCGACGGCGACGTGCACATCCATCGTCCGGAGCAGCTCGATCTGCAGTCGGCAGCGCTCGAGTTGACGTTCGATCCGCCGCAACCGACGGCGGCGCCATCGGCGACGACGCAGGATGAATCGAAGCAGCCGGAGCTGCGGGAGATGCTCGCGACGGGAAATGTGCGCACCGAGCTGACCGATGATTCGGGCAAGGTGCAGAACATTAACTGCGACAAACTCGCGCTGAACACGAAGCGCGATGCGGCCGGCAAGCTCTACCCGCACATCGTGAAAGCGATCGGCAACGTCTATGCGAAGGATCCACAGCAGGTGCTGCAGGCGGGCGAGTTGAACCTCGTGCTGCGTCCCTCGACGCGACCTTCGTCGCAACCTTCGTCGCAACCGACGACGCAGGACTTCGCATCAACCGCCGTCGAACTCGAGCAGATGGATGCGACGGACAACGTTCGTATCACCACCACAAGCGGATCGACCGCGCACGGCGATCATCTCACGGTGAAGGGCAACGAAGGCGAGCGGCTCGTCGATCTCATCGGCACACCGACCGCATCCGTTGGCGACAAGAACAGCAGTCTCGAAGGGAAGATGATTCACTTCGAGGAAGCGACGCAGAAGGTCGAGGTCAACAGCCCGGGCCACATGCATGCGATCCAGCAGCAGCAGGGCGCGACGACGCGGCCGATCGATGTTGTTTGGCAGCAGAATCTCGAGGTGCAGGGCAAGCAGAACATCGTCGATGTCTACGGCGGAGTTGTCATCACGTCCGATACGCCGAACGATGAGACGATCGCGAAGGGAAATCACGTTCATCTGATCCTTGCCGATAAGCCGCCAACGACAAAGCCGTCTGAAGAGGCAGAGTCAACCACGAAGCCCGCGAACGGCTCGCCGATGAATGCCTTTGGAGACAAGACGGTAAAGTCGGTTCGTCTCGAAGAGAATGTCACGGTCAACGCGAAGCAGACCAGCGCGACAGACATCACCAAGGTCGCGCTTTTCTCGCCTGTACTCAATTACAACATGGACGAGAAAATGATGGTGATCGATCGGCCGGGACGCATGCTTTATCAGCAGAATCTGCTCTCCGAGACGACGCAACCGGCGACTGGGCCTTCCGCGCAAGCGACGACCGCGCCGACATCGCAGAGCGCGACGACACAATTCGCGACGACGCAGGTCGCGGCGCCCGTGGTGCAGCCTTCGACGTCACAGCCGACAACCGAGGCGATCAAGGCGATGGGTGGAGATCTCTCGAACATGCACGGTGCGACCGCGTTCGAGTGGCAGAAGGAATTCCGCTACGACGAAACGAAGATGCAGGCGCAGATGACCGGCGACGTGCGGTTGGTGCATTTTCCGACGACCGACCTCACCGGCCCGTCCGTCGAGCTCGATGCGCAAACGGTCATCGCGGACATGGAGCAGCGGCCGACGACTGAGCCGGCAACACAACCGACGTCGCAGCCCGAACAGAAGGTGCGCATCCGCAATCTCGTCGCCGACGGTGACGTGAGCTATCGCTCCGACAAGCTGCACTTCGACGCGCAGCATTTGGAGTTCAACCCGAACACGCACATGCTGATCGCGACCGGAACCGAGCGGAACCCGGCCGAGTTGCACGAGGCGGAGGGTTTCTCCAACGGCACGTTCACCGAGCTTCGGATGAATACGGTGACCGAAGAAATGGAAGTCCGCGGATTCCAGGCCCAGATCCGCCGAGCCAAACCCGCGACGGCGACGAGCCCGGCGGAGCCATAAAGGCCTTCCCGACTTCCTTCATGGCGGTCCCAGAGCGTCAGCGGCGGCCGGCATTTCCCGCCGCGCTCGCGCGACCCGATGCCGCCCGGCGCTTCGCGGACGGCCGTGAAGGCGGTTGAAACGATCTGCGCGACGTGTTTGCAATCCCACCCCAAGCTGCCGAATAATCACCTCGTGACGAGTTCTGTGATCATTCCCGATTCGCACCAACTCGCAGCGCTCGTCAAGCAGCGCGCGCGGCAGCTGGGTTTCGACCTGGTCGGTATCGCGCCAGCGGATCCCTCGCGCTATCGCGAGTATCTTCGCGAGTGGCTCGACGATGGGCAGCAGGGGACGATGGGGTACCTCGCCCGTCGATTCGATGAGCGAACCAACCTCGCGACATATCTTCCTGAGGCAAAATCCGTCATCTGTGTCGCGATGAACTATCACGTGACGCTGGCTGAACTGCCGGAAAATCAGCGCGCGGATCACGGCAAAGTTGCTCGTTACGCGCTGGGCGAGGATTACCACGAACTCATCAAGAAGCGGCTGCACGAGCTCGCGGATTGGGTCCGCGAGCAAGCGCCGCAGTCGATCACGCGCGCATGCGTCGACACGGCGCCGGTGATGGAGAAAGAATTGTCCGCCCGCGCGGGCGTGGGATGGCAGGGGAAGAATACCTGCATCATCAATGAAGGGGTCGGCTCGTGGTTGCTCTTGGGCGAGATCGTGACGACGCTCGATCTGCCAACCGACGAACCCGCCATCGATCGCTGCGGGACCTGCACGCGGTGCATCGAAGCGTGTCCGACGCAGGCGATCACGGACGCGTATCAACTCGATGCGCGAAAGTGCATCTCGTACCTCACGATCGAGCACCGCGAGGAGATTCCGGAGGATCTCGCGTCGAGGCTCGGCAATTGGGTCTACGGCTGCGACATCTGCCAGGATGTTTGTCCGTGGAACAAGCGCGCACCCAACGCTACCGATCCCGCACTTCAACCACGGTTCAAAACCGGAACGATCAACCTGCGCGACGTGCTGCAGTGGGGCCCGCAGGAATATCAGACAACCCTTCGCGGAAGCGCGATGAAGCGCGTGAAGCTGCCGGTGCTGCAGCGGAACGCGCGGCTCGTTCTTCAGTGCCGGTCGTAGGGTGCGCTTCAGCGCACCGGTTATCTCTTTTTGTGCGAGGTGCATAACCGGTGCGCTGAAGCGCACCCTACAAGAACGATTACCGCGCGGTCGTTGCTTTCACGCGCTCGGGCATCGGCATGACCCTTCCGCCGCGCGCGAGCTGCGGGAAGTGATTGCCGGCCATGCTCATCGGTTCGCCGTCCTTCAGATTGATGAACTTCTTCATCACGTGCTGGCCATTGGCAACGAAACGGGCTTCGCCGGTCATGAAGTGCAGCGCGATTGCGCGGCGGGGGCGATCGCTCACGTTCTTTCCACTGCCGTGCCATGTCATGGAATGGTGAAAGGAGACTTCGCCTTTTCGCACGGGCCACGGCACCGCCTTGACCCTGTTAATCTCTGCGTCGGCGGGTGGTGTGAAATCCTTCAAGTGCGGATAGGTGTCGGTCGAGTGGCTCTCGAGAAACTTGATGTGGTTCCCCCACTTGTGGCTGCCGGGGACCATGAACATACAGCCGTTGCTTTCGTCCACTTCATCGAGCGCGATCCACGCGGTCACGGGCGTTTCCGGGGCGAGCACCGGCCAATACGGCGCATCCTGATGCCAGTTGTTGACACCGCCATGCTTCGGCGGTTTGTACTGGATCTGATCGTGCCAGATCTGAATGTCGGGCTGATGCGTGAGCTGGCTGATCGCCTCGATCACCGGCTTCGTGTAGAGCAGCCGCTCAAACGCGGGCGACGCCTCCCAGATATTCACGATCTGCCACACCGGCGCATCCGCTTTGCCGCTCAGGTTGCTGATGAGGACGGGCTTGGCTTCGCCTTCAGCGAAGCCGCTCTGGCCTTTGGAGATCACGCGATCGAGCTCGTCGCGAAGTTCGTCGACCTCGTCGTCGCTGATGACCTTTCCGCCGATGAGACAGCCGTTGCGATCGAATTCTTTGACTTGTTGTTCGGACAGCATGTGATAACTCCGGATACGCTTTTTCTCTTGTAGGGTCCGCTTCAGCGGACCGGTTACTCGCCTTGTCGAAGGAAGAAATAACCGGTCCGCTGAAGCGGACCCTACAAGGCCATACGCGCCTTACTTCATTTCGACGCGGAAGAGGCTCCCGCTGCCGCCGGGGACTGCGTCGTCCCATTTGGCGTTGCCGTCGCTTCCGGCGGGGATTTCCGCGTTGGACGGAATTGCGACGACCTTCGTCACCGGATGACCCGCCGTTGCATCATAGGTCAGATGCGCCTGCTTCGTCGTCAGCGTATTCAGATTCACCGCGAAGAGGTACGGCGTGCCCTTCGAATCGGCGAGGCGATAAATGGCGATGTCGCCGTCGCGCGTCGGCTCGTCGTCGGAGGGTTCGAGATTCATCAGCGTCGGGCCGAGCTTTTCGATGTCGGCGGCGACTTTCGCGACGTCCGCCCAGCGTGCATCCGATTTGTAATGCTCATCGACGAGCCCGCGCATCCAGTTCTTCTTTTCCTTGTCGAAGTACTGGGACTGGTAGAGGAACCAGAAGACACCCTTGTTTCCCGTCGCGAGCGAAAGGTACGCCTCGCAACGAATCTCAGCTGGCGTCGGATAGCGATGCACGCCGGTGATCGAGTGGCACTGGATCACCGCCCACGATTTTGCGCCGGCGTGCTTGGCTGCAAGCGCGGAGATGCGCGCATTGGCGGCGTAGTTTTCCATCGCCTTGATGTCGCCCTTGGGCGTTTTCACGGTGATGGTGTACGCGTCGAACGCGACCAGCTTCTGCCCCGTCTGTTTGACGAACTCGGGCGCGGTGGCGGCGCCGGGGAGGCAGCAGAAGACGGGAAGGTTGGGGTTGATCTGCTTGAGTTGATCCGCGATCTGCTTGTATCGGCCGAAGGCATCGGGCGGCGGTTCGTCGAGGAGTTGAATTCGGAGCAGGGCAGGATGATCGACAATCGGCTTGATGATGTCGTCGTAAACTTTCTGTACGACCGCCGGATCCACGGGCTTGCTTCCGCGGATCATAGCGCCGATATCGCCGCCGTCGAGGCCGGTTTCGATGATCACCTTCAGGCCATATTTCTGCGCCGTGTCGAGCACCAGCTTCTGATGGTCCGGCGGAGAGTTCGGCACCACGATGATCTTGATGTTGTGCGCGGCGATGTCTTTGAAGGTGCGATCGTAGAGCGGGGCGGCTTCCTTCGGATCTTCCGGGATCGTGTATTGACGCGCGGCGCCAACGCCGCCTTCGTACCAGATGCCGAGTGCGAAGTCCTCGGCAGATTTCGCTTGCGCGAGAACCGGAACGGACACGATCAGTGCGAGAGTGAATAAGGCGAGTGATTTCATTGTTCCTGCTTTAATTGCACTGTAAGTTTCAGATCGTTCAGGTCGATGGTCACCTGCGAGCCGTCCTCTAAGGTTATACGAAACACGGACGCATTGGTTGAAAAGCCAAGCTTGCATTTCTTTGCATTGTCGGCGGAGTCCTTCGCGCGATCGCCGGGATAGAAAAGGAGGGCGGTGGTGGCAAATGCGCCGCGGTTGGCGAGGTTCAGTTTCGTTACATCAAACTGATTGAGATGGAAAATCTGCTCAAGCCGGCCCTTCGCGGGGGTGGGCTTTGGATCATAAATCTGCGCGCCTGGCGTTTGTAGGGGAATGATTCCCATCACATTGTCGATGTTGTACCACGGCGACTTCATGGTGACCGGCGTTGCTTTCCCGGCGTCCGCCGCGGTGAAGATATCCTTTCCGCCATCGCGGTACACCGTGCGCGTGCCGTTGTGGTAGGGCCAGTCGGATTCATTCAACACGCCGATGGGGCCGAGGTCGAGCGTGGTGAGCTTGACGGGATCGGCCGTTGAGAGCGCATCGACATAAATTGTCCGCCCGTCGAGCAGCGAGACGAAACCAAAGCGCTGTTCAATGTTGCCCGCGCGCTTGAGGATACCGAGAACCGCCATCGCGTCGTTCGTATCCGGCAGCACGACCTTCTGCACGTCGATCGGATCGCCTTTCGCGCCTTCAGCTGTGATGGTTCCAATCAGCGAGCGCGGGTACGGGGTGAGCAGCAGGTCCTTCTGCATCGGAACGACCATGCCCATGACCTGAGCGCCCCACGAGAAGGTCGACATCGAGTGCGGCGAGCGCAGGACGGCGAACTTGCCGTTCTCGAAAATGAATTTGCCGCTGAGCTCGCGCCAGAGGTCACTGTCTGGCGTCGGCGTGACTTTTTCGCCGTGCGCGGAAAGCAACAGCCACGTCGTCGCCAGATTTTCGACGATGATGCTTTCCGTCGCGGGCCACAGGAGTTTGTGCGGGGAGACGATCGTCGATTTCGGATCGCGCGCGGCCATCTTTTCCGTCGCGTCGAGCGAGATGCGCAACAGCGCGGCGGCCTGCGGATCATTGAAGTCGACATCCGCGAGCGCATGAATGCTCACCCAATCCGCCTGGCGATGCAGCTGCCAGTCTTGGCCGTTGGGGTAAATGAATCCGCCGTCGGGGAAGGCGAGCTTCTTGAGCACCGAGTAAACCCCATCCGCATTGACGGTGAGGGCTTCGGGTGGATGGTTTCCCGCCCATTCGTAGCTGAGGCGCTGGTATCCGCAGATCGCAAAACACGACATGTAATCGGGGTGCACGCGGTTGTGGTTTTCCAGCGTGTAATCGTCGTAGATGTTCGCGCCCTTCACCGCATGCTCGATTGGATAGCCATCGATGATGCGATTCGCCTTGATGTCCGCTTCGCGTAAAAACGAACTCGCATTCCATCGCTCGGCGGTGATGCCCCATTTCTGGTGGTGGGGATGCTTCGGAAACATGTTAAACGCGAGTGAGATGACCTTCGCGTTCCACGCGTTCTCCTCCGCCTTCGTGTCGTCCTTCACCTGCGCGGGCGGGATTTGACCCATGAACCGGTCGGCTTCGTCGCACACCATGCGGGCGGCGAGCCATCTCTGATGCGCGTCGAGATCGTCCCAGAGCAGCCATGCGGCGCTTCCTGCGCTGTAAGCCCAAAACGCGGACTGCCACTGGTTCGCCCAGTGCTTGTTGTCGTTGCACAGCACTCCGCCGGCCGCGTGCGTCGGGAGCAGAAAGCGAAGGATCGCGATCGACTTCTCATGCGCCGTCTTTCGCGACAGACCTTGTGGGTATCCATCGAAAGCGCATCGCGAAAGGATCGCGAGTCCGAAGGCGATGTGGGCGTTCGTGCGGATGGTGTTTTCGTCGCTCAAGCCAGGGCCGACGAGCAGGGCATTTGGGTCTTTGGCCCATGGCCGAAGTTCTTCGATCATCGCACGGGCCTGTTGCATCACGAGCGCTTTGATGCGGTCGGTGACGTCGCTGCGGTGGGAAAGATCCGGGTTTGGCGCATGCGTGAAGAATTGGTTGGCGAGCTCGGAATTGATCTGGGCGTCGGGGGGAAGTTGAGCCTGAGCGGTCCAGCCAAAGAAGATAAGACAGCCCAGGGCAACAGTCATTCTGAGCGCAGCGAAGAATCTGGCGTAGTTCGACGGTCGGGCCAGATCCTTCGCTTCGCTCAGGATGACAGATGGCTGAGTTCTCAACTACTTCTTTCCTTCCAGTTCGCCGATCACTTCGACAACACCCTTCATGTCACCCAGCCAGTAGGCGGTGCGAAATCGCTTCTGTTGCTCGGGATTCTTGGCGAGATCGGGATCGATCATGCGGAAGAGTTTTTCCTTCAGCCAGTAACCGTGGTCGTATTTCTCCGCGGTTGAGGAGGCGATCGCGAGGTCGTCGAGCTCTTTGGTTTCGTAGCCTTTTTTCCACGCGGCGCGATACATCATCAGCGCATCCTGGAAGGAGTCGTTGCTGATCTTGGTGTACAGCTCGTGCATTCCTTGCCACTTCAGATCGGCGGGGTTGATCAGGTCGGCTTCGTCCGGACGGGGATTTTTATCCGTCTTCAGGTCGAGCAGGTTGATGGCGAGATCGACCTTTCTGTCGCCGTCGTAATCGAATGTGATCTGATCGAAGAAGCCGTTGTTGTCGCTGTCTTTGTATTGGACGAGCTCTTCGACTTTCGGCGCCTTGAGGGGTGAAGAGTCACCGACGACGGGGCTGGAGCCCCAGTACTTTCCGCCGTAATCGACGGACCACGCGCCGTTTTCCGCGCCGTAGAGGTGGATCTTTTTATCCCACCGTCCGATGTACAGCTTTCCACGGCCGGAGTTGTCCAGGTCCCACTCGCCGCGATCGCCGAGCGTGTCGGACTGCACGTGGCCGTCAAGTCCGCCGCCTTCGTGGCCGCTCTTGAACCGCGAGACGCTGTACGGATCCTTCGTCGGATAATACATCTCGACGCGTTCCCAGCGATGATCGTCGTCGTCTTCGTCAAACACCAGCCAGCACTCGCCCCATTTCGGCTTGAACAGTTCCTCGTAGCACTTGTCGTGCGGCACGTAGATGAACTCATCAATCTTTCGCCAGTCCGGATAGCGGAAAAACGGCAGCGCCCACTCCGGCGCTTTCATGTTCGGGTGTTTGTTGTGAAACTTTGAGTAATCGATCTTCTCGCCGTCCTTTGTCGAGCCGAAGCGCAACGTCATGTCGTAGTCCATCTCGTTGCCTTTTTGGCTGTCGTTGTCGAGATCGTACGTGACGTAGCCTTCGTCGATCTGCTTGTTGTAGGTTCGCATCGCGTCGCCGCTGGGAAGCTTGGTTTCTTCATCGTGCGTCGTGTCGAGCAGACGAATTGCCATCTCGCTGCAGCCGTCGTTGTCGAAGTCGTAGAAGCAGAACGGATTCTCCCAGTTGTAACGCGGATCGGTCGAAACCCACGGCGGAATGTGCTGCTTGAGGAACGTGCTGTTGCCGTTGTAATCCGGCGAGAAATTCGCTCCGCCGGTCGTGCGCCAGTTGGCGAAGTCGAACGTCTTCCAATCGATGTAGGCATTTACATTGTCGTCGTCTTCATCGATGAAGACCATGTAGTGCGAGCTTCCGCTGCTGATTTTGGTCTGCGTGCTGCTCGGGTTGATGGTGACGATTTCGACGTCGGGATCGCCGTCGCCATCGTCGTCGCACCACTTGATGTTCATGTCGTCCGGGCCGTCGTAGTAGCCGTCGCCGTCGCGATCGACTTGCAGCGAGTCACCGACCATGTCGCCGCGAACGTCGGTCGGCTTCATGTCGTCGTTCTCGTCGATCCAGCGGCAGCGCTTGCCGTTCCACCAGCATTCGAGAATGTCCGGATCACCATCGCCATCGAGATCGGTGCGGATGATCTGGTTTTTGTCACCCGTAAGCTTCGATTTCCGCGGCGAGTTGGGATCGTGCTCCGGTAGGCACGCCTGCTGCGGTTTGCCTTGCTTCGGCTTGGCCTCCGGAGCTTTCAGCGCGATTCGCTTGACGAGAAATTCGTTCGCGCTGACGAGACGGATTGAGGGGCCGACGGGATTCGTCACGAGCGCATCGTCAAACTTGAAGGTCGCGTGCTTGAGCTCGTTTGAATTGCCGAGGGTGATCTTGTCGCTGGCGGTTTTCAGTTCCTTCGTGTCGGCGTTTGCATATTCAAGCGAAACATCCCCGGTGCCTTGGTCGAGGTAATCGACGCTGATCGTCACGTCGTTCGACCGATTCCGAATCACCTGCGGATCGGTGTACAGGTCCATGACCTTCTTGCCGTCCAGATCCCGTGGCGTGCCGTACTGTTCTGATTTGACGACCGCGAACGGTTGCTCGCGGACATCGCTCGCCGAGCGCGCCCTGACGATACCGTCGCCGTGATCGATTCGGCCAAGGTCAATCGAAACTTCGCTTGCGCCAACTTGAGCGCGTGTGAGGATGGGGAAGCTGAGCGCGATGGCGGCGAAAAGAACCGTCGATTGCTTGTTCATTGGCGCTGACCTCTACCAATTACGCGCCGAATCGGCAACATGTTGAGTCATGCGATACCTCCTTCTCTTCTTGGCGGTGTTCGTTCTACTTTCTCCCTGTTTTGCTCAAACAACTGAAACGCCACAGCAGCGAGACGAGCGCATGGGCTGGTGGCGCGAGGCGAGGTTCGGAATGTTCATCCACTGGGGCCTCTATGCCGTCGCCGCCGGCGAATGGAAAGGCCACACCACCAAAGGCGCTGGCGAGTGGATCATGCACACGGAGAAGGTCCCCGTCTCCGACTACGAAACGCTCGTTCCGCAATTCAACCCCGTGAAGTTCGACGCCAAGAAGTGGGTCGAGATCGCCAAAGGCGCGGGGATGAAATACATCGTCATCACGACGAAACATCACGACGGCTTTTCTCTCTATGACTCACAGGCGAATCCCTACAACGTGATGAAGACGCCATTCCATCGCGACATCATGAAGGAGTTGTCGGATGCGTGTCATTCACAGGATGTGAAGATGTGCTGGTATCACTCGATTCTTGACTGGCATTATCCATCCGACGGGCCGAAGTATGCCGATTACTCGAAGATGCTGCACGCGCAGGTGAAGGAGTTGCTCACGAACTATGGGCCGATCGGCATCATGTGGTTCGACGGCGACTGGATCCCGCAGTGGACCGAAGAGCAGGGCGAGGAGATGTACAACTTTTGCCGCGAGCAGCAGCCGAGCGTGATCGTGAACAATCGCGTCGGCAAAGGCCGCGCGGGAATGTCCGGCCTCACGAAAGGTCACGCCGCCGGTGACTACGACACGCCCGAACAGCAGATCCCGAAGTCCGCCCTCACGCAGGACTGGGAAACCTGCATGACAATGAACGACACATGGGGCTTCAAGAAGAGCGACACGCACTGGAAGAGTCCCGAAACGCTCATCCGCGATCTGATCGACACCGCGAGCAAAGGCGGGAACTTTTTACTGAACGTCGGCCCCACGCCCGAGGGCGAAATCCCCGAGGCCAGCATCGAGCGCCTCGCGAAAATGGGCGAGTGGATGAAGACGAACAGCGAAGCGATTTACGGCACGACGGCGGGGCCGGTGCAGGATTGGAAGGGCGGGCGAACGACGAAGAAGGGCGATGTCGTGTACGTGCACGTGTTTGAGTGGCCGAAGGATGGCGTGGTGGAGCTGCCAATGAAGCAGTCGTTTAAGACTGCGACGCTGCTTGCCAAGCCGGAAGCGGAAGTGAAAGTCGATCAGGATGGCGAGAATGTGAAGATCAAAGTTCCGGCTGATGCCCCTGATCCAATCGCTAGCGTGATCAAGCTTGAGACGAAGTAGGTGCGGCTCGGCCGGACGTTGTGGATTCTTCGTCGAGAGACAGACGATTTGTTGATTTCTCCCGTTTGGCTGTTACGACCTGTGCATCTCTTTGCATGGAGGCTCTCATGTCTCGTCCCGACAAAAAACAACGTCGCGAACAGAAGCGTAAGGCGAAGCGCGTCGAGCTTCGACGAAAGCAGTCTGCCAGCCCGGTTAAGCGGCTCGTCGAGGCGCCCGGCGACGTGGAATGCTGGATGTCCAAAGATTTCGAGGAGATGGGACAACGGCAGATCTTCGTCCAGCGCGCGGGCGGATTGAGCGGAATCTTCTGCTTCCTTATCGATCGCGGAGTCGTAGGGCTGAAGGATAGCTGGGCGAGGATCGGCGTTACTCGCGACGATCTTCTTGATTTCATCGATCAGGCGCAGAGTGGTGGAATTCAAATGCGTTCGGTGCGCCCGGAAGAGGGGCGAAACTGGGTGGCCGCCGCAGCGCGGTGGGCGCATGAGAACGGAATGCGCCTGCCGAGGGAGTGGATGAAAATCGCGTGCGCGCTCGGTGACGTCAGCGATTGGCAATCTGCGGACGTGTCGGCGTTCACCAAGGAATTCGTTGGCCATCCGGAAGATCTCCGACAACGGCTGATTGGTGAATCGCTCGAGAACTACCTCAATCGGGGCGATGTAAAGATCGTCTTCAACACCGAGGCGCCTTACATGGATCAGCAGACGGGCGAATATCTCCGGACGGATCAGATCGATGAGGTTGACGAAGATGATCTCGACGCGATGAACGAAGAACTCGATCGACAGATGCCTGTTGATGACCTCAACCAACTTGCGGAGTTATTCGGCCCCGCAGCACTGGAGCTGGCTCAGCAGACCGCGGAGTGGCTCGAGGCGCATCAGGCCCTGCCCTCTGGCGAGCTTTTCGAGGCTTGGAAATCGATGATGTTGTCGCGATTGATGTTGAAGCAGATCGATCCCGATGCCAGCGAGGCGGACTTTGAAGATTCCAGCGAAAAGCTAGCCGAGACCATGGCGCGGCGACTGGGACCAGCCTCGGTTGATGAGCATAATCGCGCGCTCAAACAAGCCCGCCATTATTTCCAATGCGACAAATCTCTCATTGATCGAATGGTCTTAAAGCACGGGTTAGCGAACGTATTGGACGGCTGATTCGCCCTGGTCCGCCCGCAAGCCGATTCCAGCGCGCTATTGGCGAAATCCCGCAATTCCTTACACTACGCGGCTCGGTTGCGATCGCGAGTGTGTCGTTTCGCAACATTTCACCGGTTCGTGAGTAGCAACTAAGGAGGACGGATGCGGCGGGCTTGGATTGTTGCGGTCCTTACAGTCGTATTCGCGGTGTCAGGTGTCGCTCGGGCGGACGAACCGAAGGCCGAGGTGCAGGCGCCAACGCCTCCGCCGAAGGATGCGATCGTCCTCTTTGACGGCACGAACCTCGATCAGTGGACGAAGATCGACGGGAAGACGCCGGCGGATTGGACGATCAAAGACGGCTACATGGAAGGCGTGCCGGCGACGGGCGCCATCAAGCGCAACGACATCCAGACCAAGCAGAAGTTCAAGGACTACCACCTGCACCTGGAGTTCTGGCTTCCGCCGACGCCCGGAGCAACCGGCGAGAAGAAAGCCAACAGCGGCGTATACCTTCAGCAGTTCTACGAGATTCAGATTCTCGACTCGTACGGTACGCCGCAGGATCAGCTGAAGAAAGGCGACTGCGGCGCGGTGTATCGCCAGAAGGCGCCGGACGTGAACGCGTGCCTTCCGCCGGAGCAGTGGCAGACGTATGACATCGACTTCAAGTCGGCGCGGTTTGACGATCAGCACCACAAGCTTTCGAAGGCGGTCGTGAGCGTCGTACAGAACGGCAAGCAGGTGCAGAAGGATGTCGAGATCGACGGCGCGACGCGCGCCGGCGTGAAAGAGCCGATGGACAACAACGAGGACGTGATCATCCTGCAATATCACGGCCATCCGGTTCGGTTCCGCAACGTCTGGCTCGTCGAGAAGAAAGAAAACCAATAAGAGAATTGCCCACGAATCGCACGAATCTTCACGAATCAGGAAGCAATTCATTCGTGTGCATTCGTGAGATTCGCGGGCAAAGGATCTTTTGAACAGAGCTTATTCAACTTGGAATCCTCAAGAATGAACCACAGTTTTATCCGCGGATGTGTAGGAGTTCTGGTTGCGACGGGTCTATGGGTCGGCACGGCACACGCGGCCGACAAGCCGGGCGTGACGCTGTTTGACGGCAAGAGCACGGACGGCTGGAAGCAATGCGGCCCGGGCCACTTCACGCTGCACGACGGCGTGCTCACCAGCGACGGCGGGATGGGGCTGTTCTGGAACCAGAAGGACTTTTCCGATTTCGAGCTGACGCTCGACTTCAAAGTCGCGCACAAGAGCGATAACTCCGGCGTGTTCGTACGCTTCACGGATCCGAAGGACGATCCCGGGATCGCAATCCGTGAAGGGTATGAGATCCAGATCTGCGATACCGAAGAAGGCAATCCGACCGGCTCGATCTACAGCCATCAGAAATCGACCGAGATCGCGACGAAGCCTGTCGGCGAGTGGAATCATTACGACATTAAAGTTGTCGGCCAGAAGTACACCGTGAAACTCAACGGCAAGGTGGTGAACGAGTTCACCGGCAACCGGTCGCTGCACGGTCACATCGGCATCCAGAATCACAACACCGGTTCGGAAGTGAGCTTCCGCAACATTAAGGTGGTCGATCTCGATAAGAAGGCCGACGCCGAAAAGGCCGCGGCGGCGAAGAAGGCCAACAAGGACGCGCATCCGTGGGAAAAGATGCAGTATGGCTCGTTCATCGGTGCGACGATCGCGGCGCCGTGGCCGGCGGAGAACTGGGCGAACAAGGGTTTCGCGCTCCGCCTTGGCGACAAGCAGGACGCCGCCGTTTGCTTCGATGAAGATCTGCTTCGTTACTCGGTCGGTTGGACCGGCGATTATCTCAACTGGACGAACGTCGTGTTCGACCAGAGTCACGGCACGATGCTTTCAGTCAAGGGCAAAGAAGTCTTCGGCACCAAGCCGCTCGCGGGTGTGGGTACTTCGACCGATCTGAAAGATCCGCGTCCGCAGCCGTATGGCCCGATGCCGGAATCGCACGGCAAATTCAAAGGCCTCTACCGCAACGGCAACGACGTCGTCTTCGAATACACGATTGACGGCATGGACGTGCTGGAGCATCCGACGATCCGCAAGGATGGCGAGACGACGATCTTCAGCCGCGCGATTGAGGCGGCGCCGTCGAAGAATCCCTTCGTGATTCGGGTCGCGGACATTCCGGAAGAAGTCGCGCCGACGACTCAGCCCACTCCGCTGCAAGCCGCCGCGATGAAGATGAAGAAGCCGGGCGTCGCTGTCGCGGGCGCTCCGGATGGCACGAAGACCGAAACGGTGGATGGCGCGATTCTCGTGACCATTCCGCCGCACGATCAACCGGCGATTTTCGAAATTGCACTGAGCCCTTCGGAAGATGCTAAGCCGCAAGCGGTGAAGCCCGACAAGTCGCTTCACGCGCTCTGCAAGGGCGGACCGGCGCACTGGACGCAGCCGGTTGAAACCAAGGCCACGCTCGGCACCGGCGACGGCGCATACGTTGTCGATACCGTCGAGATCCCGTTTGAAAACCCCTACAACTCGTGGATGCGTTTCGGCGGATTTGATTTCTTCTCCGACGGACGCGTCGCCGTCAGCACCTGGAGCGGCGATGTCTGGATCGTTTCTGGCCTCGATGATCCGAAACTTTCGAAGCCGATCACGTGGAAACGCTTCGCGACCGGCCTCTTCCAACCGTTGGGCGTAAAGGTCGTCAACGACCAGCTCTTCGTGAATTGCCGCGACGCGCTGTATCGCCTGAACGATCTGAACGGCGATGGCGAGGCAGATTTCTACGAAGCGTACAACAACGACGTGATGGTCGCGCGCAGCTTCCATGAATTCGCGCTCGACCTGCAAACCGATTCGAAAGGCAACTTCTACTTCGCGAAGGCCGGCGCGGTGAACCCGGGCGGACGTGGCTGGGAACGCACGACGCCGCACAACGGCATCATCGCCAAGATCTCAGCCGATGGTAAGAAGTTCGAAGTCTTCGCCACCGGCGTTCGCGCGCCAAACGGCATGGGGATCGGTCCGCACGACGAGATCACCAACAGCGACAACGAAGGCACGTGGACGCCGGCTTGCCGACTGAACTGGGTCGTGAAGGATGAATTCCTCGGCGTGGTGGATCTCGCCCATCGCACGCCTCCGCCGACGGATTACGATCGGCCGATCTGCTGGTTCCCGATGAGCGTGGACAATTCCTCCGGCGGACAGGTGTGGGACACCAGCGACACGTGGGGCCCGTTTAAGGACGAAATGCTGCACACGTCGTACGGCAAATGCTCGCTGTTCAAAGTGCTGCTCGACAAAGTCGATGGCCAGATCCAGGGCGGCGTGGTGCGCTTCCCGCTCGAGTTCGATTCCGGCATCGATCGCGGACGCTTCAGCCCGATCGACCATCAGCTATGGGTGACGGGCCTTCGTGCATGGCAGACGAACGCCGCCAAGGACGCGTGCCTCCAGCGTGTGCGCTACACCGGTAAGAAGGTCTACATGCCCGACCAGATGCACCTCGTGCCGGGTGGCATCGCGATCACCTTCCTTCAGCCGCTCGATCCGAAAGTCGCGACCGACGCCGACAACTGGAATGTCGAGCAGTGGAACTACAAGTGGTCGAACGCCTACGGCTCGGACGAGTACAGCGTCGCCGACCCGACGAAGAAGGAGCACGATCCGGTCGATGTGAAGTCGGTTTCGATCTCGGATGATCACAAGACCGTGACGCTGAAGATCGATGATCTCAAGCCGGTCATGCAGATGAAGATCGACTACAACATCAAGGCCCAGGACGGCACGAAGATCGAGAGCTTCATCACGAACACGATCAACAAAGTGCCCGGCCAAAACGGCGTCGCCAAGAGCGGCTCCGCGACGCAGGCTTCCGCCAAGTAAATTCGTCCTCGTAAAACCAACGCGACCCGACTGAGTTTTCAGTCGGGTCGCGTTGCGCTTCATCAGAGGGCGGGGTTGTTGCGCGGGCACGTTGGGACCCCGTGTGCGCGATGTTGGCGTGCTATTTCGGCGTCGAGTCAGGGCAGCATGACGAACTATCGCTTGTTCGCATTATCGAGGAAGGTGCGCCAAATACTCAGCGAAGTACCGCTTCCGCACCTTCTTTCCGTCCTCGCTGAGATAATAGTTGTAGCGCCAGTCCTTGCTGTGCCACATCACGTGACGCACCTCGCCAACGTGCGGACCGCGACGCGGTCACCCACGGAGAACTCGGGGGTTCGGAGGTTCGTATCAAAAGGCCTCATTGCGCCAGACACTACGGAAGGTCATTCCTTCGAGCAACGACCCGTTGCGTCCACGGAGTTTGCGATCGGTCTGGTAGACCCGCTAGAATTTCGAGCAGCTCGTCCGGCGACAACTGGTAGATCGACGTTGTCAGTTCAATTCCAAAACTTTTCAAAGGAGCTGGCGGCGATATCTCTCTTACGTGGTGCAGCATTAGAGTTGATGGTACGCTGGTAAGCTGGCCTGTTGATGTGTCGTTCTCTCGATTCGATGAGATTCGGCTTCCTTCCGGAACGTGTTCGAGCCGCTCGCTACGAAACCTCCCGTATAGGTTGAGGGTCTTGTCCGCGCCGCTATGCAAAAACACCGGATCACCGACCGCTACATCGGGAAGCGGGACGAAGGGAATTGCAAGAATGGTCTCAACCGAACGGGAATGATCTCGAAAGAACTGATCACTCCGGATATTGATGATAAAACCTTTGTACATCTCGATCGGTCGAAAGGTGCAACGTGCTTCTGCTTTATACCCGCCGTCATGGGCCTCCGCGCCCTGTGATTTAGCGCTCCGGGTCGAAGAGCCGGTCGTAAAACTCCACGGCGCCGACTTGCATGCCTTTGAGGACGTCGATCACGAGGTTTCCTTCGACGGGGTCTTTCAACCAGAGGCTCGCGTCGAACTGCCATTCCGCTGCGGGTTTATTGGCGTCTGTTGGATCGACGAAGTGGATAACGAACCTCGTTTGCTTCACAACGGTCTTGCAACAGCGGAATGCGTCCGCCAGCCACGGTTTATCTGCGTGCTGATGCGTCGCGAGCGCGACAAGCCAATCCGGGTTGTACGGTTCGGACCGCATAGACAGCCACGATATTACCAGAAGTCGGAGGTGGCGAATCGCCCGACTGTTCAGACCCCGTGCGCGTATTCTGGGCCGAGTCATTTCGAGAGCGAATTGGCGAGCCGCATAATCGTTAGTCTTCGCCCATGAAAGCCAATATCAAAGACGTTTGCGAATCGGATACGAGCAATACTTCACTGAAGGTCCAATCCGACAACGGGAATTTGTTGAGAGCGAAGGTTGGATTGGTGAACGCGCCAATGATTCTCATTGTCCTCTCGACCGCGTCATCATGTTTCAAGCACTCTGCGGAGCTAAACACAATGTTGCGCTCTAGGCGCGTTACAAGGTACTTAACGGCAGAATCATGTGCGAGAAGCTTCTATCGATGCAGCGGGTGCCTCAGCGGATGGTGACGTCGCGCTGTGTAGCTGCGCAATCTCGAGTCTAGCATTTCAGGACTCATCGCTTGCGTGCGGGGTACTGCCACGTCAATATCCCATTCGAACGCTTCCGGATAATCGCGTTCGAGTCTGACAAATTCTTCAGTGTCCACGGTGATAGTTTAATCGAGAATTGTGGAAGGTCGGAGGTGGCGGATCACCGGTCTATTGCGACCCCGTGCAGAGGCTACTTGGGGGCAGGTTTCGACGACGATGTGCTGCTTGAGCCTTCTTCCGGCGACTCAGTCAGAACAGACAGATGGATGCGGGACCTCACTTCGTCGAGTTCGCGCATACTAGCTTCAATGTCTCGTTGAACTCGCCACTCCTCAATCGTCGCGCTCAAACGAGCGACCGACACCGCCCCAACGATCACGCTCGGAAGCGCGATCAGAACGATCAATCGGGCTTTACGCCGGCGATTGCGGGAACGCTCATCCGATGACAGTGCGGATTGATAAGTCAGTTTCAACGGCATTGGTCCGCTAATTGTTCGTGAGGTCCAGCGGTCGGAGGTGGCGAAACACCGGCGCGGTTCGAACCTCCGACTTGCGTCGGGGTTACGGGGCGGGCGCAAAGCGCGGCGCTAGACATTCAACGACGCGACCCGCGCTGGAGCTCGTTGCCAATCCGGCTGATGCAGACGCGGTCACCGGCGGGTGAAATCGCCCCACGTGGCGTGCACTGCCGTCAGGCCAACCAGCGCGGCCGTTTCCGCTCGCAGCACGCGTCCGCCCAGCACCCATGGTCGGGCGTGCGCCGACAGCTTCTGCCGCTCATCGTCAGAGAACCCGCCCTCTGGGCCGACAAACAGCGCGATCCGCTTCGGGCCCTCGCCTGGCGGCGGAAGCGATTCGCTGCGATCATCCAGGAAAAATCGCAAGTCTGTCGCCGCCAGCAACGGCGACGCCAGAAATACGTCGAGTCCCTGCGGCTCCAGCAGATGCGGCAGCGACGATCGACGGCATTGTTTCGCCGCCCGCGCGATGTGTCCCGCCCACGCGTGCGGCTGCTCGGCGCGCAAATCGTCCGCCTGCACCGAGTGCTCCGTCAGCAGCGGCACGATCCGCCGCACACCCAGTTCCGTCGCCTTTTGCATCACGAACTGCATGCGCTGTCGCGCCAGGACCGCGCATGCCAGGACGATGTCCACGCTCGACTCCGGAGACAGATTCATCCGCTCGTACGCCACCGCCACTCCGCCGCGATCGTCGCATTCCTTCACGCTTGCCCGGAAGTACACGCCGGTCGCGTCGCGGAGCGTGAACGCCTCCGTCTCGTTGATCTCTCGCATCCGCAAGCGCTTGGCCAGCCCGCGGTCGAACCGGAACGACTTATCGAGCACCAGCGGAGTCCCCAGCGCCAGCGCCTCATCGCCGGCCGCGGCGAAGGGCGTCGCGCTCTGCGCTGACGCTGCTCGCGCCGGCGTCGCGCCGTGCGATCGCAGGCGTGGGCGATCGGGTTGCGGTGGTGTTCTCTTACTGTGCGTGGCCATGACTCTCACTGACTGGTGGCGAGGCGCAGCACCACCGCGGATGCAGGTTTGACTGTAACCGTCAGCACGCCGTCGCCAGCTGCGACCTCGTGCCACTTAGCTTTCCATGCGCCGTTCGGATCGATCTCCGCGCCGCCGAGCGTAACGCCGATTCTCGCGGAGATATCCCCGGTCGCCTGCTCCATCGCGATCGAATGCCAATGCGCTTTCGTTGATGCGCCTTTGATCGAGACGGTGGCGGTGCGTGCGTCGAGGCCGTAACTTTTGTTGAGCAGCATCACCGACTCTCCGCCGTCATCTGATTGGAAGGCGTAGGCGGTAAAGTCCATGTCATCCGCGCCATCGATTTTCACATCCATCGTCTTGCCGCGCGCAGCCTGCGAGAACGCGAGCATGCCGTACGAAACCGGTCGCATCTCGAACGTCTTTCCATCCAGCTGATGGATGAAGACGGCATAGTTCGCGACCATCACCGGGAAACCGTTGACCGTATCGCCCGTGTGAAAGTTCAGCCCCTGGATGTGGTGCGCCGCCCACCAGTTGAGGTAATCGAGCACCCACAGGCTGCTCGCGTAAGCGTCCGAGCAATCTTTCGCGCCGCCGCGGAAACAGCTGTTCGTTTCGTCCATTCGAAACGGAATGTTCTTCTCCTGGAGCGGTTTGACGATCCCATCATAAATGCGCTGATAGACGGTGTGCGTTTCGTTTGAAACGAAGCGGGCGCGCGTGCCGGGCAGATCCTTTTCGGCTTCGCGGCCGTTGGCCAACGGGTAGTTGTGCGTCGTGACCATCTTCAAATGCCCGCCGGGCGCAAATTCATCTGCAAACTCGAGCGAATAGATCTTTCGCGACGTCACTGGCCCTTCAAATTTCGCCTCAGGAACGGCCTTGAGAATCGCTTCGTAAATCGGCTTCCACGCATCGCGATATGGCCCGTAGGTCTTGAAGTAAAAGTCCGGCTCGTTGCCGATGGCGAAGCAATCGAGCGTGTCCGCATAATTCTTATCGATGTACTCCGCGAGCCGCGCCGCGTTGGCCGGGTCGCCTTTCTTAAGGCGGAAAGAGTAAATGACTTTGCAGCCGGCCTTTCGCGCAAAGTTGAACAGTTGATCGATCTCCTTGATGTCCGGCACGGCAACGCGCGGATCGTCCACCGCATTGGCGCCGACGCGCAGACTCTTGATTCCAAGCGTCTGGAAGACGCGCACGAGATTTTCATCCCCGGCGTCGAAATAGTATTTGCCATTCTCCGGCAACAGCGTCCGCATCTCATAACTGAGCCCGAGAAACTGCGGTGCCAGTTCCGGCGCGTCCGGGGACGGAGATAAGGTGACCGTAATCCGCGTTTCGGCGGCCTGTGTTGTCGGCATTTTGGTGTGGCGCGCCGTGGTCGTCGGGGCGTGCTGTGTTGTAGTGACCGGCGCAGTGGCCTGCGCGAAGGCCGATGAGGCAGCGAGCAATAGGCATGTGCAAAGTGACCGGCGGAGTGTGCGAAACCTGATTTGATCGATCATGGCGAAGAGGTGACTTGGCGAGGCAGCCTTTGTCAAGCAGCGGCGGGAATCACGCATTGATCGCCGGCCCGATTCCTGCCAGAATTCTCCTCCGATGAACTATCGATTTGTGTTGATCATCGTGCTGGCGGCGATCCTTGCGCCGGCGCTCGTGAATCTCTTCTCGTCGGAGGGCCCTGCGCTCTACGCCGCCGATGCGCCCGATGCGAAGAACCTTCAACCGGGCCTCACGCTGACGATCGAAATGGCGAACGGCGGCGCAAAAGACGCACGCAGCTCACGCCTCGTCGCGCTGCGCGTTCCCGCCGGCGAAAACGCGACTCCGTTTCTTGCTCCGGGACCGTTCAAGGCGACGTGGCAGGGCTTCATCAAGATGCGCCTGCGCGATGAGATGACCTTCGAAGCCCAGGGCCGCGGGACCGTGCACATGGAGCTGAACGGCGAGGCGGTGCTGGATGCTTCCGGTGATGATTTATCCAAAACGCAGAGCAAAGAAATCCGCCTGAAGAAGGGACTGAATGCGCTCACGGTGACCTACACCGCGCCCGCGAGCGGCGATGCCTTCATCCGCCTCTGCACGGTTCGCAAAGACGGCAGCTACGACCCGATCTCGCCGAATATCTTTCAGCACGACGTGACGGACGCGTTTCTGAAAGAGCGTGCGGCTCTTCGCGACGGCCGAAAGCTGCTGGCGGATTTGCGATGTCTGAATTGCCACGCCGGCGATGCGAGCCTTGCCTCGGCAACAACCGCCATGCCTGAGCTGAAGCAGGACGCGCCGCTGCTCACCGACGCGGGCGATCGTTTGAACCCCGAATGGCTCGTCCAGTGGATCAACAACCCCAAGTCGCTCCGCAAAGACGCCCACATGCCGCGGCTGTTTCACGACAGCGGCCCCGACGGAATCGACCCGCGTGCGAAGGACGTCGCCGCGTATCTCGCATCGCTTCATGCGTCGCCCGCGCCAAAGGATGAACCCGTCGCCGGCGATGAGTCGCTCGTGATTGCAGGAGCGCGGGTGTACGCGAACCTCGGCTGCGTTGGTTGCCACACGACGCCTGATCAAGCGACAGTCGCCCCTGAAGACACGCGTGTTCCGTTGCGTTTCATCAAATCGAAATACAAGCCATCGGCTCTTCGCGCGTTCCTCAAGAAGCCCGAATCGCACTACGCGTGGATTCGCATGCCGAATTTCCATCTGACCGATGATGAGGCGACGCAGTTGTCCGCCTACATCCTGCACAACGCGCCGGATGACGCGCTGCCGAAGGTCGCAACCGATGGTGACGCGACGAAGGGAAAGCAAATCTTCGAATCCGCGGGTTGCTTGAATTGCCACGCGACGAGTGGAAAGAGCACGCTCGAATCACCAGCGCTGGCGAAAGTTACTGCAGGTGACCTGAAGAAAGGCTGCCTTGCGGACGCGGATGTTTCGCGCGGCAGAGCGCCGGATTTCGGTCTGACTCCCGAGCAAAGTACTTCGATCGCAGATGCATTGAAATCAGCGGTTGATTCCATCGCACACGACACGCGCGATGAGTTCGCGGAGCGTCAGGTGCACACGCTGAACTGCGTCGCCTGCCACGTGCGCGATGGTGTGCCGGACATCTGGGCGGGGCTCAGCGAAGAGGTGAACAAGATCACGTCAGCCTTGCCGAAGATCGACGAAGGGGTGGTCGGCGATCAGAGCCGGCCGGACCTCACCTGGGTCGGCGAGAAGCTTCGCCCGCAGTGGATGGGCTCGTTCATCGCCGGTGAAATCGATTACAACCCGCGGCCGTGGCTCAAGGCCCGCATGCCGTGGTTCCCCGCGCGCGGACACATGATCGCGGAGGGCTTCGCGCTGCAGCACGCGTGCAGTCCGGCGACGCAACCGCTCGAGCCATCTGATCCGCAGCAGGCGGAACTCGGCCGGAAGCTCGTCGGACGGCAGGGTGGATTCAGCTGCATCCAATGTCACGCGGTCGGAGAAATGAAAGCGTTTGGCGCGTTCGAAGCGCAGGCGATCAACTACATGTACACCGCCGAGCGCATGAACCACGACTACTTCCACCGCTGGGTGCGCGACCCGCAGCGCTATCAACCCGGCACCAGAATGCCCCAGTACGCCGACAACGCCGGCAAGACACCGTACAAAGATATCTTGGGCGGCGACGCCCACGCGCAATTCGAAGCGATCTGGCAGTACCTTCTCGAAGGCCGCCACATCAAACCGCCGGAGTGATTCGAGATGCTTACGTAGGGTGTGCTTCAGCACACCATCGTCTCTCAAACGCAAGACGGTGTGCTGAAGCACACCCTACGAGCTGATCTACGACTTCTTCTTCCGCGACGACTTCTTTTTCTTCGGCACCTTCGCGCCGCTCTTGCGGGCTTCGGACAGGCCGATCGCGATCGCTTGCTTGCGGCTCTTGACCTTCTTTCCGCTGCGACCGCTCTTGAGCGTCCCTTTCTTCCGCTTGTGCATCGCGCGTTTCACCTTCTTCTGTGCCTTCTTTCCATACTTCGCCATGGCGCTTCTCCTCGTGTAAGTGGTGTCGGCGAGCCAGTCAAATAATGTCAGATTTAATCCGTGCTGGGGATGCGCAATCTTTTTAGGACGCCGCTTCTGAGCGAAGCGAAGGGGCGGATCTCCGATTCTCGAAGGCGCTCATCCGCCTCTTCGCTCACGCTCAGAAGCGGCGTCTGCATCACTTTTTCGAGTTCAATCCCATCTGCACATCGCCAGCGCTGTCATTCTTGATCTTCTCACCACCTCGCAAGCGATTCGCGGTGATGATGGCGCTCTCGACGTCCTTCTTCAGCTCGATCTGATTCTTCCCCGCGTCTACGAAATCGCAGCCGTTAATTGTCAGGCCACCCGATTCGGCGATGATCGCATACGCGTCTTTGTCGTGGCGCGCCCAGGCGGTGAAGTGGCACGCGGTAAAAGTGGTTTGGCCGCGGCCGCGCAGGGTCGCGTGATCGTCTGTCGTTTCGATTCCCCAGAATCCGCAAGACGTGAACTTCAGTGGCCCGCGATTCGTTGGCTCTACAACAACGCGCGACATGAACTGGCTGTTGCTGAATGATGCGCCGGAGTGATCCTGCAATTGGTCCACTTTCACCGCCAGCGGACCGAGATCCGATCCGCACTGCGTCGCGATGACATTTCCGCCGCCGTCGCCGTGGGCGATAAAGTGATAACCGATCGAGTAAGCGAGGCAAAAGCAGTTGGTCATATACTCCCAGTCGGTACGGGCGATGACGAACGCGCGTCCGTTCTTCCGCGTCCAGTCGAGCAGCTTCGGATCGTCGCGCCAGAATGGCCAGAAGTGAATGTTCTCCACTCGTCCGACATCGAAGCATTTGTCGATCACCAGCCCGGTCTTGAGTGCCTGAGCATATAGCCCGTTAATGTAATGTCGGCCGCAGGGATTCGTAGCGAAATCGACGGCCTGATACGGATTAATGAGTTCGGTCGCGGTGATCGTGCAGTTGTCGCCATGGCCGCGCACGGTCCAGGGATAGGGAACAGGCGGAACGGTTTGCTCCGGATAGAAAACAATCAGACCGTGGAGATGCGACGCGCGATTAAGCGTGATGAACGGCTCGCCGGTCTCATCGCCTTTGCCCTCATATGCGAGCAGGATCGACCCCTTTTCTTTCTCGAGTGTCCCCGTGCTGAAATTTGACCGTGGCGGGGCGTCGAATGATCCGCACAGCTCGACCGATTCCGGAATGCTCAGATGCCCCCGGATCGCATATCTTCCCGCGGGGACGATCACGCGGCCGCCCGTTTTCCCGGCGGCGTCGAGCGCATCCTGGAACGATTTCGTGTTGTTCGTTGTTGCGTCCGCGATCGCGCCGAAGCTCGTCACGTTGTAATCGGTCGACACGACTTTCTCCTGAGCAATGATGGACAACGCGCACATCGCGCAGCAGGCGGCGACGAAAGATTTGATCATGTGCGAAACATAACCGTCCGGCCCAACTTTTTCTGCAACCTTCGCGCCTCGCGCGCATAGGGCAGATACGGGGCGGGCTGCACTTGACAGTCCCCTCGCGCCGCCATAGCTATTCACAACTTTGATCGGCGGGCTACGAGCGAGGAACTAGCGTGATTTCGGTTTCAAACCTCACCAAGGTCTACGGCCAGACCTTGGCGGTGGACAACATTTCGTTCGAGGTAGGCAAAGGCCAGATCGTCGGATTTCTCGGGCCAAACGGCGCGGGAAAGTCGACGACGCTGCGCATGCTCACCTGCTACATGCCCCCGACAAGCGGCGGGGCGAAGATCAACGGCCACGATATCTTTTTCGAATCGCAGAAGGTGCGCGAGAATCTCGGCTATCTGCCCGAGAACTGCCCGCTTTACACGGAAATGAAGGTGCACGAGTACCTCGATTTCCGCGGACAACTTCGGGGGATGGATCGCGCATCACGGCGCAAGCGCATGGATTATGCGATGGAGCGCTGCTGGCTGACGAACGTTCGCAACAAGACGATCGGACATTTGTCGAAAGGCTACCGCCAGCGCGTGGGCCTTGCCGATGCGCTGCTTCACAACCCGCCGGTGCTGATCCTGGACGAACCCACCGTTGGTTTGGATCCCACACAAATCCGTGAAACGCGAAAGCTGATCAAGGACCTGGGCGGAGAGCACACGCTGCTGCTTTCGACGCACATCCTGCCGGAGGTCGAGGCGGTGTGCAGCCACGCGATCGTGATCGCTGGCGGAAAGATCGTCGCCCAAGGCTCGCCGGATGAATTGCGGTCGAGCCGTCGTTTGCAGGCGCGCGTGCTCGTCGAATGCAAAGGCCCGGCGAAGGAAGTCGAAACGGCGCTATCGCACGTGAGCGGCGTGGCGAATGTGGAGATCCTCAATGGCGACACGGGCGCGGATAAGCATTATGTGACCGCGGCGCTCCGGCCCAAGGAAGCGTACGACATCCGCGAGGAAGTCGCGCGAACGATCATTCAACACGGCTGGCCACTTCGCGAGATCCGATTGGAACATGCGACACTGGAGGAATTCTTCGTGCAGGTGACCGCCAATCAGGCGATAGCCAACGCCGCCAAGGCGAGCGGAGGTGCGGCATGAAGTGGCTTCCCTCTTATTTAGCCGCGGGCCTTGGCCCGCGCGGGAGCCGCGGAGTGAATGAGGTTTCGCGCGGGGCAAGCCCCGCGGCTAAATGGTCGTTCACCGATCGCGTCGAAAGGGGGCTCGCGTGAATCGCGCCTACGTAATCGCTCGTCGTGAATTGAGCAGCTACTTCTTTTCGCCGATCGCCTATGTCGCGATGACGCTCTTCCTGCTCATCTGCGGCGTGCTTTTCTGGAACGATTTCCGCCCCGGGCAACCCGCCGCCATGCGAACCATCTTTGACTGGATGGTCTGGTTGCTGGTGTTCATCGTGCCGGTGCTTTCGATGGGATTGCTCGCCCAGGAATGGGCGACGGGCACCATCGAAACGATGATGACGGCGCCGATCGGCGAGACCGACATGGTTCTCGGCAAGTTCGTCGGCTCGCTGCTGTTTTTCGTCGTGTTGCTCGTGCCGACGCTGCTGTACGTCGTGCTGCTGCGAATCTACGCTCATCCGGATTACGGCCCGATCATCAGCGGATATCTCGGGATCATTCTCGTCGGCGCGCTGTTCATCTCGATCGGCTTATTTTTCTCCTCGATCACGCGAAGCCAGGTCGTCGCCGCCGTCAGCGCCGCGGCTGTCCTATTCCTCGTGACGATTGTTCCCTGGTGGGCCGGCAGCAAGGCGACGCTCGCCGGCTTCTGGCGCAAGGCCGCCGACCAGGGCGTGTTCAACCACTACACCGATTTCAGCAAAGGCATCATCGACAGCGGAAATTTCATCTTCTTCGTCGCGACGACCACCGTCTTTCTTTTCCTGACGGTGAAGGTCCTTGAATCGCGGCGGTGGAAGTAGACGTTCAAACGTGACACGGGCTTCCAGCCCGCGCGCGGCCCGCACGGGCTGGAAGCCCGTGTCACAAACAAGTGTTCTCGACATGGCAGAAGAAACGAAACCAAACTTTCTCCCGCAGAACCAGCAGGAACGCTGGCTGAAGTACGGCCTCAACGTGGGCGTCGCGATCATCGTCGTGATTGCCCTCGCAATCTGCATTACCTGGCTCGCGGAGAAGAAGCATCGCCGGATCGACACGACCGCGACGCGCGTCTACAGCCTTAAGCCGCAGACGCTCAACATCATCGATAACCTCAAATCGCCGGTGCGTATCGTCAGCCTCTATACAACCCCGCAGAAAACCGGTGCGACCGACGAAGATCGCATTAACGAGAACGCCGCCGACCAGACGACGGACTACAAGCAGATCGTTGCCGATCTGCTCGACGAATATCACAGCAAGGGCAAGAACATCGAGGTCGAGAACATTGATCCGGTGGAAACGCCGAGCAAGGTCGACGACCTGATCAATTATGTGACGAACAAATATGGCGGCGAGGTCCAGAAGTACAAAGACTTCCTCGCCAAGTATCCGAGCCAGTTCGACAAGCTGAACAAGATCGCGACGGATGAGGCCGCACAGGTCACTAAGCTTCCGCTCGACCAGGCCGACACCCCTGAGCTGCAGCAGACCGTTGGCCTCGCGATTTTCTCTGTGCAGAATCTTCCGAAGCAGCTTACGAAGGGCAATGAATCGATCGATCGCCTGCTGAAGAACACCAAACCACCCGACTACAAGCGCGCGACCGAGGCCGTGCAGTCGAACATGGAAACGCTGTCGACGCTTGTCGGCCAGGTCATCGATGACTTCTCGCACTACAAGGATGATGCGAAGGTCCCCGAAGCGATCCGCAAGTACATCACGGAAAGCATTCCGCGCTACGAGCAGATCAAGAAGATGTCGGACGACATCGCCACCGAGGTGAAAAACCTGGGTGAGCTGAAACTCGACGAGTTGCGGCAGAACCTTCGCCAGCAAAATTCGATCCTGGTGATGGGCGACAACGAGATGCGCTCGCTCACGTTCGAGCAGGTTTGGCCGCAGGACACCGACGTCAAGAACTACGTGCAGGACGCGCCGGTCAAGCGGCGCTTCGCGGGCGAGCAGCAGATCAGCACCGCGATTTTCTCGTTGCAGCAGAAGGGCAAGCGCAAGGTCGTGTTCATTCGTCCCGGTGGATCGCCGCTGACGGAGGCCGCCGTTCCGCTCTTCCGCCGCGGTGGGCCGCTCTCGATGGTTGCGGATCGCCTGCGCGACTACAACTTCGACGTGATGGAGAAGGATCTGAGCGGCATGTGGGCGATGCAGCAGCAGATGCAGCAACAGCAGATGCCCAGCGCCCCCGAGCCGACCGATGAACAGATCAAGGACGCGATCTGGGTCGTCGTGAATATTCCGAACGATCAACAACAGCCCGGAATGCCCCCGCCGGCGCCGATCGGCCCGAAGATCGCGCAGCATCTCAAAGACGGCTATCCGGTGCTCGTGCTGATGTCCCCGCAGGCAGAGAACCTCGCGGAATCGCTCAAGGAATATGGCATCGAGACGCGTCCCGACGCCGTGGCGGTTCACGAAATCGTCCCGAACAACGGCGCGCGATCGAACGATATGGCCGACGAAGCGCAGCGCCTGCCGTTCGTCTTCGTCACCAACAAGTTCGGCGATCACGCGCTCACCAAGCCGCTCGCGTCCCTCGATTTCCTGGCGCTGGCGATGGTGCCGGTACAGAAGGCGGCCCCGTCCACGCAACCCACGACACAGCCCGTGACCGCGACCGCGCTGCTCACGCTGCCGGATCAGCCCAAGAGCTGGGGCGAAACGAACCTCGACAGCATCCAGTCCGATGCGCTCAAGTTCGACGATAAGACCGATCTTCCCGGCCCGATGACCGTCGCGATGGCGGGAGAAAAGGGCGGAAACCGCGTGGTCGTGCTCGGCGGCGTGCAGCCGTTCACGGATCAGATCCTCCGTATTCCGGATATCGAGATGGCCAAGCGCGGCCAGGCGGTCGCACGCTTCCCGGCCAACTCCGAACTGTTCGTGAACAGCATCTTCTGGCTCGCGAAGATGGAGCCGATGATCGCAATTTCGCCGAACGCGATGGAAGTCAGCCGCATCGCAGACATCAAGCCGGCGGCGCTGAACGCGTGGCGCGTAGGGTTGCTGCTCGTCGGCCTTCCGGGTTTGGTGGTGCTCAGCGGCCTGTTCGTCTACTTCTCGCGACGGGATTGATCCCGGTGAAACAACCGGAGAGCGAGGCTCCTGCCGAGCCGTCTTCGCTCAAAACGGAACGGCTCGGCGGGAGCCTCGCCCTCCCACAACGTTAATCGCTTCCCATGAATTTCAAGACGACCATCGTTCTGATCGTGATCCTCGCCATCGTTGGTGTAGCGGTCTACCTCAGCAGCACCGAGAGCAGCGCACCGAAGGAAGAGGCCAAGCAGGCCAAGCTGCTCGATGTCTCCGCCACCGACATCAATAAGATCCGCATCACGCCAACGACCGGCCCCGCGATTGCGCTGGAGCGCACGACCGGTACTCAATGGCGCATGACTTCACCAACGACCGCGCCCGCGGATGAATTCGCGGCACAGGGCGTGGCTGATGCGCTCGCGGGTTTGCAGTCGCGCGCTGAGATCGACCCGAAAGGCGCCGACGCAGCCGCGACAGGTCTCGATCAGCCCGCGTTCCGCGTTGAAGCGGATACGAAAGACGGCAAGACGATCAAGCTCGCCGTCGGCAATCACTCCGGCGCGGGTGATGGCCTGTACGTTCGCAAGGAAGGCAACGAGAAGGCGAACATTGTCGCGCCGGACCTTTTCGAGCAGATCAACAAAGAGCCCGCGACGTTCCGAAGCACCGAGATCGTCCAGACCAAAACGCCCGAGGTGAAGCGCATCGAGATCGCCCACGGCGCGAACGCGATGACGATCTCCAAAGAAGGCAATGGATGGATGATCGGCGGACCGACGACCATGCCCGCGGACGAGACGGAAGTTTCGGATCTGCTGTTCGCGGTCACAGGACTTCGCGCCGCGGAGTTCATCGACGACAGCGCTTCCAACGCCGCGAAGTACCAGCTCGATCATCCACAGGCGAGCGTCACGCTTCACTCCGAGCCGGCGACAACAGAGCCGACGACTCAGCAAGTCGCGACAGTGATCAAGGTCGGCCGCTACCAGGACCTGACAAAAAAGAACGTTTTCGCGGAAGTGAACGACGGGCCGATCGTCGCAGTCCCTGCGAGCATTCTCACCTCGCTGGACAAGAAGCCGATCGAGCTGCGCGACAAGAACGTCTTGCGCGTTCCGCCGGCCCAGGTCACGAAGGTCACCATCGATTCGAATCTCGTCGCGACGACCCAGCCGACGTCTCGCCCCGCGAGCAAAAAGCAGATCGTGATCGCCCACGCTCCGCCTGAGCCCGCGACGACGCAGGCCTCGACTTCGCCTTCGACCACGCAATCATCGCGCACCGCCGAGAAGAAGAAGCAGGAGTGGAAACTCGTCGCGCCGACGCCAGGCGATGCGGACGATTCGAAGGTCACCGAGCTGCTCGACTCGTTCGATCCTCTGAAGGCGGACAAGTTCGTCGAAACGTCTGCTTCACAGCCCACCACTCAGCCGGCGGATCAATACACGGTGACGATCGAGACCGGCGGTCGCGCCGCCGCGCCGGTGCGAAAGTTCGTCGTCACCATCACGGATCCGGGCAGCAGCAAAACGCCGACGGCCGCCTATAATGGCCTGACGTTCGAGATCCCGCGATCGGTCGTGGAGAAATTGCAGGGCGACTTCAAGCCCGGCGCCACGCCCGCCGCGCATGCGATCCCGACGCCGGGAGCTGAAAGTCCGTGACGAAACAATTCCGCGAGCTGGGGCACAAGTCGATTCTCACCGATGAGCAGATCGCGCAGCCGCGCACGATCCTCGAAACCTTCGACAACCCGCGCCCACAGCGCGATTACAAGATTCGCTTCGTCTTCCCGGAATTCACCAGCGTTTGTCCCGTCACCGGCCAGCCCGACTTCGCGACGATCAAGATAACGTATATCCCGGACCAGAAATGTGTCGAGATGAAGAGCCTCAAGCTCTACTTCTTTTCATATCGCAACAAGGGAATCTTCTACGAAGCGGTGACGAACACGATCGCGGACGATCTGATCGCGGTGCTTCAACCGCGGCGATTGAAAGTCGTGGGCGATTTCGCTGTTCGCGGTGGCACGGCGGGGATCGTCATCGTGAACTATCGAAAAGGCGAATAACCGGTCCGCTCAAGCGGACCCTACATGGAACGGATCAGCCGCGGCGTAAGGAACACGAGATACGTCGCGATAATTGGTTGATTCGTGATTGATCTAACCGCGTTCGCGTACGATTCCACCTGACCGCGATAAAATTCCGCTCGCGAATCGATCGTCTCTTCCGTCACGCGGTCCGTCTTATAGTCGATCAGAACGAGACCGCTCTCGGTCGGAATGAGCGCATCGATCTGTCCGCGGATCATCACGCGATCCATTGGGTCGCTCGACTCGATCGTTTTGATCGGGTAGTAGATCGGCACTTCGCGGCGCAGGAGCTTCGCGTGTTTGCAGAGAAGCTTGCCGACGTCCGTCTGCATGAGCCATTCGATCGCCGTGAGATCGAGGGACTCATTGCAGTCGCGCGCCAGCTTTTTCTTCGCGACTAATTGTTCGATCTGGAGCTTTAAATCAGCGGCGTCACACGAGCGGGTGAAATCGATGTGCTGAAGTGCCGCGTGTGTGAGTGAACCGATTTCCGTCGGCGCAAGCTTCGCATCCGCGGTGACGCATTTCGGAAGCGCCAGTTTCTGGTCGAAGGGCACGAGCTCAGTAAACGATGGCGCGATTCCGCCCGGCGCGGCTCGGCCGTGCTTCGTGATCGACGTAACCGACTGCGTCGCGGCGAGGGTCGTGAATGCTTCGAACGGATAGTCTTTCGTCAGCCGATCGATCACCGACTGCGCCGTCGCATCGCATTTAAGCGGTGGATCGAGCGGCTCGAGATCCGCAAGATGCTGCTGAACCTTCGAGAGCTGCTTCTTCGCGGCCGACGCGGTCCACGTCGGCAGATCTTCCTCCTTGTGTGACGTCATCTCGATCCGATGTCGTTCACCGTTCATGGCGGCCGAGACGGGACCGATCCAGTCGAGCATGCAGCTGCTGCGGATGACTTCGTCCGCGGGCAGCGCGCCTTCGTGATCGCTCCACCGCTGGCGCCACTCCGGCGGCTTCTCCTCCTTGCACGTGCCGACGAGGATCAAGTGCTCGCGCGCCCGCGTCATTGCAACGTAGAGCACGCGAAGCTCCTCCGCGATCGTCTGATTGCGGATGCGGTTCTGCAGCAGCGCGTGCGGCAGCGATGGATAGCGGATGCGCTTGATCTCATCGACAACCGACAGGCCGAGATAGCCGGCGCGATCGGCGAGGATCGGGCCGCTGCAATCGCGCGTGTTGTGCTTGCGGCCGAGATCCGGAATGAAAACGACCGGGAACTCTAGCCCCTTGCTGCGGTGCACGCTCATGATCCGCACGACATCTTCCGCCTCGCTCGCGATCGACGGCGTGCCGAGGTCGGACTCTTCCCGCAGGCTGTCGAGGAATCCCATGAATCGGGCGAGGCCCTGGCGTTGGAATGAGCCGAACTGCCGCGCCTTTTCGTGCAACCGAACCAGGTTCGCGACGCGCTGCTCTCCGCCGCTCAGCCCCGAGCAGAACGCGAGATAGCCGCTTTCGTCGTAGATCGTCCAGATCAACTCCGCGAGCGGGCGGCGATGCGCGAGGTCGCGCCAGCGCGCGTGTTGGCTGAGAAAATCCCTCAGTCTCGCCGCGAGCTCATCGCGCTGCTCGTCCGCATATCGCAGGACGGCGCGATGAAACGGTATCGTGCTTGAAGGATAAGCCAGGCGAATCCGCGACAGGCAATCTTCCGGCTCGGGTAGCGCAGCGATCGGGCTGCGCAACATGGCCGCGAGCGGGATGTCGCGCTGCAGATTCTCCAGGGTCTGGAGCAGCGCGATCATGTCGCGGACTTCCATCGAATCGAAAAAACCGGCGCCGCTTTCGCTGTGCACCGGCACGCCGGCAGCGCGAAGCAGCTCGGCATATTGATCGCTCTTGAACTTCATCGAGCGCAGGAGCACGACGATCTCGCGGTATTGGATCGGGCGGAGGATTGGGTTATCCGCGTCGTCCTTGCCCATCACGTTCATCCGCGGCTGATCGAGATGGCCCATGATTTCGCGGATGCGGTGGGCGATGAACGCGGCTTCGCGCTCGTTGCGATCGAGGTCGGCGTCGAAGTCATTCTCGGGTTCAGTGTCCGACTGCGAATCGGGAGCGCGCGGGATGAGATGCAGTTCGACCGGCGAGCCACTGAAGTGGGCCGCGCCGTTGGTATTGGGATAGGTCGCGCCGGGAACGAGATGATGCGTGCGATCGTAGTCGAGTTCGGCAGCAGCCTTGGTCATCAGGCGTTGGAAGACGCCATTGAGCACATGAAGCAATGGGCCGCGGCTTCTAAAGTTAGCCTGAAGATCGATCACCTGCCCGCCGCTGCCTTTGATTCGCCACGCGCCCGTCCGGTCGAGAAAGAGCTTGGGTTCGGCCAGGCGGAAGCGGTAGATGCTCTGCTTCACGTCGCCGACGCAGAAGAGATTCGAACTCATCTCCGCGCACATGCAATCGCGGCTGGTGAGATGCAGGATCTCGTTCTGCACTTCGTTCACGTCCTGGTATTCGTCGACGAGGACATGCTTGAACTGCGCGTGGCACCGACGGGCGGCGCTTGTTGGTTTGCGCGAATCGCCTTCGGAGAGAATGCGAAGGGCGAAGCGTTCGAGATCGGAAAAATCGATCGCACGCTGTTCATCCTTGGCGGCGCGGTAGCGTTTGGAGAATTCTTCGACGAGCCCGAGAAATACGTTCGCTGGCTCGACGATCCGCCGCATCCCTTCGCGCCATTCCGCTTCGCTGAATCGTCCGATCTCCGCGAGCTGGCCTTCCTTCATCTCCTTCTTGATCGAGTTGATGTAGGACTGGGCGAGTTCCTTTTCGGCCGGATCGGCGTTGCGGATCGTCGGCAGACGCGGGATCTCAAGCGACGACCTTACGGCAGCGAGCCGGTCGAATCGCGATTCCCCGAACTCGTCGATCCAGTATTCAAGAATCGCAATGAGGTCGCTGAGGTGGTTGACATACAGATCGAGCCCGTGCATCTCGTGAATCCGCTCGATATGCTCGACCGCGCGCGTGCGAAGGTTCGCCAGTTTTTCATGAACGAGAGTTGCGAGCTCGTGGCCAAGGGCGGAGTCTGTCAGCGGCTTTGCCGCCCCTTCCTCAATGCGTGTGCGTGCGTTCGCGAGCCATTTGGCGGGGTCAATCAGGCTGGCAAGCATGTCGTGCGCGCGAAGCAGCTGGTGGATGAGCCTTTCGTCTTCGCCGTTCGCATAGCCGTCGATGAAGCGCTGGAATTCACCGCTGTCGTCCTTCTCGTATCGATCCGCAAAGAGCGTTCGCGCGATTTCGAGGCGCATGAGCTGCGATTCTTCTTCCTCGAGCGTGCGAAAGTTTGGATCGATCCCGAGCAGGTGAAAATGCTGGCGCAGCAGGACAGAACAGAAGGAATGGATCGTGCTGATCTGGGCACGATCGAGCAGGGCGATCTGCTTGGCGAGCCGCGCGTCGTCGGCATCTCCGAGGCGATCGCGGAGGCGGGCTTCGATGCGGTGCCGCATCTCCGCGGCCGCGGCTTTGGTGAAGGTGAGGACGAGCAGCTCGTCGACGTCGCATTTCTGGTCGGCATCGCAAACAAGGTGGACGCATCGCGCCGCGAGGACCGCGGTTTTGCCCGATCCCGCGGCGGCGGAGACGAGAAGTCCGCCGCCGACGGTTTCGATGCCGGCTCGCTGCTCGGGCGTCCAATTAATATCGCTCTTGTTCGCCTTCAGTTTCGGGGCTGAGGTGAAGAGCGCGGGCTCTGCTTGCGCTGAGCTCGAGGACTTGGCCGACCGTTTAGCCATTCCCGGCCTCCTCGACGACTTTCGCGAGGACCTGCTCGCGGCTCATGGGCGGGAGAATGTTGTATCGGTTTGTCGGCAGTTCAAACCGACAAACGCTGCGGAAATCGCAGTGGCTGCAGGGGCTCTGGTTTTTGATGCGAAATGGGAAAGCGCTGACGTCTCCCGCGATCAAGCCGTCGGAGAGCTTGCCGATCTGATCGTGCACTTTGCGAAGCAGCGCGTTGAACTCCGACGGGTCTGCGACGTCGGTGGAATTCTTTCGCCCGAACCCGCCGCCCTTGTTCATGTACGCGGCGACGACTTCGGAGGCGACGCCAGGGGCCATGCTGTCATCGAGGGATTGAACATAGCGATCGTCGAAACAGCCGCGCGGTTTGGTCTTGAGGTGAAACTGTTCCTCTTCGGGCGAGGCGGCGTCGTCGGGATGATGGACCTCTTCGAGATCGCGCAGCAGCCGCACATAAAACGCGGCGACAGGCGTGAGCTTCTTCCCGGTGAGCTGCTCACCGTGCGCCTGCAGCACAAGAAGATATGTGAGCAGCTGAAGCGAGATGCCGTAGTAGACGCGATCGAGATCGAGCCGGTTGCCACGCAGCTTGTAATCGATGACCGCGAAGGCGGCTTCTTTTTCGACCAGATCGACGCGGTCGATCTTGCCATGGAGGACAACTTTCTTCCCGTTCGGCGTAGTGAGCGTGTAGGGCGGCAGCCGTGAATCTTCGCGGCCAAAGGCGAGCTCGGCGTACGCGGGGCGGAAGCGTCCGCGGCCCGCGGCGGCGTTCTGCGAGGCGATGACCTGATCGAGCGTCTTCTCGACGCGCTCGAGCAGATATTGATTGCGGGCGGTGCTGAGAAGAATCTCGTCGCGAAGCTCGGCGCCGATCTGTTTCGCATAGCGACGGACGGCCGCCTCATTCGCTTCGCTTCCGTCCCAGCCTTGTTTCTTCTGCACCATCGCGCGGACGATGTTCTCGAGGATGCCGTGGTAAACATTGCCGAGGTCAAGCGGCGTGACGTCTTCCTCATCGCGCTCGCGAAGCCGCAGACCATACTGCGCGAAATGCTTGAACGGACAGACCGCGAAGGTTTCGATCCGCGAGACGCTCGCGTGTAACGGTTCGGCGAAGATTCTGGCGGCGACGTCGGGCGAGAGCTTGGCGTCGTTGCGATAGTTGAGCGCCCGCCACGAGCGATAGCGCATCACGTCGATGGCATCGCTTTCAAACGGGTGCCGAGCGAGCCAGTCGTAAAGCGCAGCGCAGGAGTCGCCGGGCTTGATCGCTTGATCCGCTCTATCATGCACCCAGCACATGAGCGTCGTGATGAGCTGTCGCGGGGTGCCGATGCAATCGAGATGGCTCGTCGCATCGCGTGAAATGTGCTCGATCCTGGCGTCGGGACAGACGCGGCGGACGTGTGTCCAGAAGGGTGACGGCGCGAGCGGTCGTGCGGCGTCGTCGGCCATGGGTCGCGAAAGGCGGAGGAAGGACGATGCCCGCGTAAGCGCGATGTAGCCGAGCAGTTGTTCGTCGAGAAGGCGGCGCTCGGTGTCGGGGTCAATCTCGACCTTGTGGCGGCGGAGGCTTTGGCGTTCGTCGTCGGAGATCATCGACGTATCGTGCGGCGCGCGGGGAAATTCTCCTTCGACCATGCCGAGCAGAATGATCGCCTCCAGATCCGGCGTGCGCGTGCGATCGACGTTGCCGACGAGGACCTGGTCGACCGTCGGCGGGGTGAGCGCGAGGTCGAATGATTCGAGCCCGGAATCGAGGATCGTGATGAAGTCCGCAAGCGAGACGATTTCGTCGCCCATGAGATCGACCATTTGATCGAAAAGGGCGACGAGCTCCGTCCAGACCTGCTCGTGTTCTCCGCGTTCCTCGAGCTGATTGGCTTCCGTTGCTGTCTTGATCCAATCCGCGAGGGCGTTTGGCACGCGGAGCTTCTGCAGCGTTGTGAAGAGCTGCGACACGATCTGGCGGATCGAGAGCTTGTCGGCCTGCAGCGACTGCACGAACGGGCGAATGGGATCGACGACGGTGCGACGCAACTCGTTGATGCGATCGAGCTCGATGATCTCAAAAGGACGCAGCTCCTCTTCCTCATCGCCGCGGGTTTTCTCTGCGCGGCGGAACTTCCAAGGCTCTTTCGATTCCCATGCGGTGCCAAGGATGCGGTGGGCGAGGACGTAGTTCTCGAGTTCGTCTGCTTCATCGAGCGTCAAGCCGGCGAGGTTCGACTTCAGAATCGTCATGATCGCGTCATGTGGCCAATTGCTATGCGCGAGCATGAAGAGGCTCCGCACCATCTGAAGCAGCGGATGATGCGTCGCGGGGCGACGACGGTCGACGAAGTAGGCGATGCCGTGTTCACGGAAACTGGCGTCGACCAACTCCTGGTATGCATCGAGACCGCGCGTGAGGACGGCGATGTCGCGGAGGCGAAGACCTTGGTCGATCCATGCGCGGATCTGACGTGCGGCGGCGTCGACTTCGCTGCGGCGATCAGGCGCTTCGAGGAATGAGACGCCGTCGCTAACGGTCGATTTGCCAAATTTCCGCGTCAGAAGCGATAGCTCCAGATTCGCGAGGGCGGGTTGAGCAACGGCGTGGGACTTTTCGAGTTCCTGAATCGCCGGCTGAATGTCTTGCTCGGTGAACGCAAACCAGAGCTTGCGGAAAGTGCTTTCGGTGCGGTGGAAGCGGCTGAGCTCATCCGGAAGTTGATGCGGATCTCTGACCACGGGGCTTTTGGGATCGAGCAGCAGCGTAATGTCCATCTCGCGCGCGACCCTCGCCAGACCCGCGAGCATCTGACGCTCGAATTCGTTGAACTCCAGGAAACCATCGACAAAGAATTGCGCGTTCTGCAACGGGCGGCAGTGCTCGACGCTTTGCAGCACTTGTGCGAGCCGGCGATGCGGGTCGAGGCGTTCCTGGCCGAGATATTTCGTGTACGCATCGTAGAGCAGATGCAGATCGTGGAACTTGTCGAGCAGGGCTTTTGTCGCGGAATCGTCGGGATTGCTTGCGGTGATTTCCTCGATCGCGCGCTGAAGCTCAGTGGCGTCTTTTCCGCAGCGCTCGAGCTCCGCGAAGGTCGAATCGAGCTCAACCGCAAGGCCGGATTGACGCGCGACGGTGCCGAAGAATTTCAGATCCGGCTGATGCACGCGAAGGAGATGGCCGAGCACCATCTGTCTTCCCGCGGGGGTCACTTCAGGCACGGCGCTTCCGCCGCAATCGGTCAGCACGTCCTCGCCGAGCTGTTCGAACGACACGACGCGGACGCGCATGAAACCCGGGAGCCCGCTGTTGCAGGTCAGCTCGCGTTCGACCATGAACGTCGCCTGCTTGGGGACGATGAAGTACATCATCGGCCCGAATGGATCGTCGCGCAGGGCGCGCACGATGGCGTCGAAGCAGTGCTTCGTCTTGCCCGTGCCGGCGCGACCTAGGATAAAGCGAACGCTCATGGTGCGGCGAAGAACCTCCCCAGGAGATGGGCATAACAATACCCGAACGGGAGCGTAATCACCACTGGTCAGAAAGCCGCGGCATCTTCGTCAGGTGCGGCGATCCGGGGAGCTGCGGCATCTCGGGTCGCGGCATGGCTCGGAACTTTTTCCGGCGGACAAAAATGGCGGCGGCGAGCTCGCCGGCGCGCGGTTGGTCGGCGGCGCGGACGTACAGCTCCACTGTGCGATTGGCGGCTTGACCATCGTCGGTGTGGAAGAAAGCGATCTTCTGCTCGGCGAGAACCTTCTCGATTGCGGCTGCGGCGGCGAGGTCTTCAGTCCGCGTGAGCAGCGTGTCGAACTCCGCGGGAATGGCGACGCGCGGAATATCCTTCTGCTCACGATGACGAACGAGTTCGTCTTCGAGCGGCGAAGCTTTCGGCTTGCGGTAGTTCAGTGGTTCGGCCATACGATCTCCTTGTCACGAGCCCGTTTGCGTGGAAGGGAGAGTCGTCGAAAGACGGGTCGAGCCGCCGATCGACACTATATTCCCGCGGGAATCGCGCTCGATGGGCCGTGCGTCGCCTTCTCGAATGAAGGTACCGGCTTTATTGAACGAGCCGATCTCCACGGCGCTGTTCTCGATGCGCCAATTGCGCTTTTCCGATGGACTCTTGTCGTTCACGACGGTTCCGTCGGAGCGATATGTGTCTACGGCGCCATCTATTGACCGCCAGGCTCCAACCACGTATGGCGCGAGTGACGTTGCGTCGAGCGAGCCAGTCTGAGTTGTTGGAACAGTCGACGCTGCGGGGATCATCGCCGTTGGAGGCACATTCGTTGTCGTCGTCGCGCGTGTCTTTCCGCCGATTGGAATCGCGGCGATGGCGGCGACGAGGATCATCACGATGCCAAAGCAAAGCTTGCTGAGGATGCCAAGGAATCGGCCCTTGGCGGCGCCGGCGCCGACGCGGAAGGACTCGACGAAATCCTTGTTCGTCATCTGCATGATCATGGCGCCGAGGAAGGCGCCGAGGCACGCCCCGACGATCTGCGAGACGACCCAGATCGGGATCACCGAAAGAAAGATCGCGCCGAGAAACCCGCCGACGACGGCGCCGATCATGCCACGCCGCGTGGCGCCGGCGGCTTTAGAACCGGCGGCGCCGGCGACGAATTCAACGATCTCGGCGATGAGCGCCAGGACGATCAGCGTGATGAGCGACGGCAGGCCGACGTAGACCCAGTGCGTGAGCGCCGCGTATCCCGCGTATGCGGCGACGATCAGCCACAATCCGGGGAGGCCAACGATGTTCAGCAGCAGCCCCGTGATCATCACGACGAACAGGAGTAAATAGTAAACCCAGGCCATGGTGGTGGTGATAGTTGATAAAGGTGCAGCCGGCAACCGACAACTATAAAGTTGGAGCGTGCTTTGTAGGGTCCGCTTCAGCGGACCGGTTACTTTCTGTGCGAGAAGATGAATAACCGGTCCGCTGAAGCGGACCCTACGGGAAGGTTAGCCATGCCACGTCGGACTTTTACTGTTCCGGATACACGTCTGCCGTTCATCAACGGCGAGATTACTCAAGTCGAGTTTCAGGGGACGCCGCATCTCGTGAGCGGCGTATGGGCCGGCGCGCTGGCGGGGGCGCGGATTTACTTCTGGGATCCCATCGCGCGCACGCAGGCGATGCGGAAGCTGCCACAGGATTCGCCGGGCGTTTACATGCTGCGGACGGGGCCGGACGGTCGGTTGTATCTGGGCGATGGGGAGGGCGATCTTTATCGGTATGATCCGAAGGCGGATTCGATCGAACTGCTCGCGGGCGGAAAGCTCAAGTCGATTACGCAAAGCGGCTGCGTGACCGATCGGTATGTCGTGTGGTCGACCGAGGGCGGCGACGCGGGCGTGTTCGATTGGAAGGAGAACAAGTTCATCCGCGCGTTCGATCCAATCGACGTGAGCAAGCCGCAGTCTCACTACGGTCACTATCTGATGGAAGCGCCGGACCGCAAAGTGCTGCTGCCGATGGGAACTCCGCAGGCGCGATTGTGCCTCCTTGATCTCTCGAAGATGGAGATGACGTCGCACACGCCGGATGCACTCGCGGGTGAAACTGGGATCTGGGGCGCGTGCTTTTTCGACGATCACACGCTGCTCATTCTCAGCACGGCGAAGGCGCAGGTGTTGAGCTATCCGGACTTCAAATTGATTCGGGATATCGGCTATCCGGAAGGGTGCACGATCGACGACAGCCACGGCACGCGCGTAGGCAATGCATGGTATGCGATACTCAGTAAAGCCGATCGGCGGATGCTGTATCGGCTCACGTCGCCGGATTGGAAATGGGAAGTAATCGATCCGGCGTTTCAGGGTGAAGAGACCGGATATCTCGGCACGTTTCAGGATCGATACCTTTGCGCCGTGAGCGTGAGCGGAATCGCGTCGACCATCGATACGCAGACGCAGAAGACGACGTCGCTGCAGCTGGACAACTTCGGACCGATGGCGGCGCAGTCGTATTGTGTCGGCGCGGAGATGAACGTGATCGTTGGATCGCAGTTCATCAACGCGCGGTGCTGGCAGATCGACATGAACACGGGGAAAGGTGAGGACCGCGGGCGCGGGATGCCGGGCGGGGGGCAGATCAACCAGACGCTGTGGGACGCGGGACGGCATCGGGCACTGATGTGCTCATACACGTCGGCGGCGGTGAGCGAGCTCGATCCGATGGCGCCTGGCGAGTGGCCGAAGAATCCGCGGCTGATCGCGTCGGCGCGGGAGAAGTATCAGCAGATGCGGCCGAACGACGCGGTGTTCGATCGCCGCGCGGTGTGGATGGCGACCGCCGCGGCATATGGCCTGCTCGGCGGGGCGCTGGTTCGCGTCGATCCGGAAACAGCGAAGATGTCCGTCATGCGCAACATCGTGCCGGATCAGACCGTCAATGCGCTCGCGCTCGATCTGAAACGCCGACGACTTTATTTCTCCACTGAGATTTATGCCGATCAGAAATCCGCGCCGCCGACGCAAACGACCGCGGAGATCGGCGTGGTGGACATCGACACGCTGAAGCTCATCCGCCGACAACCGTTCAAAGACGGCGTGCCGAAGTGTGGCGTCATCGTGGTGCTCGCCGATGGCCGCGTTCTCTTTCATCAGACAACGGACTACTACGCTTGGAACGGCGAAACAGGCGAGGTCACATCGCTCGGCGTGATCGATCTACCGCTGAGCGCGCGGGCGGTCTATAAGGATGGAACGGTGTACCTCTGCCTCGGCGGAAAGATCGGCCGGATTGATGTCGATGAGAAGGGGATTCACTTCGCGCCGAAGATCGAGGGCAAGGCGCGGCAGATGCAGATCGTGGAGGACAAGTTGTATTTCTCGACCGGCATCGAGATTCACGAAGTCCCGATGGAGGAAGTTCGCATGTAGGTGCGACGCCTGCGTCGCGATCGGCGCAGCCGACATGTGCGCGAGAGATTCGATGCTTCGCTTCGACGCGACGCAGGCGTCGCAGCTACAAGTGAACATTCTTAAATCTCAATCAGCGGATAGATCTTCCACGCCGCGTAGGCACCGACTGCAAGTACGGAGAGAATGACGATCCACGCGATGAATCGCGCCACGCGCCGCGGCCAGATGTACATGCGGAATTGATTGCGGATTCTCGGCACGATGAGTTGCTCGCTCGGCGTTGTGCGGGCGTAGCATCTTGCCATCTGGTGAACGAACTCGTCGTAGAATTGGGCGCTGACGGTTTGCAGTTGCGTGGTCGCGGCGCGGAGGTGGTTAGTGGCGGCGTCGGTCGAGCAATCCATCGCGACCGCGAGGTAGCGTGAGTTCATCCGCTCCCCGTGATGGAGAATGAACGCCTCTCGTTGTTGAAGCGGCAGCGATCGCACGGCGCGGATAAATGCGGGATACGCCGCGTTTCGCGTTTCTGCGGTTGTTACGAGCACATCGTTCGCCAGGGCCGGCGGATGCTTCGACGCCCGGCGCGTCGCCAGCACCGTGTGATGCAGAAACCACCTCGACGGCGCGCCTTCGTCCTTCCAGTACGGAAGCTGCTTGAGCGCCCGCTTCATCACGAACTTCACCACCCCGCGCGCGACGTCCTCGCGTCCCGCCAATCCATGCGCCATCCGCCACACCACCGGATAGTTCATGTTGAAGAGCATCTCCACCGCGTCCTGCTTGTAGTCCTGCGCGCGGGCAAGCAACTCTGCGTCGGGCTCCATGGCGGTGAGGGTCATGGTGCGTGTTATAAACTGAAGAAAGCCCCGGCTGCCAGCAGCCGGGGCTTTCGGTTGGGGTTGATGTTAGGGACGGCTTACGTCGCGTCGCTGCCCGCTTGCGCGAGTTGCTTTTCGCCGCCGGTCTTTTCATCCGTCTTTAAGCTCTCGAAGAAGAGGTGCTTTTCGCCGCCTTCCTCCTGCTTTGTCGTGATGCGGATGAGATCCTTGCCTTTGAAGTTCCCTCGCAGAATTTCTTCCGAAAGCGGATCTTCAACGTGCTGCTCGATCGCGCGACGCAGGGGACGCGCGCCGAAGTCGGCGTTGGTGCCCTTGTCGATCAGGAATTCCTTCGCGTCGGGAGAAATCTCGATCTTCAGGCCATGTTCGACCAGCCGCTTGGTGACCTTGCGCAGCTCGTACTCGACGATCTGCTCAAGCTGCGGTCGACCCAGCGGACGGAACACGATCACGTCGTCGAGACGGCCGATGAATTCGGGGCGGAAGTAACGTTCCAACTCCTTCATCACCGTGTCCTTGATCTGCTGATAGTTCCGCTCGCCTTCTTCGCCTTTGCCCTTAGGTTTCAGGCCGAAGCTCGGCCCGCCGCCCTTGATCAGCTCCGAACCGATGTTCGAAGTCATGACCATGACGACGTTGCGGAAGTCGACATGCCGACCAAAGCTATCGGTCAGCCGGCCTTCTTCCATGATCTGCAGCAGCATGTTGAACACGTCCGGGTGCGCCTTCTCGACTTCGTCCAGCAGGACGACCGAGTAGGGGCGACGGCGGATGCGCTCGGTGAGCTGTCCGCCTTCCTCGTAACCGACGTAGCCCGGGGGCGCGCCGATCAGGCGGGAGACGTTGTGCTTCTCCATGTACTCGCTCATGTCGATCTGCACGAGGGCGTCCTCGTCGCCGAACATGAACTCGGCCAGGGCCTTGCTGAGCAGCGTCTTGCCGACGCCCGACGGACCGAGGAAGAGGAACGAGCCCATAGGACGATGCGGATCCTTCAGGCCGCTGCGCGCTCGGCGGATCGTTTTCGAAATCGCCTTGATCGCTTCGTCCTGCGAAACCACGCGCTTGTGCAGCTCGTTTTCCAGTTCGAGCAGCCGCTGGGCTTCTTCTTTTTCCAGACGCGTGAGCGGCACGCCGGTCATCTTGGAAACAACTTCCGCGATGACTTCTTCATCCACCACGCCATCGATTTCTTTCGCCTTCTCACGCCACTGCCGCTGCATGTCTTCTTTCTTGGCACGCAGGGCTTCGGCGTTGTCGCGCAGACGGGCGGCCTCTTCGTACTCGGCATTCTTGACGGCTTCATCTTTCTGAATGCTGAGGCGCTCGATCTGCTCTTCGATCTCTGCGAGATTCGGCGGCTTGGTCATGCTGCGGAGGCGGATGCGAGCACCCGCTTCGTCGAGCACGTCAATCGCCTTGTCCGGCAGGCATCGGCCGGTGATATACCGGTCCGACAGCTCGACCGCCGCTTCGAGAGCGGCGTCGAGGATCTGCACGCGGTGGTGCGCTTCGTACCGATCGCGAAGACCCTTGAGGATCTCAACCGCGTCGGTCTTGCTCGGCGGTTCA
>JAICIO010000025.1 GCA_025924315.1 Phycisphaerae bacterium
AGCACTCGTCACACTTCATCCGCACGTTACATCCGCCTCCGCCGCTTGCGGCTTCGCGTGTCTTGCTAACCCCGCTAAGCCGCAAGCGGCTCACCACTGCCCGCGGCCTTCGCGCAGCACACCCACCAGGCTCGCCAGGTCGAAATCACGATCCCGACCCGACAAGCAGATGCCCGCCGACGCAACCGTGAGATCGCGCCGGTTCACCGTGCTCAAATGACGCAGACCATCAAGATTGAACGAAACGCGAAAGTAATCACCGCTTTGCGCGAAATCGCGCAGCTCAGCGCCCGCGTGCGCGAGCGCTTCGCGCAGCCGCGTCTCGTTGCGATACGCCGGCAACTCCTTGAGCCGCGCGGCATATGCGAGCGAGTACGCCCAGCGCTGACCGAGCGTCAGGCCGGGCCGATCGATCGCCTTCGGCTCGGCGAGCTCAATCAGGCTGCGGCGCAGATGCGCCGCGAGTCGCGGATCGATCGCCTCATCGAGCTGATCGAACCAGAACGTCTGGCCGTCAAAGCGCGCAATCACGCAGTCGAACGGCTCGGCCTCGCCGATCAGCTCGACCCGGATCGTGCCGTCGGTCGAAAGTCGCAGGTCGCTCGAATTCGCCGGTACAACCAGCGCATGCTCGCGCAGCTTCCGCACAACGATCAGCCGCACGCGCGCGAACAGCTCCAGATACATTCGCCGGTGCGCAAGCGTCGCCGGCCGATCGAGCATCGCCTGCCGCGGCGTGACCGGCAGAAAGATTCCCCAGCCGCGGAAGCTCGGGGGATCGATCTCCATCGCGCACACCACGCCGGCAATACGCACGCTCACCTTACGTCCGCGCACAACCGGAGCGATGAATTCCTGCTCGAAGAACTCTTTCTCGACGTGCGCGAGCTGCGAGATCGCGCGGAGGATGTTCGGGCGGCGACGCATGTCACGATTCCTTCAATCCTTCCTGTCGAATGTCCTTCGAGTTCAGTTGCGTCTTCTTCGATGCATAAATACCGAGCTTGTGCTCCGGCGAGCATTCAGAGCGCCCGGCGATTAACGGTCGGCGCAGCAACACATCGAAAAAACTCTCTCCGGCGGCCGGGATCGAGGCGAAATTGATGCGGTACCAGATGCCGTCGATCTTGCGATACGCAAAGCCGCGCTTCTTGTCGCAGAGGATTTCTTCGCGCTGGCGCCGGCGCTCCATATTCTGCCTCCACCACTTGAACCACGGCCGCCGCTGTCGCACTTCAACGAGCAGGCCGGTGCGGGCGTTGACAACGAATGGCGACCACACCGGTTCACCGCGCGTGTTGACCCAGATCTTCTCGACTTTCGATGCGTCGAGCGTCACGTAGTGGTCAAGGTGCTGCCGAATGTGCAGTTGGACCGCCGAGTTCACGTTGATGTGCTGGCTGATCTCGCTGAACACTTTATTCCACGGCCGACCGACGTTGCTTCGGAGATAACGCTTCAAGGGCGCCAGGTTTTCGTTGAGCAGCTTTGAATCGCCGCTCCACGGCCGCTTGATCGCCTCGCGCTTGGGCAGCAGATCGAAATCGCGCACGCGATCACGGGCCCGCGGAAAACTCGCGCCACCCCCAATCCTCGGGCGCTCGACGATCACCTTTGACATGTCGGCACGCATGACAACCCCCATGGAATCGGGTGGCGCAGGCGCTTACGCACCTGCGCCACCCGCGTTACTCCGTCAGCGCTCCGGCCAGACGCCGTCCTCCGCGAACGCGCGATACTTCTTTTTCAATCGCTGCATCAGCATCAAGCACCAGCCGACGTCTTCGATTTCGCTGTAGTGCTCGAACGTTCTCATGTCGCCGATCAGGTCGCAGAGACGCTCCTGCAGGTCATTCAGTTGCCTGACCAGGAACTCTGCTGTCCGCCGATCGGACTTGTGTTCACAGCTTTCGACTTCTTTCTTCGTTTCTTCCGGCTTCTCATTTTCTTCTTCGCTCACGACGCACCTGAACCTCGGCGATCGGTTTGATCGCTAAACAATTCTTTTCTGTGAATCAGTCCACACGCGATTGAGCGCGAAGATTAACTCGCAGAACGGAGGTTGAAGTTTTCATGAACCACAATTCGCCGTTCCTCCCCTCTCCCTTGAGGGAGAGGGTTGGGGTGAGGGTGAAGCGCGAGAGTCGATTCGCACCATTTCGCAGAAAGCTGAAAGTCGTCTGCGAGTAACGTCACTTGACTCTCACGCCCACCCTCACCCTAACCCTCTCCCTGATAGGGAGAGGGGATTAAAGACACACTTCACGCACTCCGCCGCTTCGGCAGCGGGTACTCGACGATCTCCATGAGCAGGTCGAGCTTGCTCGGCTTGCTCAGGAGCGGGACGAGGTTCGGCAGCGAGTAGTAGTCGCCGGCGAACTGGAACGTATCGACCGATACACCGGCCGCACGGCACTGCGTCTCCAGGCCGCTCGTCGCGCCCGGCGTCCGCACGATGCACACGTTCGGATCCGCCTTCAGTTCGCTGCGGTACTTCGCCAGCGCCTGCACAAACAGCGGACCCGTGTTTTCCTGTTCGTCCGTGACCAGGATGATCTGCTCGACGATCTGCGCCTTCTTGCGCATGACCTCGATGGCCGCACCACAGCTCGTACCACCGCCGGCCGTGATGCCCGTGAGAGCGCGCTCCCACGATGCCAGATCATCCCGCGCCTTGCCCTGAGCAAGGTCGAACGGGCGATCGATCGGGTACGCCATCGTGTCGAAGGCGTACACGAACAGATCGCTCTCGCACACCGCGCTGATCAGCGCGCCGATGCGCTTGCCGAGCTCAATCGCCAGGCTCATCGAGCCCGACTTGTCGATCAGCAGCGCCGTCGGACGCTGGATGCGGCCCTTGGCCTTGACCTGCGTGTCGGCGATCTTTTCGAGCTTCGCCTTCACATCGGCCGAGACCGGCGCCGCCTTGATTGCCTCGCTCGTCTTGAGCGCGCTGACACGACGAGCCGTCTGCGCCTCTTCGAGCTTCAGCTCGATGAGGGCCTTGAGGTCGGCGTTGTCGAACGCGCCGCGCGACTTCAGCGAAGCGATGTTGTTGATCAGCTCCTGCGGGCTCATCTGTTCGATGAGCGCCATCAGGACCGCCGGCGTCATCTGCGTTACCACCGTGCAGGCGACGCGGTACGGGATCCGGTTCTCCACGATCGCATGTGCCTGCTCCGCCGGGCTCTGCGCCTTGCTGAGCAAACGCAGAGCGAACAGCCGGCTGTCACGCGGCGGCTCTTCGTCGAAGAGAACGCGCTGCGCGCGGTCGCCCGGCTTGATGTGGTTCAGCGCGTAGAGCCGCTTGACCGCCTTACGTGCCGACAGAACCGTGCTGTCGAACCAGTCGGCATCCGCCTCACGCTCGCGGAGGTAACGCACGATTTCCGTGCGCAGCGACCGCGGCGGGTTGCGGAAGAGGCCGAACGATTCCGTCACGAGCTTCGGCTCGATGAGCGGAGCGTCGTTCGTTGCGACCGGTGCCTGGACCGGTGCGACCGGCGCCGTCTGTGCACGCGCACCGAGGGCGCGAGCGAGACGACGTGCTGCACGCGAGAGACGACCCGGCTCGACACGAGCCGGCTCCGTCCGTGCGCGCGACGGGCGCTTCTCGCTCTTGGCGCGCACCTTCCGCGTCGTCTTCCGGCCGTGGATGAAGTCGAGCACGCGCACGACTTCGTACGGCGGAAGCTGGCGCATCAGCGCCAGACCGACATCCCGGTGGCCTTCAAAATCGCTCAGCGCGAGCGTGACCACGAACATCTCCTTGTGGTCGCGCACGTCGCCATGATCGAAGTACCAGGCAGCGAGGCGCACGTAGAAGCGCGGATCGCTCTTGACCATGTCCGCGTGGACCGGCCAGATTTCAGCGAGCTTCCGGTGCGGCGTCGTGAGCAGCGTGTTGAGCAGCCGCAGCCGCAGATCCTGTTCGCGCGTGATCGTCATGATGCACCTCCCTTTTCCTACCGATACAAATGCCCAGGGCTGGGCCCTGGGCGTGAAATATGTTTTCGAATGATGAAGACCAGACCCGCGCGAGTCACGCGAGCGTGCAGTTGTTACTGCCTGATTAAAGTCAGGTGCCTTTTCCAATTTGGCTACAATGGCAAATGCGCCACTGACGGGATTCGAACCCGCATAAGTTTGTAAGCTCGGGTCGTTGGGCGCGGATCGGGTTTTCATCATTCGATTGTCAAAGAATCGTGAACGAGCGGCCGTGCGAGTCGCGCGAGCCGTTAAACTTAAGAGCGTTCTGCCATTGAACTACGCGTCCGGTTTTTTCGATCATGGACGCGACGGGATTCGAACCCGCAACCACTCCCTTTCAAAGGTGTTTGTATGCTCATGCCGTTGGGCACGGCCGCCGTTCACTATTTCCCTGCAGTTCGTCATTCGACTGAGCCGCTTCATCAGCTCGCGCAAGTCACAAGAGCGACTTGAAACCACTGAACTATGCGGGCGTTGAAAAACTGAGTGCCCGCAATCGGATTCGAACCGATGGCCTCCGCGCTTTCGCGCGGCGTTCTACCTTGTTTGTAAGCTCATGCCGTTGGGCGCGAGCGGATGAAGCGAATCAGTCGTTTCTATCAATTCCAGTCAAATGCCTGCGAGTTCGCGCAAGTCGAAGAAGCGTTCCGTTTGCCTGGCGTGAAGGGATCGAACCTCCTACAGCGCCGGAGCGCTGTTTGCACCGATCTGCCGCCTCGAAGCATGTATGCTCCAACCATTGGGCGCGAAAACGCAGACATTTTTTTCGTTCAACCGAACACGGCCTCCGGACGAAGCGTCAGGTTGCCGTTCTGGTGCCGATCCACGACGTAATCATTCAGCCGCGAATCCTGCACCTCGAGGTGCCGCGCGAGCGTGCGCTTCACCTCGCGCTCGCTCGTGTCGGCCGCGAGGCCCAGATGCTCCAATGGAATGTCGAAGCTCTGGCCGGCGAAACGTACGTGAATCACCGAATCAATCGTGTTGCTGCGAACCATTACGACCTCCCTTTTAAAAGTGTCAGGGTGAACGACGGGACTCGAACCCGTACGGACCAGGATCACAGCCTGGTGCTCTGCCGCTTGAGCTACGCCCACCATCAAAAGACTGCGAGAGGAATCGAACCTCTAAAAGCGGGTGTTGCAGACCCGAGCCTTAACCATTCGGCCACGCAGCCATAGCACGCCGTGTAGGAATCGAACCTACCCACTCCGGATTTGGAGGCCGGCGTCCCGCCATTGGGACCGACGGCGTATTGGCAGAGAGGATTGAGGATGGAGAATCGAGGATAGCGCCGCCCCTACTTCGCCATCCTCAATCCTCAATCCTCCATGCTCTCCGAACAAATGCGTAGGGAAGGATTCGAACCTCCGTGGGCCCATAGGGCCGGCAGGGTTACAGCCTGCTACCTTCAACCGCTCGGTCACCTACGCGTCAGTCAGCGTGGAAGGATTTGAACCTCCGACCCCGTGCGTCCGAGGCACGTGCGCTACCAAACTGCGCTACACGCTGAATGAGTAAGGATGAAAGATGAATTATGAAGGATGAAGTTGAGGCCCTCTTCCTCCCTCATCCTTCATCCTTCACCCTTCTGACTTCATCCTTATTCCAAGCTCCCGGTGGGAATCGAACCCGACATTCTCCGGTTGAAAGCCGGTCGTCCTAACCGTTAGATGACGGGAGCAAATCTATCAAACACAATCAAAACGCTCTCGAAGGGAGTCGAACCCATATTTCTCTGACTGAGAATCAGATCGCCTGGACCATTAGCAGACGAGAGCAGAAGACAATTCAGAATTCAGAATGATGAAGGATGAAAATGCCGTCACTTCATCCTTCATAATTCATCCTTCATCCTTCGCTTCAGCACCGGCGGATGGATTTGAACCACCAATGACGCGGTTAACAGCCGCGCGCTCTACCAATTGAGCTACACCGGTATTTATTCAGTTGCCAAAGACAGTCATCCCAAGCTGAGTCGCGTGGATTTGAACCATGATCTCCGAGTTCAAAGCCCGGCATTCTGCCGTTGAACTACGACTCACTCTCAAACCCGCACCGCCTTGTGCCAGTACGGCAGGCGAACCAACCGATCCCCCACGCGCACACGTCCGCGGGCGAAAATATCGTTGCCGGCGCGCCACACGCACTCGCATTCCAGCTCGCGGTCGCGCGCGCCCTGCGACGCATCGACGTTCAGCCACGGCCGGGGGAGGAAGATCCAATCGATGCCAGGGATTTCTTCCACTCGGCATTCGGCACAGTATTTCACGTTGCACATCGCGACCTCCTTTCTTGGTTGATGAAAAAGCTCAGGGAGAAGGATTCGAACCTCCATCACTCGGGTCAGAGCCGAGCATCCTGCCGTTAAACGATCCCTGATTAGGAGACGGTTGGATTTGAACCAACGACCTGAGGCTTATGAGGCCCCTGCTCTGAACCCCTGAGCTACGCTCCTATGTGTGACGAATACGTGTCATGAAAGAGCCGCAGGCTGGAATCGAACCAGCGACGTCCGCATTACGAGGGCGGTGCTCTGCCGTCTGAGCTACTGCGACATGATGTAGGGTGTGCTTCAGCACACCGATGAAAGCGATGGTGTGCTGAAGCACACCCTACGAGGAACAATGCAGTGAGCGGGAATCGAACCCACATCCCCGGTTTGGAAGACCGGCACTCTGCCGATTGAGTTATCACTGCTCTGTAGGGGCGACGCTCGCGTCGCCCTTTGTCGATTGGAAGAGGGCGACGCAAGCGTCGCCCCTACGAGATAAGTGCGCCGAGTGGGACTCGAACCCACGGCCTCCGCGTTGGCAACGCGGCGTTCTAAGCCAGGCTGAACTACCGACGCATGTGCTGGTGATTGGTAATTGGTGATCGACTCACCGACTCATGCATCGTTCACCAATCACCAGCCTCATGTGGACCCTTGGAATCGAACCAAGATCTCGCGCTCTTCAGGCGCGCGCTCTACCGCATAAGCCAGGTCCACGTCTTCGCGCTTTCGCGCGACAGCGCCGCCAGCGGGTTTCGATCCCGCGACCTCCCGCGTGACAAGCGGGCGCTCTGTCCATCTGAGCTATGGCGACGTGACGAACTGCTAATTGTCAAAGAGCTCTTCCGTAGCATGGGCAACTTGCCCATGCATTTGCGGCTTTCGCCGCTTGGGCACGGGCGAGTCGCCCGTGCTACAAACCAGCGGAGGGTGAAGGATTCGAACCTTCGTCTCACCTTTCAGCGAGATCCGCGTTAGCACCGCGGCGCGATCGGCCAACTCTGCCAACCCTCCTTTCGACTCGCTGCGCTCGCTCAAGGCAGGCCCGAGTTCTTAGAGGAGGGTGAGGGACTTGAACCCCCAAGACCATTATGGCCACGGCCGTTTTCGAGACGGCTGCCTTACCAGTTAGGCTAACCCTCCGTTCGTTGATCCAGGTTCTGATGAACCACTACTCATCGCTCACCTCTTCTTTCAGCCGTCGCACTTCTTGCTCAAATCGTCGTATCCGTGCACCCGAGCGATCAGGTACGACTCCGGCCGTTCCTCGCGCGAAACACTTGCGACCGTCCACCCGTCTCGGATGACTCCACTGTCGACGTCCCGTAGGTTCTTCAGGACCGCACCGACAATGGCGATCTCCGATCGGATCCACGTGTTCTGAATGCACATCGTGCCATCGTTCACCGCTTTGGTGAGATCGCACATTCGATACATCTGCTCACGCCGTCCGCTCATCTTCTTGCCGACTAAACCAACTCCAGGGCCATGACTTCCTCCGGTCAAAAAAGTTTTCGTCTTTCAGATTGGGAGGGCGAAGCTCCTGCTGAGCCGTCTTCTTCGCTCGCTCGAAAAGCGCGGCTCGGCTGGAGCCTCGCCCTCCCGAATCCTTCACATCAACCTCACGCCACGACTTTCGTCACGACGCCCGAGCCGATCGTGCGTCCGCCTTCACGTACTGCGAAACGCAGGCGCTCTTCGACGGCGGCGGGATTGTCGAGATCGACCTCGACCGTCACCGTGTCGCCGGGCATCACCATCTCGACCTCGCTCGGCAGCTTCGTCGTTCCGGGGACACTCGCCGTCCGGAAGAAAAACTGCGGGCGATAGCCGTTGAAGAACGGCGTGTGACGTCCGCCTTCTTCCTTGGTGAGCACGTACAGCTCGGCCAGAAACTTCTGCCGTGCCGTCAGCGTGCTCGGCGCCGCGAGCACCGTTCCGCGGGCGATTTCGTCCGCCTCCACGCCGCGAAGCAGCAGGCCGACGTTGTCGCCGGCGATCGCTTCTTCCATCGAGCGCTTGTGCTGCTCGATGTCCGTCACGACCACCGTCCGCTTGTCCTTCGAGCCGACGATCTCGACCGATTCGCCCTTGCGAATTCGGCCGCGCTCGATCAGGCCCGTCGCAACCGTGCCACGACCGGTGATGCTGTGAACGCCTTCGACGCTCATCACCAGCGGCTGATCGACGAGTCGCTGCGGATCCGGGATGTAGGCGTCGAGTGCCGCAACGAGACGATCGATCGCCTCGTTGGCGACTACGTCGCTCGGGTCCCTCAGCCCCGCGATAGCAGAGCCTCGGATCACCGGCACCTTCTCGCCGTCAAACCCGTACTTCGTCAGCAGCTCGCGGGTCTCGATTTCGACCAGGTCGAGCAGCTCCGGATCTTCAACAAGATCCACCTTGTTCATGAACACGACGATCTTCGGCACGCCCACCTGGCGAGCGAGCAGGATGTGCTCGCGCGTCTGCGGCATCGCACCGTCGGCCGCCGACAGAACCAGCACCGCGCCGTCCATTTGCGCCGCGCCGCTGATCATGTTCTTGATGTAGTCCGCGTGGCCGGGGCAATCGACGTGGCTGTAGTGCCGCGTCTTCGACTCGTACTCCACGTGGCCGACGTTGATCGTCACGACCTTCGTCGCATCGCGAACCGTTCCGCCTTTGGCAATCTCGCCGTATCCCTTCGCTTTCACGCTGCCGGGAAACAGGAAAGCCGATCGCGCGCTCAAAGCTGCGGTCAACGTCGTCTTGCCGTGGTCGATGTGACCGATCGTGCCGACGTTGAGATGAACCTTGCTGCGCACAAACACCTGTTTCGCCATGACGCGCCCCTTTTTAAATCCGCGATCGCACCATGCGATCGAACTGTTCCTTTCTTCATGCCGCAGGAAGGATTCGAACCTCCATCTGCGCGGTTCTTGAGACCGCCGCCTCTTCCGTTGGGCTACTGCGGCAGAGCAAACTCAGAATTCAGAATGATGAAGGATGAAACGCCGCCGCTTCATAATTCAGCATTCATAATTCATCCTTCGACCTCAGTGCTCTGAGCAGGATTCGAACCTGCATCACCGGGAATCTCAGTCCCAGGCCTCTGCCAAATTGGGCTACCAGAGCATTCGTCTTTTCGATCGCTGGCCTGCCATGAGCAAGCGCAAGCGAGTCGAATGGACACCGGAGGGATTTGAACCCTCATCTCCTGGGTGCAAACCAGGGGTCTTGCCAGTTGGACGACGGGCCCATGTTTTTCACTCACGTCGCGAGAAGGATTCGAACCTTCAGCCTCGGCCTTCGGAGGGCCGCGCTCTGATCCGATTGAGCTATCGCAACATTCGCGTGTTGCGTGTGGCTTGTTGCACGTTGGATTAGCAGTTCCAACACGCCGCGCGCCACATGCGACACGCAACCATCCAGTGGTCCAGGCAGGATTCGAACCTGCACTGTGCCGCTTCTGAGGCGGCTGCCTCTGCCGATTGGGCTACTGAACCGTTTGTCCTCCATCGGAAGCCACTGCACCGAGCGAGACTTGAACTCGCATCTCGCCGATTAAAAGTCGGGGGCTCTGCCATTGAGCTATCGGTGCTTCGGCGCGAATTCGCGCCCATGCACCGGGAGGGATTCGAACCCCCAACCCGCTCTTTAGAAGAGAGCCGCTCTCGTCCGATTGAGCTACCGGTGCGCGTCATGATTTGGCCTCGCACCGTTTTCTTCGCTCACACATCGCACACACTCGCTTTCACCGATTGGGTCTTCGTAGGGTGCGCTTCAGCGCACCAGTTATTCCGCCCCTGGATCAATAACCGGTGCGCTGAAGCGCACCCTACGAAACCTCATTAATCCGCGTTTCCACTTGTTCGTTCCTTCTCGTTTCGCTCGCGCAAATACTCGAGCAGCTGCTTGAAGTACTCCGGCTCGTCATCAGGCTTCTGATCGAACGCCGGTTGCGGAGGGTCATCCTCCGATCGGGCCGCGTACTCCTGCGGCTCCTTGAATAGGGATATCAGTCGATTCATCGCTTCCTCACTCTCACTTCCCAGAACCTAAGTGCACCCGGCAGGACTTGAACCTGCACGATGCCGCTTAAGAGGCGGCGGCTCTGCCATTGAGCTACGAGTGCGTTCATTGCAACTCCATTAAATACAACCAGTTCACACGTCAGCGCACCAGGGAGGAATCGAACCTCCATCTCCGGTTTCGTAGACCGGAGCTCTATCCGTTGAGCTACCAGTGCGTAGTTTGTCCGTGCTCGATCGCCCGCGCGTTTGCGAAAGCGAATCGAGCTGTCATGCGCAGTGAAGGGTTCGAGCCTTCGACCTCTCCGTTATCAACGGAGTGCTCTGCCGCTGAGCTAACCGCGCGTATTTTTCCGACCAGTTCGCCTGGCTGGAATTGAACCAGCAACCCCCGGTTTGTAAGACCGGTGCTCTGAGCCAAATTGAGCTACAGGCGCAACTTACGTTCGATCCGGCTAAGGCCGAAACGAAACGATCAAGCAAGCGAATCGAACGAAACTCGTCCAATTGCTTCCCGGTTGAATGATTGAAAAAACTGAATCTTTTCGACCGGGAAGATCTCCCGGCCGCGAGGCAGGGAGGGTTATCTGAGCGAGCGCGGATCAATCACCGCGGCGACTGGATATGTCATCCAGCCACTTTCGCATCGGTGATTCAATTGTTTCGTACCTAGCTGCATAAATTCCTCAAACACTACTTCGGCAAAACGCCGAAGGGACGTGAAGTATTCCCTTCGATTCGGAAAAAAGCAACAGAAAAATTTAGAACGAGTTCGTGAAAAATGAATACAAGTCGCGCAATTTGATGGGAACCCATCAGTTCAGTAGCGGAATCCACTTCCGCGAAGATGCATAAATGACGACCCTTCGCGGAGGACTTTGCCGCTCGTCACCTCGGCGATCACGAGATCGTGATCGGCGCCGAAATCGCAGATCTGAATCACGCGCAGCTCGAGAAAAGCCAGCGCCGCCGCGAGCGCGGGAACACCGATCGTCGTCTCGATCGTCTGCACTCCCTTGAACGGATCTTCGCCTGGCTTCACGCCGCGGGCGTAACGCTTCATGAGCGACGTGTCGTGCTCTGGCACAACCGAAAGCACACAGTGCTTACTTTCGCGGATGAGCTGCGCGATCGGACGATCTTTCGCGATCGCGATGGAAACCGTCGGCGGATGGAAGCTCGCCTGCTGAACCCAGCTCGCGATCATGGCGCTCGATTGCTCCCCATATCGCGCCGTGAGGATGAACACCCCGCTCGGCACGCGTCCCAGCGCCTTGCCGATCGAATGCTTTCGCTCATCGGAGTGTTCCATGAAGCAAAAGTTGTAGCCGATGCCGCCCCGCCCTGCTACCGTTTTCGGTATGTCCGTTGAGCCGGAAGATTCCGAGCACGTCGCCTGCCCCGCCTGCGGCGAAGCGGTGCGGATTGATCCCATCGCGATCTCACTTCGCTGCGCCCATTGCGGCCATGACTTTTTCATCGAATCGGCGGATGAACAAGAGCACGCCGAATCGCACGCACAACCGACGAATGAAGCCGAGCTCGACGCGATGCGCATTCGTCAGCGCATGACGATCGTTCGCTCGGCGTATCGCAGCCGCTCGTACGCGATCATCGCGATGACGATTTGCGCGGTGCTCGTCATTCAATCGATTCTCTCCGCGATCGCGCGATTCCGCGCGCACTCGCTTCCGCTGGCATTCCTCTATCTCCTCTTCGCGCTCATCGGAATCACCGGAACGCTTTATTTCTTTCGCAAGGCGATAGCGCTTCATCGCGAGGCGCGACAATCGTTGCTCGATCAGCCAACCGCTCCGCCAGACTTTTCGGATCTCGGCGACGGGAGCGGGCGCGTCCGCAATCTCGAAAACATTCGTTAATGGGCGCGTCGGTCGGTATCATTCCCACACGACTCACAGAAATGGGGATTCGGGTGGAACTCAACGGCAAATCAATCGCGATCGTGATCTTCGTCCTCGTCGGCCTCGGCGGATTGCTCGGGGTCGCGTACTACATGCGCAACGGCATGACCGACAGCGATTGCCAGGACAACATGATTCAGCTCATGAACCGCGTAAACATGTACCGCCACATGAACGATCAGTTTCCGCCGAGCTGGATGATGATCGAGTACATCGGCAACCATAAACTGTCGGAATTCCCCTGCCCCGGCGCCGTCAAGAACGGGGGCGGGCCGCACAGCGCCTCGTCCGACTACATCTACATTCCATGGACGAAAGGCGAAGCCGGCGAGGATTGGGACGGCAAGCTTCCGGTTTTCTACGACGCCAGCTATGCGAACCACGGCGGGCGCGGGATCAACATCAAATTCTCGGATAATTCGGTGATGTTCGACGAAGGCGGAAAGTGGCTCAAAAACTTCGCGGCTTCGCATCCGAATGCGAAAATCCCGATGCCGCAGTGACATTGTCGGGATTCGGGACTCGGGACTCGGGATTCGGGTGATGAGCATCAACCCCAATCCCCAATCCCGAGTCCCTAATCCCGAATCCCTAATTCGATCCGTCCCAATTGGCAATTCCCGGTTTTATTTGAGACCCGTTCTCCCCAAGGATACCATCTACAGTATGAGCTGGATCGAAAACCGCTTCGAAGAAGGCCTCATCGTCACGAGCATCGACTTTGCCATCAACTGGGCGCGGAAGAACTCGCTTTGGCCGATGACATTTGGCCTCGCATGCTGCGCCATCGAGATGATGGCGGTCGGCGCGTCGCGGTTTGATCTGGATCGGTTCGGGGCGGGCGCGTTTCGCGCGACGCCTCGTCAATCCGATCTGATGATCGTCGCCGGCACGGTGAACTACAAAATGGCTTCGCGCGTGAAGCGGCTTTATCACCAGATGGCCGACCCGAAGTACGTGATCGCAATGGGCGCGTGCACCGTTGGCGGCGGGCCGTACTTCAAGTACGGCTACAACGTCGTGAAGGGCGTGGACCTGGTCGTGCCGGTCGATGTGTACGTCCCCGGGTGTCCGCCACGGCCCGAGGCGCTGATGGAAGGGATCATGCGTTTGCAGGACAAGATCAGCGCCAAGACGATCGGCCTCCCGCGCGGCGCGAAAGCCGTCGCCGACGATCGGCCCCTCATCGCGCCGGCACCTGCGGTGTAAGGCCGCGCACTTCCAAATGCTCAACCCACTCGTCACGAACTACGTGGACGCGGCGATCGAGCAGCTTCGTCGGCTCGAACTGATCATGACGCCGGGAAAACTTCCGCCAGAGATGCGCGATGATTCAGTCCCACCGTCGAACGATTGGCGCGGATGGAAGCCCGTGCCAAGCACGGTGACCAACGAGGATCTCGATGCGATGGAACGCGAGATTGGCCTCAAGTTTCCGCCGCTCTATCGCGAATTTCTTCAGTACAAGCATTTCGTCGATCTCACCGAGCGTGGCGTGCAATTCGAGCGACATCTCAGCGACAGCTGGCGCGAGACGCTGCGCAACGCGCATCGCCAGCCGTGGCTCAACGGCACGCTGCTCGACCGCGGATTCATTGCATTCGGGCGGGAAACCTTCATGGATGCCGGCCCGGTCTGCTTCGACACAAATCGCCGCGACGCGGGCGGCGATTGTGCGGTCGTCTTCCTCGATCACGAATGGGTCGATACCGACAAGGAAGTGAATCTGATCTTCACGAGCAGCGCGAAGATGTTTGAATGCCTCACGCTCGTGGCACAGAACAAGGACTTCCTCTACCACACGGCCGGCGAAGACGATCACCTGCTGTCATGGAAACGCGAACGACTGGCGGAGTTTTTTGCGATTGATCCCCAAGGCGCCGGCGGCCCCGCGCGCGAGTATTGGGGGAATTGGATCGAGTCGTAGGGTGCGCTTCAGCGCACCGGTTATTTCCTGGTCCGCGGCGAATAACCGGTGCGCTGAAGCGCACCCTACAAGTCATCATCATGCGAATGGACGGACTCGGGAGCCACGACTTCAAAACCTCGCGGACCTAGCGTCCGCTTATTCCGCCAGCGGTGGCCGCACTTCTCGCAGAGATGATGCGAATCCAGCGTGAGCAGCAATGGCGGAAGAAGGACGACCAAGCCGATCAGCGGTTGGACAAAAAGCAGAACGATTCCCACGCCGATCGCGAGAAGAAATGACCACGAGCTCGTGAATCGTTCCCGGACGACGTCTTCCGATCCGCACTCCGGGCACTGCTCGATCTCTTCGACAGCATTCGCCTTCGCGGTTTCGAGAATCTCTCGCGCCAGCTCCGCGTCACCTTCCGGCACCTGCAGCTTGATCCCGCCGACGGCATTGGCGTAGAGCCAATCGGTGGCGACGAGGTTTTCGTCGATGATCATGCAATCGATGTCTTCGCTTTCAAGCTTGAGTCGCGCGATGTGCGCGTGCGTCGGCTGCCAGAACGTGGCCACGGTCACCCAACGGGTAGGATCGTTCTCGTCGCCGTCACCATCATCCCATCCGCCATCATCGTCGTATGGAATTTCGGGCGGGAGATCATCATCGTGAACACGATGTGCAGGGGGTGGGTCCAGAAGCAACGGCATCAAACGTATTTTAGCCGACGCGCTGCTCATCGTGCAGTCTATTTCTTCGGCTGCGCGATATTGCAGGTGATCACGAAGAAAACATCGTCGCCGACGGGTTGCGTGGTCGGGCCGTTGACGATCTCACGCTCGCCGTGACAGAGGACGGATTCGCCATCGCCAACGCTGCAGAGTTGCTCGAACTTGATCGTTTCGAGTACGGGAACCTGGATCTGGGTCATCTTGTCGGCTGGATCGGCCAGACCAACTTTCATCTCGAGCAAGTTGGCGACTTGCGTTTTGACTTCTACAGCGACGGTCTTGGTTTCCGGTTTAATGGTCACCTTGGCGCCGACCGCAGCTCCGCTATCGACCGCGGCGATCTCCGGCTCGTAGCTCGGCTGCGTCGTCGATGCCTTGGCGATTTTTTTCACACCCGACACGAATGCACGACTCGTGGCGACCAGGGCGTAACCGCTCTGTCCATCCGCGAGCATCAAGCGTGGTTCGGTGATCGAGGTCGTGCACGCTTTCGCGAGCGCGCTGCGCTCATCGGGTGTGATGGACTGCGGATCGTTCGATCCGGGCACCATCGCGGCGAGGAGTTTCTTCCGCAGCGATTCGTCGAGCTTTTGAATTGCATCCGTCGACATCGTGAAGAGGCGGCATTCGAATAAGACCTGTGCTCGGTTCGGGTTGTTGGCGTGCGCGACCGCGTCCTTCAGTTCCTGGAGCGTCTGCGGATCGCCGGTGAGATGAATCGTATAACCGGTATCAGGGATCTCCATCAAAACCGGCTTCGCCCCCGCGGCGACTTTAAGCCAGTGTGCGGCGGCCGCGATTTTTTCTTCACGCGACGGACCTTGATGGATCGCTCGCATTGGATGAATTCCCAGCGACGGCATCGGATCAGCCGGCCCGAGTTGTAGAATCGGCGAAACATCCAAATCCATCCGTGAATTCTGCGCGGGCGCCTGCTGCACATCCGCCTTCACTTGTGACTTAGAGAACATCGGAAAGATGGCGACGATCGCGATCAGCGGAAGCAGCTTTTGCATGCAATGTTCCTGGTGATGATGGCGTCTGAACGATATCGGCAAGCCCGCCAGATCCAAAGCAATTTCCGCGCATTTGACCTCCCCTTCCACCCCCGTTAGCTTCCACGCCGACTCAATTCCCCAACCGATCCTCGGCGAAGGAGAATGCTCTTGAATGCTGGCCTGAAGTTGGTGCTGCTCGTGCTCGTTTGTGATCTAATCTTTCGCTGCATGGTTGCACGAGGCGATACATGGAAACCGGCCGACGGCCCGCTCATGACGCGATGGGCGAAAGATGTCTCGCCCCAGATGGTTCACACCGAATATCCCCGCCCACAAATGGTCCGCGATCAGTGGATCAATCTGAATGGGCTGTGGGATCTGACAATCGACGACGCGGCGACAAGTGAAAAGATCCTCGTCCCCTTTCCGCCGGAAAGCGCGCTCTCGGGCGTGATGAAAGGCGGAACGAAGTTCGTCTACAAACGCATCTTCGAAGTCCCACAGGATTGGAACGGCCAGCACGTGTTGTTGCACTTCGGCGCGGTCGATTGGGAAACGATGGTCGAAGTGAATGGCACGAAGTTCGGTCCGCACAAAGGTGGCTACGACGCGTTCACGTACGACATCACCGCCGCACTGAAGAAAAACGACGACGAACAGGAGATCCTCGTCACCGCGATCGATCCCACGGACAAAGGCGAACAGCCGCGCGGGAAACAGACGCTCAATCCGCGAGGCATCTGGTACACGCCGACGAGTGGCATCTGGCAAACGGTGTGGATCGAGCCGGTGCAGTCGAATTACATCGACTCGCTGACGTTTGACACGAACATCGATACCGGCGAGCTGACGGTTCACTTCCAAACCGCCGGTGCTCAGGACAAATCCCCCACAGCTGAAGTCGTCGTACGCGATGGCGCGAAAGAAGTCGCGCGGGGGTCGTCGATGCGCGACGTGAAGCTTAAGGTTCCGAATCCGAAGCTTTGGTCGCCGGATTCGCCGAAGCTTTACGATTTGACCGTGACGCTTCGACATGGCGGCCAAACGCTCGATGTCGTGCAAAGTTACGTCGGTTTCCGCAAAATCGAAGTGAAGAGCGACGGCAAATTCAATCGCATCTTCCTCAACAACAAGCCACTGTTCCAGGTCGGAATGCTGGACCAGGGCTTCTGGCCGGACGGTCTCTACACCGCGCCGACCGACGAAGCGCTGAAGTACGACATCCAGCAGACCAAGAAGCTCGGATTCAATCTCATCCGTAAGCACGTCAAAGTCGAACCGCAGCGGTGGTATTACTGGGCGGACAAGCTCGGCGTGGTCGTGTGGCAGGACATGCCCAGCGCCAACAACGGCCTGTGGCCCGCCAGTCGAGAGACAACTGCGCCTGAGTTGGTGAGCGAAGCGAAGAAGCAGTACGAACACGAGCTGACGCAGCTGATCGAGCAGCACCGCAACTCACCTTCGATCATCATGTGGGTCGTATTCAATGAGGGATGGGGCCAATACGACACCGAGCGCGTGACCAAGCTCGCGAAGGATCTCGATCCCTCGCGGCTGGTGAACAACGCGAGCGGGTGGACGGATTTCCACGTCGGCGACGTGAACGACATGCACAAGTATCCCGGCCCCGGCGTTCCGCCGCAGGATGGGAAGCGCGCATCCGTTCTCGGTGAGTTCGGCGGACTCGGCTTGTTCGTCAAAGATCACATGTGGACGAAGAATCACTTCAGCTACGCGGGGATGGAGGATTCGCGCGAGCTGACCGACACCTACAAAAAGTTACTCGGCCGGGTGTGGCAACTGCACAACGACGAAGGTTTGTCCGCAGTGGTGTACACGCAGACGACCGACGTCGAGCAGGAAGCCAACGGCCTGATGACCTACGACCGCGAAGTGGTAAAGATGCCGGTCGAAGAAGTCGCCGCCGCCAATCGGGGCGAATTGCCGCTGGTCTACGCGAAAGAAGTCGTCGCCACCTCGCGCGCGGAGGGGCAGATCTGGCACTACACCTTCGAAAAACCCGCCGACGACTGGTTCGGCGAGAAGTTCAACGACGCCGCATGGAAAACCGGTCCCGGCGGGTTTGGAACGAAAGATACGCCCGGCGCCGTTGTTCGCACGACGTGGAACTCGCCCGACATCTGGATCCGCCGTGAGTTCGATCTGCCGGCCGACGCCCTTAAAAGCGTGAATGACCTCAACCTCATCTTTCATCACGACGAGGACTGCGAAGTCTACATCAATGGGCAGCTTGCTTCGAAACGCCATCGCTTCACCACCGAATATGTCGAGCAGCCCATCAACGAAGACGCACGCAAGGCGCTTGGCAAAGAGAAAAATGTCATCGCCGTCCACTGCAAGCAAACCATCGGCGGACAATACATCGATGTTGGCATCGTTCAGCTCTACACGGTTCCGAATCAAACCGCTCGAAAGGGAAATGAATGAACAAGTTCACGCTCAGCGCACTTCTTGTCCTGTCACTTGTCGTCGGGTGCTCGAAGCACGACGAAACCAAACCAGCCAGCGTCACGACCCAATCCAGCGCGTCGACCGAGTCGTCGGCCGGAAAGGTCGTCGGCTTCTCGCAGATCGGAGCCGAAAGCACTTGGCGCACGGCGGAGACCGATTCCATTAAATCCGAAGCGCAGAAGCGCGGCGTCGATCTCCGCTTCGTCGATGCGCAGGGCAAACAGGAGAACCAGATCAAAGCGCTTCGCGCGTTCGTGGCGCAGCACGTGCAGGCGATCATTCTCGCACCGGTGGTTGAAACCGGTTGGGAACCGGTGCTGAAAGAGGTGAAGGCCGCGAAAATCCCGGTGATCCTCGTCGATCGCGGAATTGATGTGAAAGACGAATCGCTCTACGCAACGCTCATCGCGTCCGACTTCGTCGCCGAAGGCAAAATGGCCGGCGATTGGCTCGCCAAGAAAACCGAAGGCAAGGCGAACATCGTCGAGCTGCAAGGCACGCCGGGCGCCGCCCCCGCGAACGATCGCAAGAAAGGCTTTGCCGAGGCGATCGCGTCGCATCCGGACATGAAGATCATCAAGAGCCAGACAGGCAACTTCAACCGCAACGACGGCAAGGCGACGATGGAAGCCTTCCTCAAATCCGAAGGCAAGAACATCACCGCCGTCTATGCCCACAACGATGACATGGCGCTGGGCGCGATCCAGGCGATCGAGGAAGCCGGCATGAAGCCCGGCAAGGACATCATCGTCGTCTCAATCGACGGCGTGCATGACGCATTCCAGGCAATGGTGGATGGCAAGCTCAATTGCACCGTCGAGTGCAACCCCTTGCTCGGACCGGCCGCTTTCGATGCCGTCGATGCCGTGACAAGCGGGAAGGAACTTCCGAAGAAGACGATCGTGAAGGACGAACTCTTCGAGCAGGACAAAGCGAAAGAAGTCATCGGATCACGAAAGTACTAAAGTCTGTAAGGCTTCGTAGGGTCCGCTTTAGCGGACCGGTTATTCGCTTTTCCGAACGGACGAGTAACCGGTCCGCTAAAGCGAACCCTACGCGCACAACCTGGGAGGCGCGATGCGCGAATTGAGTCGTCGAACTTTCCTCGGTGCGAGCGCCGCGGGGGCTGCGATGCTGGCTTCATCCGGGACTTCCGAACTGCTGGGCGCCTCATCCGACGCCAAGCCCGCCAAGCGCCCCAACCTCGTCTACGTCTTCGCCGACCAGCTTCGCACGTGCTCGTGCGGATACGCCGGCGATGAAATGGCCCATACGCCGAACATCGACAAGCTCGCGAAGCGTGGTGTGAACTTCGAGAACGCCATCTCCTCCACGCCGGTCTGCGCGCCCTACCGCGCGTGTCTCATGACCGGCAAGTACCAGTCCTCCAACGGCATGGTGATCAACGAGCTTCGCCTCAGCCCCGATCACGAATGTTTCGGCCACGTGCTCACCAAGGGCGGCTACGACACCGCGTACATCGGCAAGTGGCACATGTGGGCCAATGAATGGGGCAATCACAACCTGCCGCGAAACGCGTTCATTCCGCCCGGTCCTTATCGCCTCGGTTTCGACGGCGAATGGCAAGCGTACAATTTCAGCCATTGGTACTACAATTCTCCTTATTACAACGACACACCGCACGTCGAGCATTACAAGCAGTATGAGCCCAACGCGCAGACCGATCTCGCGATCGATTACATCCGCAAGACCAGCAAAGGCGACAAGCCCTTCGCCGTGTTCATGTCGTGGGGTCCGCCGCATCCACCCTGGGGATGGGACAATGTTCCGCCGGAATTTGCCGAGATGTTCAAAGGCAAGCAGTTTCCACTGCGCGAGAATTACCAGAACGAGCCGACAACTTACGGCGACATGTGGCAAACGCCCCCGCCGGGCTACAACGAGCGCGTGCAGCAGTTCATGCAGGCCTACTACGCGCAAACCGCGGACATCGACTGGAACGTCGGCCGCTTGATGGACGAGCTCGACAAGCTCGGTCTCGCGGAAGACACGATCTTCGTCTTCACCTCCGATCACGGCGAAATGTTCGGCTCGCACGGCTATCGCGAAAAGCTGATCTTTTACGAAGAAGCCGCCCGCATTCCATTTCTCATGCAGTGGAAGGGCCACATCGCTGAAGGCAGCAAAACCGACGCGTGCCTCGACACCCCGGACATCATGGCGACGCTCCTCTCGCTCATGAATCTCCCGGTGCCAAAAGCGTGCGAAGGCGAAGACCTGAGCAACGTCGCGCTGGGCAAAGGCGGGGCCGAACCCGACGCGGCGTACTTACAAGGCATGGGCAACACCGCCGCGTGGGTCGATGGAACTGAATGGCGCGCTATGCGCGACAAGCAGCACACCTTCGCCATCTACCGCCGGGACGGAAAAGAGCTCCTCTTCGACAACCTCGCCGACCCATACCAGAAGAAAAACCTCGCCGAGGATAAAGCGAACGACGCAAAGGTCGCCCACTATCGCGAGCGCCTCAAGAAATGGATGAAGGACCAGAACGACACGTTCGAAGCCTGCACATGGTACGGCGAACACTGGATCAAGGATCGCAACATCATGCGCGGCGCCAAAGGCGGAACGCACGACCTCGAAAAGCTCCGCGAAGTCCTGGTCGCCAGCTTCGGCAAGGAGCGCGCCGACGACATCATGAAACCGCGAACCGAACCGCCGCCGCCCAAACCCGCAACCCAGGGCTCGCCGAAGCAGGATGTGAACTTCTAGGGAACGACATTACAATTTGTAGGGTCCGCTTCAGCGGACCGGTTATTCGCATTTCCGACAGGAGAAATAACCGGTCCGCTGAAGCGGACCCTACATGAACGCAACTAATCCGATCCTTCTACAAGCGATGAGCGTGACAAAGCTGTTCCCCGGTGTCGTCGCGCTGGACGCGGTGAATTTCTCCGCTCGCGCGGGCGAGGTCCACGCGCTCATGGGCGAAAATGGCGCGGGCAAATCCACGCTGATTAAAGTCCTCACCGGCTTCTACCCGCGCGACGGCGGACAAATCCTTTTGGACGGTAAAGAGATTCGCCCGAAAACGCCCGCCCACGCGCAGCAGCTCGGCATCAGCACCGTCTACCAGGAAGTGAACCTCATCCCCACGCTCACGGTCGCGGAGAACATCTACCTCGGCCGCGAGCCGACGTTCTTCGGCAAGATCCGCTGGCGGCGTCTGAATCGATTGGCCGAGCAAGCCATGTCGCGGCTCAATCTGCATATCGATGTCAAACGCGACCTCGGCTCGTACTCCATCGCCATCCAGCAGATGGTCGCGATCGCGCGAGCGGTCGATGTGAAGGCGAAGCTCCTCATCCTCGACGAGCCCACCAGCAGCCTCGACTCCGGCGAAGTGCAACAACTCTTCGCGATCATGCGCCAGCTCAAATCGCTCGGACTCGGCATCATTTTCGTGAGCCACTTCCTCGACCAGATCTACGAGATTTCCGATCGCATCACCGTGCTCCGCAATGGCAAACTTGTCGGAGAATACCTCACGAGAGAACTCCCGCGTGTCGAGCTCATCACGAAGATGATGGGACGCGAGCTCGCAACGTTCGAAACCGGGCTTGCCACTTCAGTGGCAAGCGATTCCGACTTAAAACCTCCGATCCTCGAAGCAAAGCGCCTCGGCAAGCGCAACGCGATCGAGCCCTTCGACCTCGAAGTGCGCCAAGGCGAAGTCCTGGGCCTTGCGGGACTGCTCGGCTCCGGTCGGACCGAAACCGCGCGGCTTCTCTTCGGCATCGATCGTCCCGACAAGGGCGAAATCCAAATCGACGGCGAACGGGCGCGGATGATCTCCCCCGCCGATGCGATCGCTCGCGGATTCGGCTTCTGCTCCGAAGATCGCAAAGCTCAGGGCATCATTCCCGATCTCACCGTTCGGGAAAATGTGATCCTCGCGCTTCAAGCGAGCAAAGGCTGGCTGCGCTTCTTCTCACGACGCAAGCAGACGGAGCTCGCGAACCATTACATTAAAGCCCTGAACATCGCGACGCGCGATGCCGACACGCCGATCAAAAACCTCAGCGGTGGAAATCAGCAGAAGGTTTTGCTCGCGCGCTGGCTCGCGCTCGATCCTCGTTTCCTCATCCTCGATGAGCCGACGCGAGGAATCGACGTGGGCGCGAAGGCCGACATTCAAAAGCTCATCCTCTCGCTCTGCCAGCAAGGCAAGGCGGTGATGTTTATCTCGTCGGAGCTGGAAGAAGTCGTCCGCTGCAGCAATCGCGTCGCAGTGCTGCGCGATCGGCGAAAGGTGCGCGAACTCACGGGCGCCGAGATCAACGAACACAACATCATGGCGACGATCGCCCGGAGCGATGCATGACCGTCGCGAGCGCCGCGCCAGCAACACCCAAGCAGCCGCGCCGCGCGCCGCGCTCGCTCGTGCTGCTTTGGCCAGTCCTCGCGCTATTGTTCATTCTCGCCTTCAATCTTGCATTCACACCGGGCTTCTTCCATGTCGAAGTTAAACAAGGTCACCTCTTCGGCAGCCTGATCGACGTGTTGAAAAACGCGGCTCCAGTTGCCCTCACGGGCATCGGCATGACCCTCGTCATCGCGACGGGTGGAGTCGATCTTTCGGTCGGCACCGTGATGGCCATCGCGGGGCAGCTCACCGTGCTGCTGATGGAATCAGAGCACTATCACTGGTCGATGCCGACCGCTTGTTTTGCAGGCCTCGGCGTTGCTTTGGCGTGCGGGATTTGGAACGGGATTCTCGTTGGCTATGTTCAGATTCAGCCGATCGTCGCAACACTGATCCTCTTCGTCTCCGGCCGCGGAATTGCCGAACTCATCAGCAACGACAACCTCACGGCGCACAGCGTACCATTTCAGTATCTCGGCCGCGGTTTCCTGTTCGGGCTGCCATTTCAGATTGCGATCGTGATTTTCGTACTGCTGGTGGTCGGACTGCTGATGCGTCGCACCGCCGCTGGGTTGTTCATCGAATCCGTCGGCAACAATCCCGTGGCCGCGCGTTTCGCCGGGATCAACGAGCGGTTCATCAAACTGCTCGTCTACAGCTTCTCGGGGCTGTGCGCGGGGATCGCCGGCATCGTTGTCGCATCGAACAACGCGAATGCGGATCCGCACAACACGGGACTGAATGTCGAGCTCGACGCGATCCTGGCCGTTGTAATCGGCGGGACGTCGCTCCTCGGCGGGCGCTACTCCCTCATTGGTTCAATCGTCGGCGCGCTGATCATTCAAGCGATGGACACGACCATCCTGACCCGCGGCGTGGCAGTCGAGTGGACTCTCGTTGTGAAGGCGGTCGTCGTCGTGGGCGTCTGCCTGCTCCAAGCGCCGAAGTTTCAGCGGCTGTTTCGGAGAAAATGACGGAACAAGCGAATCAACTCGTGTACGCCCCGCCCAGGCATCCCTGGCGATTTCGCCTGCGCGCGCAGCACATTCCACTGCTCGCGACGTTTGTCGTCTGCCTGATGCTCTACACCGCCGCGTGCATCTATCTGCGCGACCGCGGGTTCTTTTCGCTCAGCGTGTTCATCTCCTTCTTCTCCGACAACGCCTTCCTCGGCCTGACCGCCATCGGCATGACGTTCGTCATTCTCTCCGGCGGGATCGATCTCTCGGTCGGCTCGATGATTGGTTTCACCAGCATTCTCATCGCGCGGCTCATGAATCCCGAGCCGTTCACACTCTTTCACCACACGATCACGCTCCCGGTTTTTCATCCACTGGTCGCGATTGGTGTCGCCCTGATCGCCGGTTCGTTTCTCGGATTGATCCAAGGCGTGCTGATCCAGTTTTTTGAACTGGCGCCCTTTCTCGTGACGCTGGCCGGGATGTTTTTTATTCATGGGCTGGCACAAGTGATCAGCCTGAGCTCGATCGGGATCGAACATCCGCTGCTCGACAAGCTCTCTGATTTCGCAATACCGATCGGAAGCGCTTCGGTGCGTTTCCCCGAGATCGTGTTCGCAGTCGTCGCGCTCTCCGCGATCTACATCAGCCGATACACGAAGTTCGGCCGCACTATTTATGCGATTGGTGGAAACGAGCAGTCGGCGATCTTGATGGGCCTGCCGGTCGCTCGCACGAAGGTGCTGATCTATGCGCTGAGCGGCTTCTGTTCCGCGCTCGGCGGGGTGATTTATGCGCTGGCAAAATGGAGCGGTCAGTCCGAAGGCGGGTTGGGCCTCGAGCTCGACACCATCGCCGCCGTGGTCATCGGCGGAACGCTCCTCACCGGCGGGCTCGGTTCAATCCTCGGAACGATCCTCGGCGTGCTGATCGTCAGCATTATTCAGGCCGCGATCATCTTTCAAGGAACGCTCAGCAGCTCATGGGCACGCATCATGATCGGCGCGCTGCTGTTCGTCTTCATCGTGCTGCAGAAGATTCTCTCGTCGCGTGCCCGATCCTGATTTAATTCAGCATCATCAGGAATGTGGTTCCTGTCGGCGCGTCCACATCCAATTTGATCGCCCCGCCATCGCGGTGGAACTGAACCGGCTTATCCGTCGCGACATCCGTCACGCGATTCACCTTGAACGCGAGGTCGCGCAGCTCGATGGTGGCTTTTCCATCCTTCGCTTCGTGACTGATGACGAAGAGAAAACCTTCCTTGTCGTTCGCCCGCACCGCCGCCTCGACATCGGGATTGCTGCTGCGAACATGCGCCGCGACCTTCGCGTCCTTCGCGATCGCGTGGAGAAGTTGCTGCAATTGTGATCGAGCGGAGACATCGTCGCTCGCCCAGGTGAAGAAGTCCGCATCCTGCAGGCAGAATCCGAGCAGATACGCACGACCCTTGCCGTAATCATTCTTTGTCAGCACCGGTTCACCGCCAACCGATTTGGCAAGCACTTTCGCGGTCGTTGCGTGCGAGGCGCGGGGGCTGGCGATTTCGCAATCGAGCGAGACCCCAAGCGCATTTCCCTGCACGCGCGTCAGGTCATAGATGCCCGAGAACATCGGCCGCAGCACGCGCTCGCGGAGATTCGGCAGTTGCGGCTTGAGAATCGGCCACATGATCCGCTGCGTCTGCGCATGGTTGACGCCAAAGATCTTCTCCATCGCGCTCGTCGGCTGGCGCATCTCGTCGAGATTCGGCACGCAATCGCCGATCACAACACCGCCGTTTTTCACGAACTGATCGATCTTCGCGATCACGCTCTTGGGCAACAGCTTCACGTCGAACAGCACGAGGATCTTGTAATCGCCGACGCCGCTCTTCTCGACCTGCTCTTCATGCAGGATGTCGAGCTCGCCGAACGCCCGCGAGAACGCTTCGTACGATTGGCCTACGCCGAAATACTCTTCCTGCAACTGGAGATACTGCGTCCGCGGAAAGAGCATCGCGGCTTTGGCTTTCACGCGCGGGCATTTCACGATCTGCTCATCGACTTTGCCGAGCGTGCGCATCGACTCGCCGAGATCATCCCAGTGCTTTTGATCCTGGGGGATGTTGATGCCGGTAATCAGCATATTCGCGCCGTGTGCGACGGCGGTGTACGCGGTCTCGCGCTCCATCCAATACTGCTCGCGGCCCTTTTCATCGAGGTCGAACCACTCGCTGTTCCATGGGCCATACCAGTAGCCAAAGCGCACGTGCTGCTCATTCGTGAGATCGCGCATGTACGCCGCTGTGTAGTGCAGCTGCGCCACCGTCGGCAGCTTCATGATTCGATTCGGGCCGTAGCGAAAATCGCTCATCAGATACGGATAGATGTCCCACGAAATGCAGTCGGCGAAGTCGTGTCCGCCCCAGTGAAATGCATCGTCGGCGGCGATGGGCGATTCCTGTCCGGCGCCACCGCCGAAGGTGTTGTGACTGTCGTGATTCAGCACGACGTCGAAATTCGGATTAAGCTTTTTGAGAATCGGGTAGATCTGCTTCCACGCGTCCGAAAACTGTTCGCTGCGGAAGGTCAGCAAATCCATCCACTTCTTCGCATCGCCCTGCGCCTCGAGCGCAGTCGGCAGGTCGTATCCGTATCGCTTCTTGAACTCCGCGCGCGTGAACTTGTCCATCGACCAGAGATTGGGGTGCTGCCAGAACGGCTCGTCCATGTACAGCACCGCGTGCGCGATGCGGGGATAATGGCCGAGCCATTGCACAAATCCTTCGGCGCGCTTACGCACCACCTCCGGATATTGCGGCGAATACACGCTGACCGGCGGAAGCTTTTCGCGGTTGAACATCTCAACCGGTTGCGAGCTGTCCGGCCAAGCCATGATCCACATGCCGCGCGACTGTGCGTATGACGCAACGTAATTTGCCAGCTCCCTCGGCAGCTCGATCGGCGTGTAAAGGCAGTTGAACCCATGATCGATGATGTTGTCGAGCGCGCGGCGCAATCCCGCGCGTGAGCGGGGAAAGCCACCTTCGTCTGTGCCCGCGCCTTCGTGTGGAATCGCGGTGAACTGGATCGCGCGCGTAAACATGCGGTCGAACTTCGGGCGCTCGACGATGTCGAACCGCCACGACGTGTAACCGAGGATCTGCCCGTCGTTCGAAAGATATTGCGCGACGAAATCATAATGCCCCGGCGAAAGCGAAGAGAGCTCCGTCGTCCAGTGATTGCCGTTTGGAAGCGTAATTCGCGTCTGACCGTCGCTCGAATCGATCCTCGCGCGAATTTGACTGGCGTTGACCTTGGGATCCGAAACATTCGCGGAGACGGAAAGTTTTTCATCCGCGCGATAGACCCAGCGATCGTCCTGCGCGCTCAACTCGATCTTCACAGGCGTGGTGAGCTGAATTGTGCCAGCAAAGATTTCAGTCGCTGCGCCCTTCGGTGTGACGCGGATCAACGCATGCACCGGTCCGCGAACGGTCCACGCCCGCGGCAGCGTCATCGCGACGCCGTCTTTCAGCGATTTGAGCGTCTGATGATTATGTAGAACCACGCGCTCGTCATCGCGAAGGGTGGTTTCGATGTCGTACGAACTTGCCGCCGCGCCGGTCGTGAATTTGACGTTCAACTTTTGTCCGCCGGGCGCGGTGTCGGGCAATGTCGAGGGATCGAGCTGGATCTCGGCCGGCAGTTTTGCGAGCCAGCGCGCGGACTGCAGAAGCTGATTCGCGAACGCGTTGGATGCAACCGCGGGCTGAAGCTCCGAATCATTTTCGGAAGCTTCGGGGTCGATGCTGTAAATGACGAGCCGTCCGCCGCCGCCTTCGCTTGCCACGCCCACGGGGATTTTTCCGGCGGTGGCGACGATCGTGCTGCCGGCGTCGGGATCGAGTCCGTCCGTCAGCACCGCGCGGCCGAGCGTCGTTTCCCCTTGAACGATCGGCGATTCGTACGCGGGAAACGGCGTGCGAAGCTTCATTTCCCACGAGCCTTCGCCATACACGGCCAGCTTCTTCACGTGCTTCCAGTCGCGATTGTCTTTGCCGGTCTTGTTCCAGTCGGCGCCTTTGCCCGGCGCAAACTCCCACGTGTCATCCGTCTTCACGTGCGCGATCAGCTTGCCGTCTTCATCGAACGCGACGAGCGATGCGAGCACCCCGCCGGGACCGTCTTCGTTCCACCCTTCGATCGCGATGGTGTTCTCGCCGGCCTTGAGCAGGCCCGCGACGTCGAAGCAAACTGGCGTTCGCCAGGAAAGGGTGTTGCCAACATCCTGACCGTTGATCCAGACGTGCGCGTCGTTGTCGGCGGTGATCTGCATCCACGCGAGCTTCGGCGCGTCGGCCAGATCGAACGTCTTGAGCATCGAAAGCCGCTCATCCGGCGTTTTCCTGGCGTTCGACCAGATCCAGTAGCAGCCGCTGAAATCGCCCGGCAGATGCACGCCCGCTTTCGGCCCGCTGCGCGGCGCGAGTGATTTAAAGAGCGCTATTTTCCCTTCCGTGTCGTGCGGCAGCTCGATGACGAGCAGACCGGTCGATGCGTTTGCTACAATCGATTCGTAAGCGTCTTTCGACTCACTCTTGTAGAGCAAAGGCTCCGGCCCGACGACCGCGACGAGGTTCCACGAAGATTTCGCTGCTTCGGGAAGCCTGGCGATATCAACGCGCTGAACTTCGGCGCCGGGTTCGACGTTCTTGAGCGTCTCAGCGCACATCGCGCCGGTATCGGTATCCCCCGCGTCGATCACGAGCACGCGGGCGGGACCGGCCCAAGCCTGAAGGGAAATGACGAGCGCAGTGAAAGCAAGCAAGTGTCTGATTTTCATCTCGGTCCGAGTATATCGATTACGAACGTTTGAGAAATGGGAGGAAGGAACCTTTGTCGCGAAGGCGCGAAGAAGCGCGAAGGTTGACGAAGCAAACCGATAGAAATGAGTCGGGTTGAAAAATCAAACCCTTGCTACTTTCGAGGCTGCCTGCTTTCGACTTTCTTCGCGAGTCTTCGCGCGCCTACGCATCTCCGCGATTAATCTCTGCCGTTCGGAATTACAACCGATGGCCGAGTTTCGCCTTCTTCGTCTCGAGATACTCGCGGTTGTGTTCGCCGGGTTCGATTCTGATCGGCACTTCTTCGACGACCTTCAGGCCGTAGCTTTCGATGCCGTAAATCTTCTTTGGGTTGTTCGTCATGATGCGGATGTTGCGCAGTCCGAGATCGCGAAGGATCTGGCTGCCGATGCCATAGTCGCGCTTGTCGACGGGCAGGCCGAGATGCTCGTTGGCTTCGACCGTGTCGAGACCTTTTTCCTGGAGCGCGTAGGCGTGGAGTTTGTTCGCGAGACCAATTCCGCGGCCCTCTTGTCTCAGGTAGACGAGCGCGCCTTTGCCTGCTTGCTCGATCATCTGCATGGCGGTGGAAAGCTGTGGCCCGCAGTCGCATCGGCCGGAGCCAAAGACGTCGCCGGTCAGGCATTCGCTGTGCACGCGCACGAGCACCGGCTCTTCATGAATGATGGGCTTACCATCGGCGTCGAGATCGCCCACGCCTCCTTTGCACAGTGCGAGATGCGGCTGTTGATCGACGGCGCTTTGATAGGCGATCAGCTTGAAGGTACCCCAATTCGTCGGCAGATGAACGGTCTCGATGCGCTTTACGAACTGCTCGCGCTTCAGGCGATAGCTGATGAGGTCGGCGATACTCGCGATCTTGAGGTTGTGTTCCTGGCAGAACAGCTCGAGCTGCGGACGGCGCATCATCTGGCCGTCTTCGCCGATGATTTCACATCCGACGCCGACGGGTTTGAAACCCGCGAGCGTGCAGAGATCGACAATTGCTTCGGTGTGTCCAGCGCGGACGAGCACCCCACCGTTTTCGGCGCGAATCGGAATCATGTGTCCGGGACGCGCTAGGTCGTCAGGCTTCGCGTTATTGTCGATGAAGACCTGAACCGTGGCGGCGCGATCGAAGGCGCTGATACCCGTCGTTGTACCGTGAAGCGCGTCGACCGTCTCCGCCATGGCGGTGCCGTGGCGGGCGGTGTTCTGCTTCGTCATGATCGGGATCTTCAGCTCTGAAAGGCGTGCACCCGTTGTGGGAATGAACGGCACGCCGCGGCCGAACTTGATCATGAAATTGATCGCCGCGGGCGTGCATTTCTCCGCGGGCAGGATGAGATCGCCTTCGTTCTCGCGATCTTCGTCATCAACCAGCACAATCATTCGGCCGGCTTTGAGCTCTTCGAGCACTTCCGGAATCGACGCAAACGGCATTCGGGCTCCTAATCTGGAATCTCATTGTAGCACTGCGCGAGGGTTTCGTGCTCCCGCTTGCGGTTTCGCAGATCGATATGCGCTTGATCTGCGAAACCGCGAAGCGACTTCGCGGCTCAACCGCCCAACTTTGCCCATCTCAACTTTGCCGAGCGCGATCGCGGATTGGTCTTCTGCTCCTGCTCGGTCGCGACGATCGGGTCAGGACTGATTTTCGAGTAGATGCCACCGCGAAACGCGTCGCGGAAGGCTTCTTTGACTCTTCGATCTTCGCCGCTGTGGAAGCTGATGATCGCGGCGACGCCTCCGGGTTTGAGGACATCCGGCATCACGCGCAAGAGACGATCAAGATTCGCGAGCTCACGGTTCACGAGGATGCGCAGGGCTTGAAACGTTCTCGCGGCGGGATGAAGTTTCGCGCCGGCGGCACGCTGGATCGTGAAGTCGCGCGCTTCGCAGATGATCGCCATCAGATCTTCCGTCGTCTCAATCGGCTTGGACTTCCGACGCTCGACGATGAGCTGCGCGATCTGCGGCGCATCGTCTTCGTCTCCGAGTTCGAGCAGCGCCTCCGCGAGCTCGCGCTCGCTCATGCGATTGACGAGCGCCGACGCCGGCTGGCCGCGTGTGGGATCCATCCGCATGTCGAGTGGGCCCGGCTGGCGGTAGGAGAATCCGCGGTTCGGGTCATCGATTTGCGTACTGGCGACGCCGACGTCGGCCAAAACCGCGTCGACTCGTTCAACACCAGCTTGCGCCAGCACCGTCAGAAGCGCAGCGAAGTTGTTGTGGAACAGATCGAACCGGCCGCCGACTTGTTCCAGCTTCTGGCGCGCGAGGGCGAGATTGGCGGGGTCGAAATCGATCGCGATGAGGCGACCGTCCGGCTTGAGGCGCTCGAGCAGCGCCGCGGAGTGCCCGCCGAGGCCAAGCGTGCAATCGACAATCGTCTGCTCCGGCCGCGGATGGATCACGTCGAGCACTTCGTTCAGCAACACCGGAACATGCCGCACTTCGCGTTTCATGAGTGCCCCGGCTCAATCGCCATCTCATGTCGTGTGCGAAGCAACCTTACGCCGACGAAAACGTAATCGAGACACGAGACGATCGATACAACGGCCACGAGAACCCACAGCGTGCGCGTCAGTCCATGAGCGAATCTTGGATAGAGGCGATCGAGATCCGGCGCGACCAGCGTCACGATGATGAGGGCGAGTTGTACGACCGTGCTGATCTTTCCCGGCCACCGCGCGCTGATATTGATTCGGCCGAGGATCGAAAGCAGCACCAGCGTGCCAAGCACGACGATCACGTCTTTTCCATAGACGGCGAAGACGACATAGCGCGGGATTTCGAAGCCGGCCGGCGCGACCCAACTGAATGAGAGCAGGATGATCGAGCAGGCGATGAGGAGTTTGTCGGCGACGGGATCGAGGATCGCGCCGATCTTGCTCGCCTGGTTGAGCCGCCGAGCGAGATAGCCATCGAGCTTATCGGTGGCGGCCATGACGGCGAAGATCGCGACCGCGAACCATCGGCTGCTGTGATCGGCCTGGTTCGCATCGGAGAGCATGACCCAGAGGAAAACGGGCAGCAGGAGCAAGCGCAGCATCGTCAGGCCCATTGGCCAGTTCGGTGGCCAGAGGCCGGGGCTTGTCGTGATTTGCAGCTGACGTTGGGGCATTTTTCAAACCCGAATGACGAAACCCGAATGACGAATCAATGCTCAAATGAACGAATGCCCGAATGAGCGATTTGGTCATTTGAGCATTCGGTCATTGATTCGTCATTCGGGTTTCGGATTTCGGACTTTAAAGATCAATTCGGTATCTGCACTTCTCGCGTTCCCCTCTCGCGTAGAGCGGGTGATTGGTTGGCACTTGAATCGTGTCCACAAACGTCGCGCCGAGGCGCTCGCACGTGCGGCGCGAGGCGACGTTGTCCGGGTTGCAGGTGATCCACAGCGTGTGCATGCCGTGACGCCGCGCGAGCGGAAGAAGCAGCCGCGTGGCGCGCTCGGCGTAATGATGCCCGCGCGCGACGGGGAAGACGTTGTAGCCGATGTGGCCGTAGTGGCGGTTCGTGTCTTCATTGTTGCCGACGCGCAATCCAATCGCACCGCAGATGGGCAGCGGCGGAGCGAAGTCTTCGCGAATGTGCATCCAGAAGTGATAGGTCGGCAGGCGATCGTAAATCGTGTTCGGCGGTTGCCGTCCGTACGGCGCGATCTTGAGGAAATGCTGAAGCTGTCCACGGTTAACGATGGAGCCGGGATCTTCCTGCCGCGTCAGCGGATCCTGCATCGCGCGCAGCATGGGGTCGATCCATTTTCCCTCGGGGGGAACGAGCTCCAGCTCGCCATCGACGAGCGGGCCGGGCTCGATGAACGCGAACTCCGCGGCGCGACGCAACAACATGTGCTACAGCATATCGCGGGGAGTTGAGAAGATGGAAGAACGAACGTCGGAACGCGACACCGCGGTGGAAGGGCGAGGCTCCTGCCGGGCCGATCTGTACCTCTGCGAAACCGCAAGCGGCTCGGCGGGAGCCTCGCCCTCCCGGTATCACCGCGAAACGAAAACGGTGACGACTTTGGATCGTCACCGTTTCTGGTTGTGTCTAAGTTGCGGGCCGGACTATTTCCAGATCGGCATGTCGAACACCGAGCTGTAGCGGACGCAGACGGCGATCAGGCCGAGGAGCGTCGCGAGCGTCGAGGCGACGAGGAGCACGGTGTAAATGTTCGGGCCCGGTTTAACGGTGACGACATCGCCTGTTGCTGCTACGCGTGACATATCAACTCCTGCGTGATCGGTTCATCGGTGCGAAACACTGGCGATCGAGTGGGATCACTGCGTGCGAACTTCGGTGCCCGGCTTGATGGCATCCACATGCGGGCCGGACAGATGGCCGGTCGATTCATTCGGCTCGACGGAGTCAACCGTCAGGGTGCCGAGGAACTTGCCGGCGTCGCGATCGATGACCTTGAATTCCATGCCCTTGGCGACATTGTCTGAACTGCCGACGGAAATCGTGGCGTACGGGAGGTTCGCGATTTGTCGCGTGCTGCGGATGACACCGGTGACGTTCGGCGCGCCGGCCTTGGTGCCCGCGGCGACGGCGTTGATGTCGATGCCCGCGTCCTTCAGCGCCGCGGCGGCCTTCTCGCCCTGCTGCTTGAGCTCAGCATTTTGTTCGGCGAGGAAGCGGCGATCGCGCTCGGTGACGTCGAGCTTGTTGGTCAGATCGTTGATCTGCGTGTTGAGTTGTGCGTTCTGCGTTTGAATCGTATCGGAAGTTTGACGAAGCGAAGCGAGTTGTTCCTGCTGCTTGGAACGGCTGTCTTCCGAAGCCTTCAGAGCGTCGGTGAGGGTTGCGATGTTCGCGGACATCATCGCCTTATCCGCGGCCGCAGCGGCAAGCTTCACATCGCGGTCAGCGATCTCCTGCTGCGTGCGGTTCTGGTTGTTCTTCATCGTTTCGATCTGAGCGAGCAGCGCGTTCTGCGCCACCTGCGAAGCGGCTTTTTCCGAGCTGAGATCGGCAGTCGCCCGCGCGGCGATTCCCTGTTGCGCTTCGGCAGCCTGCTTGGCTGCGGCAAGGCTTGCATTCGTCGCGGTCTGAGTGTTGACAAACACGACGGTGCCCGCGGTCAGAAGCAACGAAAAGATGACCAGCAGGATGACAAAGATTTTCGTCAGGGGACTCAAGGTGCGACTCCTTGGACTTACGTTGTCCGGCAACGGTGTCCAGCACGGGTGACCGACATAGGTGCAATACAGACGCCGCGGGTTTCAGGACCAAAACTGGCCCTACGAGTGATACGATTCTGAGCTCTGTAAGTTTGGCGAGACAAAGCCACAATCACCGTCCCAATCGCGTCTTCCATCGTAATATGGGCGTAAGGGGTGTCAAGGTTTAACGGCTTTTCCGACAGGGGCTAATAACTTAGAGAAGCCAGAAGCCAGGAGCCAGAAGCCAGTAGGAAAACCGGCCTCTTCTGGCTTCTGGCTTCTGGCTTCTGGCTCCTCTGCTCCTCATCCCGGCTTCAGTTGCAGGATCGCGGTCGCGGCGGCGAGTCGGACGGGCTCTTCCGGGGCTTCGAGCAGCTTCCGCAGGGCCGGTTGCGCGTCGCTTCGGCCAATCGCGCCAAGCGCCAAGGCCGCCAAGGCCCGGATCCGCGGGTCGGGGGATTCTGCGCCGTTCAGCGCGACGGTCTGTCCATCGTCAAAGCCCAATTGGCCCAATGCCCGGGCGGCGGAGATGCAGACCTCGTCGAACTCTCCCACCAGCTTCGCCCGAATGTGCGGCGCCACGCGCCGGTCTTTCGGGCCCGCCAGACCCATCACACCGATGATCTGATCGTCCTTATAAACACTGATCGTCGCCCCCACGAGCGTCGTGAGACCATCGTCATCCCCGAGCCGCCACTCTGCCTCGGCCACCTGCAAGCGAACGCCAGCTTTCGGGTCCGCGCGCATCGCGTGCAGAATTTTCAGCGCGCTCCTCTCCCCGAGCAGCCCCAGCACCATCACGGTATTTCCGCGAACATGCGGATCGACCTGCCGCGCAAAGACTTCCAGGTCGTGGCTGTAGCGCGTGTCGCCGATGCGATGCAGGGCGTATCGCGAGCCGATCTGCACGTCCATGTCCGGATCATGGACCAGATCGAGCAGCTTTTGATGCGCTTCATTGAGCTGCAGCCCACCGCACGCCATACAAGCCGCGAAGCGAACCACCGGCTCGGAATCCGTCAGCTTGCTGACGATGTCGATGCGATCCTCGTCGCCGAGCGATTCCTGCGACGCTTCGACCGCGTTGGCGCGGATGATCGGATCGGACGACGCCATCGACTTCTCGATCTGTTCGCGCGCTTTCTGCCGAAGCGACTGATCGAGCGGGATCGGCCGCCGCGGCGGAGGTGGCGGCGCATGCTTCGGCGGCGGCATCTGCTTCATCGGCTTGGGGCCATTGGTGCCGCAGCCGACGAGGGCGAAGGTGAGGGTCAAGGTCAGCAGCAGACTAGTTCGCATCATCGCTTCTCCAAAGTTCAAACACGCACCGGTCTTCCAATCGCGTCCTCCCTCTCCCCATCGGGGAGAGGGCGGGCAGAGGGGCGACGGGCGCGAGACTTCGATAGCCGGTCAATCGCGCAAAACGCTCTCGAGCTTCCCGCTAAGCCGCAAGCGGCCTCCATCGCCCCGATTGCGCGAATAACCATTCGTCGATCCACCGCGCCGCTAACCCCTCTCCCCTGCCCTCTCCCCGATGGGGAGAGGGAGTGAGGGCGTTATCTATTCTTCGGCAATATTCGTCTCGCGCGCTTTGATTGATCCGGGTTTTCCGGTCAGTCGCCACGTCGCGATGCGATTGGCGTCGACACGCGTGAGCTTCACCGTTTTCCCCGCGATCTTGAGCTGCGGTTGCGTCGCCCTGCCGCTGGTTTCCTGCACGCGAAGGATCAGGCCCTTTCCGTCCTCCGCGGGTTTGAGGGCGAGGAGTTTAATGTTGTCGGGACCAATCGACGCGAGCGATCCCGTGCGTTTCCACTTGCCTTTGTGAGGTGGTACGAGGATCGACACGGGCGGCTGCTCCAGCTGCTCCGCAAGCTGCGGCAATTTCTCGTCGCCCGGCGAAATGAGGAAATTGAACCTCAGCTCGCCATTATCGACGGCCGGCTGCCAGTGCCGCTCATCCGACGTCGTGTGCACGTCATCCGCGTATCGAGACGCCCGACATACCGTCGCGCGGAACACGCCGTCCTTCGCATCGAAGTTGTAGAGCGCATCCGAAGCGAACCCGAAAGTCGCACCATTCGCGCCACGGATGCGCACCCATCGACCCCCTGGCACTTCGCCCAGCGGCTTCAGTTCACCTTCACGGCCGCTCAAAGCAGAGCGCCGGGCGGCATCGGCATCTTCAGCTGTGATATCCGGATTCATCCCCCCGCGCAGTTCGCTTTGCACCTTGCGAACCATCGGCTCGCGCGAAACACGCGCCGCCGGCACGTCGTACTCCGCCTGATCCCCCACCGGCATGACGAGCTTCAATCGCGCCGATCGCTCATCCCACAACACGCGCGCCTGCACATCGACGGCGTCCCGCCCGCGCGTCACGGAGATCGTCAATTCCAATCGCGAGCGCCCGCCTTCGAGCTTCACCCACATCTTCGAACGAATCGGCCCGCTCTCGAGGTTCTGCACTTCGCTGATGCGCCAATGATGCCGCACCGTCGAAAGATCCAGCGACTCCGGTTCCTCCGCCATTCCGCCCCACGAGCCCCACGGATCTTCGACGGTAACTGCAGTCAAACCGTCGCCGTTGCTGTTGAAGATCGAGCGGCCGTTGCGGTTAATCTGAATCCCCTTGTCGCCGACGCGCGCCTGCACACGATAGATCCCATTGTCGATCACGCCGGGCATCGGCGCGGTCGTTGGCTGATCGACGCTCGGCGCCGTCGCGCCCTCCACCCACGCCAACTCGACCACGCTCCATCCCAGCGCCGGCAGTTCGACTGGCATTACGACGCGCTTCCGCCACGCAAGTTCGACCATCGAATTGTGCTCGGTCGCGATGATCTGATGAACCGCCGGCTTTCCGTCCGCCCCCGTCACTTTCAGCGGAAGCTGATCGACCTTCTTGTGGTATTTCCAGATCGGGCGGTAATCGAGCGACGCCTCGAGCTCGATCGGCCCCACATACGGCCGCGGATGCGGATTCCAGACGAGCAGCGCCACGCCACTCGGCATATCACCCTTCGGCGTGCTCACGCGCGTGTCGACCTGATGCGAGAGCGCCGTCAGCGCCTCGAACTGAATCGCCCGCGCATCGTGCTGCGCCCCGCCGAGCCAGGCGATCTGCTCGTCGAATGCCCGTTCGATGCTCGATCCCGGAAGAATGTCGTGAAAGGAATTGAACAGAATCGACTGCCAGATCTCGTATCTCTTCGTAGCACGGGCAACTTGCCCGTGCCCGCGCTGCACGGGCAAGTTGCCCGTGCTACCGGAAACAATCGCGTCAGTTTTCTCCGCACTGCTCGCGAGTGCTTCAGTCTTGCGATACTGGAATTTGAACTTCGCGAGCGACGCGTAGCATCCGCGTAAGACAAAATTCAGCTCGCCGCGATGAACCGGGAAGAACGACTCGCCGCCCTTCTTCGTCATCTCTTTTCGCAGCGAATCGAAGAGCCGATGCAGACCCGAGAAAACGACATTCACTTCGGGATGCTTCTTCTTCCACGCTTTGATCTCTTCCAGCATTCGTCGCGTCGGCCCGCCGCCGTGGTTGCCGAGGCCGTAGAACACGCCGACGTTGTGCAGGTCGAGGTTTTTCGAATCGGCGAGCAGTCCATCGAGCCGCTTGGTCATTTCCTCGCGCTCGCAGCCGTACCAGCCGATGTTTGGCCGATAGCAGAGCACGCGCGACCCGCCCGGACCTTCCCACCAGAATGCGGGCTTGGCGATCGGCACGATGTTCGGCGCCGGTCGACTGAACGCGTAATTCTCAATCCCCGCCGCGGCCAGAATCTCCGGCAATCCCGCGGCGTGACCAAACGAATCCGCCGACCATCCCACGCGCACGCGCTTCCCGAACCGCGATTCGAAGTAATTCAATCCGTGCGTGAAATGCCGCGCGAACGTTTCCGTCATCGGCAGGTTCGTATCCGGCTGAATGAGCGTTCCGCCGACGACATCCCAGCGCCCAGCCTTCACATACTTCTTGATCCGCGAAAACGTCTCCGGATCGTTCTGCTCGATGTGCTGATAAATCGCCGCCTCACCCCGGATGAACGTGAGGTCCTTGTTCTCGTCCATCAGATCGAGAATCGTGCGGCAGGTGACGATGCCTTCGCTCAAGCCCTCGCGCCAATCCCACAGCCAGACCGGATCGAGGTGCGCGTTGCCAATGAGATGAAAAGTGTAAGCAGGTTTCATTTGTTTGTTGCAGGTTGCTTTTTGCTTGTTGCGGGTTGGGACTTAAGGAGCCGATACATCAACCACGCCAGCCCCGCGTGCGCCGGCATCGCCAGCGCGATGATCTCCGCGTTGGGTTGATTCCATTTCGGCAGAACTTGAAGCACGAATCCAAGAATCGAGAGCGCGAGCCCGATCACGCTCAGATAAAACCCAAGCCTCTTGCCGCGACGCTTGCTGAAGATCGCGATCGGCACGAGAAAGATCAGCGGAAGCGTGATCGGATTCAGCTGCAGCAGATTCTCGTTGTACTTCGCCGCGTAATGGTCTGTGAACCACCACCCAAAGGTTGAAATCGCCCCACCCAGCCCCGCCAACGTCACCCAGGCAAATGCGATCAGGCACGCAAGCCACCTCAGCAGGCGCGCTCCTAGTCCCCTCTCCCTTCCCGGGAGAGGGTTAGGGTGAGGGTCGGCTGCGGCAGTCGAGCGCCGCTGTTTCGAAAATCGACGCGGCTTTGACTCCCGCGCCAAACCCTCACCCCCGCCCTCTCCCTGGAAGGGAGAGGGGGTAAGTGCCTTCGCACTCGCAGCGAGAATTCCACCGACGAGCACACCGACCGTAATAAAAATCCAAAACCGGCTCGGCGGCTTGTCATACTCGACGTGCGTTTTGCTCTTGTAGATCTGCTGTTCCCACTTCACCAGCGGCGAACCGTTCACCGTCACAGTCCGAATCGTCTGGCTCATTTTCACCGGAAGAAACATTTCCTCCCATTTGCTGATTGGCCGATCCACCGAATGGCCCATCACGTAATCGAGCCCCGCGTACAGCGCGATGTCGTCGGCCGTCAGTCGCCGCGTGTGCCAGCGAAAGGTCGTGCCCGAGTCGATCGGCGACGTTTGCAGTTCGATCTGATGATCGATCACGCCGTCGATCGCGTCGCGGACCTTCGTCGAGCAATTATTCGTGTAATAGTTGTAGCGGTAGACCTGATTCGCCGGCTGCGCGTTCCACTCGAGAAACTTCCGCAAGCTCGCCCGCTGCTGATCATTGAGGTTGAGCTGCTGAAGCGTGAGCGAACGATCCTGATTCGCATAATAGTTCAGCCAGCCATACGCGTCATCGTCGCGCGCGATGCGATAGTTCATCAAGCCCTGGATGAAGTGCCATACGAAATAGCTTTCGTAGAGATCGAACACGCCATAGTTGTAGAGCACATCGCTCGGCTGCGTGGTCGGGTCATGAATCCAGATCATGTTGTGCCCGAACTTTTCATACGACGCGTCGCCCGGGCCGATGGTGACGAGGATTACCGAAGGCTGATCCGGATCGGGCAGCAATTCGCCGGCGGTCAGCGCTCGCGCGCGAAGGCTCAGAAAAATCAGGATCGAAACGATCGCCCAGCGAATCATGGGCGGGCTATCCTCAAGAGGGACGCTATTGCCGTCAAGCGACGGCAGTGCGAAGATCGATCGGCTCGTGGGGCGGGGTGGAACGGGGTCACGCACATGAACTATCGCGGTGCGGTCGTAGCGTTGTTGTGCCTGCTCGGCTCAATCGCGCGGGCGGATCAGAGCGTCACGCTCGTCAAGCCGATTTACGCCGAGGTTTATCTTCGCGCCGCCCAGACGCAGAAGATCTCGGGGATGCTTCTGCGCTACGACGACGATTCGTTCGTCCTCAAAACCTCCACCGGCGAGCGCTCGATCAACTGGATCGATCTGACCGGCTCAAGCCTCTTCACCCTTCGCGCTCGCCTCATCGACAAAAAGAAACCGGACGACTGGCTGAACCTCGGCGAAGAGGTCTGGTCGCTGGGCGCAACCGAGCAGGCCCAGCGGGCGTTTGATTTCGCGCTGAAGCTCGACCCATCCGTCAAATCGCGGATCGAGAAGATCAAATCCACGCCCGCGGGTAGCGCCATCAAGCCAGCTGCGGCGGCGACAACCAAGACCACTTTAACCACGAACGCATCAACGACATCCGATGGCGTCGTGCGATACCTCAAATCCACGCCTGAGCAAGATGCCGCCGCGATCGCAACTGCGAAAACCTTCGCCAACGACGTCTCTGAAGAGATGAAGCTCAAGTTCACCGAGCTTCAAACGCCGCACTTCATCGTCTTCACCAACTGGGATCCGCAGGAATACAACTTCCTGACCACGAACGTCGAAGACGCCTACGCCGCCGTCTCGAAACAATTCGGCATCCCGGTGAAGGAGAACATTTTCGTCGGCAAGCTGCCCGTGTTCATGTTCGCCGGGCAGAAGGATTTCGAATCGTTCGCACAGAAATACGACGACATGCCCGCGAACGACGCGCTCAACGGCTATTACGCCGGCCGATCCGACGGCACCGGCCACATGGTGATGTGGAAGCCGGACCTGATCCACAGCAACGGCAACCTCAAGCAGGCGGAGGAGAAATGGGCGTATGTGCTCACGCACGAGTTCACGCACGCGTTCGTGAATCGTTACCGTAGCAACGCGCGGATTGCGCGATGGCTCAACGAAGGACTGGCAGAAGTAATCGCGCAGTCGGTCTTTCCCAGGCCCGAAGCTAAACAGCGCGCCCGCGCGATGGCCGGTGCCAACAACGAATTGATCGACCCAATCTTCGACGACGAAAACATCCCGGGCGGACAGTATTACCCGGTCATGCAGACGATGGTCGAAATGCTGATCAAGAAAGACACCCCGCGATTCATCAAGATGTTCAACGCGATTAAGGACGGGGACAAAACCGAAGACGCACTGAAAAAGTATTACAACGTCGATTACACCGGCCTGGAAAACGCCTGGCGCGATTACATGATGCATCCGCCGAAGGGATCATGAGTCCGCTTCAAGTTATTAGCGTCCACTTTATGATGTGATCCGGCGTGAAACAGTCCGGCGGTGGGTGAAGCGAATCGTTCGGATTGCTTTGTCAGTCTATATCCTCCTCGCCATCGTGCTCGCCACCCTTCAAACATCGTTGATCTTTCCCGGCGCCGCTTCGCAAGGACAGAAGCAGGCGATCGTGCGGCCGTCGAGGGATGAAGAGCTGCTCTCGCTTCGCACACCGAAGGGCGAACACGTCGCCGCCATTTTTGGAAAAGCGCTCAAAGCCGGATACGGGCGAGAGTTTCGCGAAGAAGCAAGCGAGCGACCGACGGTGATCTTCTTTTATGGAAACGGCATGTGCATGGCCGACTGCATGGGGGATTTTCTACGCCTGCGGCACGACGGCTTCAACGTGATCGTCGTGGAATTCCTCGGCTACGGCATGAGCAGCGGAAAGCCGAGCGAAGAAGGCTGCTACGCCTCCGCCAACGCGGCTTACGACTACCTCCTCTCGCGCAACGATATCAATCGCAACAAAATTGTCCCCGTCGGCTGGTCGCTCGGCGCCGCCGCCGCGATTGACCTCGCATCGCGCAAACCCGTCGCAGGCATCGTTACCGTCAGCGCGTTCACCAGCATGCGCGACATGGCCCGCAAGCTGCTCCCGTTCGTGCCAACGTCGCTCGTGCTTCGGCATCATTTTGAAAACGAACGCAAGCTCCGCTCGATTGACCGCCCAATCTTCATCGCCCACGGAAAGCTTGACGACATCATCTCGTACGAAATGAGCGATCGCCTCGCCAAAGCAGCCAAAGGCCCCGTCACGCGCATGACGGTTGACGGCGCGCACCACAATGACGTCTTCGAAATTGGCGGTGAACAGCTCGAACGCGCGATCACGCGGTTCATCGAGAACGTGACCTCTTCGTAGGAAGCGTAGACGTGTCTTGCTTTCTTGTGGTGGCACCGACATTCTTGTCGGTGATCGAGCGCGGTACTCCGCGATCGACGAGTCCGTCGACACGTCACAGGCAAGAATGCCTGTGCCACCGAAATGTCGGGATTGATGAAGCCCATCAGACTCTCGCGTATCCTCCCCCTCCTCATCGCCCTCATCGCGATCGTGCATTTGTTTCGTTCGCCGTACGACGCATCCAATTGCGACGTCATTCCCGACTCCGGTGAGTATGCGATCGGCGCGCAGCGGCTCGCCACACTCGGGCGATATGACATCGAGATCGAACGCAAGAGCTATCCGCCGCGATATCCGCCGTACTTGTCGGTGATGATGGCCCCGCTGTATTGGATCGCGCCGAACGAACTGGGCGTCGGCATTTTCCTGATTCTCGCCTTCGCAATCGGTGGCGTGCTCTGCGCATTTTGGATCGGGAAGCGGCTGAGCAACGAAATCGGCGGGGTATGCGGCGCGCTTTTGCTGATCAATCAGTCCGCCTTTTCCTGGGAGGCGCGCCACATCGTCTCCGACATCCCGGCTCTAACGCTTTCGCTGATCTGCTGCGCAGTGTGCATTCGCGCATTCCTCGAACGGAATCTTTCGTGGCGATGGTTTCTGCTCGCCGGACTTTGCGGCGGCCTCGCGGGCGCGATGCGGACGCTGAATTACGCGACCCTCGTGCCACTTCTCGCGGTCGTGCTGTTCAAAGGCAAGTGGGAGGGCGAGGCTCCCGCCGAGCCGGCTTCGCGCGAACCGCGCAAACGGCTCTGCCGGAGCCTCGCCCACCCGGCGCTACTGCTTCCGCCGATCTGCTTCGTGGTAACCACCGCGATTTACAACCGCGTGCGCTTCGGCTCGATCTTTAAGGACGGCTATCAATTCTGGGCGCCGCTTCCGCACCAGTTCTTCCATCTGCTTTTCCAGCTGCAGTATTTCGCCGCCAACGCGCGCACCGTCGCGGCGTGGTGGTGGCTGTGGCTTAGTGGGATTGTGGCGCTGGTCTTGATCTGGCGATGGCGGAAAAGCGCGGCGATGCCCATCACGGGCTTCGTCCTGCTCGCCGCGCTTCCGATCACGTGCGTGCATCTTTTCTATTTCTGGTACGACCCGCGGTTTCATTTGCTCCTGGTCTCGGTCATGTGCATCGTGCTGGGAGCGGGAATCGGATTGCTGATCGAGCACTCGATGCGCCGCCGCGAGTGGGTTGTGCCGCTGCTTTTGCTCATCGGCTTTCTTATTCCAACCCATCCGAGTACGCCTGAGCCGCTGCGCCGTGAGATCGCGGATCAGCTCCGCGCCGAAACGCCGGACGACGCGATTATCGTGACGGGGATCGATCCGGTTTATCTCGAGCCGTTTCTCCTCCGCGGGACGCATCGACGGATCATTCCGCTGAGCCGTGACGTCGAATACGCGGCGCAGCTCATCGCGCCGAACAAACTCGGTCCGATCGATCCGTTGCCGGCGGACCCGGTCAAGCCGCGCATCCCGCAGATGTTCGCCGCGGGCGCGAAAGAGGTCGTTCCCTTCACCGCCGACGAAGACCCGGATCGCATCGTGCACTGGGCCGAGCAAGGCCTGCCCGTCTATCTCGAATTACGCTGGTACCCCGACACCCCCGCCACGCGAGAAACGATCCGCATCCTCGCACCGGTCCTCAAGCAACTCCCGCGGCGATAGCGATGACCGGTACAAGGATTTGAAATTTTCTTGCTGCCGCGGCGACTGTCTTGCTAAAAGCGTCAGCGCGTCCAGGGGCAACGCCGACAAGGGGCACATCGCATGCAGATTCCATTTGCGCTCGAGCCGCTCGAAAGTCGTGCGTACCTCAGCGGCGGACAGACCGACCCGAGCTTCGGCGCCAGCGGTATCGTCACACTCGACCGCGGCGCGAGAATCAACCAGATCTTCACGCTCAGCAATACCGACACCATCGCGATCGGCACGCTGAATTCCGCGGCCTACGTGAAACGAATCTCGCAATTCGGAAGCGTCCGCGGCGCGTACAACGCGAACGTTGCGGCGGCGATGAGCGCCGAGTTTTCGACCGCGCCATCGCCGATCGTCGATTTCCTGCACGGCCCCACCGTCTTCGCCGTCGACACAAGCGACCGGCTCCTCGCGGCCGCGGACATCGCCCTACACAAGCAGCCCGCCGTTCGCGTGATCCGCTTAACCACGAAGGGCATGCTCGACACTTCTTTCGGCGTCGGCGGAAAGGTCGATCTCGGCCTCACGAATGTCTCAGCCCTTACGGCGCTCTCCAACGGAAAGATCTTCGTCGGCGGCGTATCCACCATCGACGACGACCGGCCGGACGATTTCACCGATTATCATCTCGGCCTCGTCCAGCTGACCGACGCTGGCGACGTGAACACGCACTTCGGCACGCATGACATTGCCTCCGTCGGCGATTTCACGCGTAGTCTCGGCGACCTGACCTTCGTCGAATTTCCGAACAACCAGTTTTTCCTCGAGCCCGATGGCCAGGTCGTTTACCTGCGCGATATCACAACTGGGTTCCTTCCTGACGAAGGCTCGCCGACGATCGGAATGACTCAGAGCGGGTTCGTCGTGAATCCAAACGGCACGACGAGCGAACTGTCCAACAGCGTGTTCAGCAATGACGCGCCCATCCTTCCGGGTGCGACTGAGAATGCGGACGGGTCGATTCAGATTCGGTACTTTGTCTTCGATTCACATCAGCCCTCCAGGACACCATTCGATCTCGACTCGGCCACCCTCTCGCTGGACGGCACGATCAGCAACGTCGTTCGTCTCCAGAGCGCATTGCCCACACCTCCTCTGTTTACGAACCTCGGTTTGACGCAGTCGGACGGAAAGTTTCTCACGAACCTCTCGAATCAAACGCTCGGTCGCTTCATGCCCGCGGGTGGCAATGATCCGCTGTGGACCGTCACGGGCAACGGATTGACCGGCGTGCAGCTTTCCGCAATCGGGCTCGCGAGCGACGGCGAAATCCTCGCCGCGTACGCGCGTAAACCGGACAGCGCGGCGCGTCCGATTCTCGTCGAGCTCCAGCGAACCGAAGCCCCCATCGCGCGATTCGCCGGCGCAACCCTGACGACATCGAAAAAGGCATATGATCTCACGATCGACTGGTACGACCCCGACGATGCGATCAACCCCCTCGGCAATGGAAATCTCGAAGTGCTTTCGCCGGATGGGACGTCGCGATTGGTTACCCTTGATTCATCGCAGGATATTCCGCTTGCGGTCAGCGGCGATCACGTCGTTGCGCACTACCGCCTTAAGGCGCCGAATAAGCTGTGGAGCCTCGCCGACAACGGGCGATACACCGTGCGCGTGCGCGCCGATCAGGTTTCCGACGCGTCGAACCACTTCGCCGATGCCCGCACCATCGGCTCGTTCGTCGTGCATTTCACCAAGGCTTGATCGGCCTCTAAAACCGCTTTCCAACCTTCAGGCGATGACCTATCATCAGGTCTCAATTTCGACGAAGGATTTTTAACATGGATCGCCGCAGGTTTGGGAATTCAAAGCTCGAAGTCTCCGCTATCTCGCTCGGTTGCTGGATCTTTGGCGTGGATTGGTGGGGACATTACACCGACGACGACGCCAATCGCATCTGCAGCTTCAGCTACGACAACGGCGTGACGTTTTTCGACAACGGCGACGCCTACGGCAACGGCCGTGCGGAAACGCTCTTCGGCAATTGGCTCAAGCAATCCGGCATCGCCCGCGACAAAGTCGAAATCGGCAGCAAGTTCGGCTACGACTGGTACAACGATCCCGGCGAAGCGGGCTCGCATCGCGAACGCAAGCAGGATTTCTCGCCGAAGGCCATGCGCTATTCCTTCGAGCAATCGCTCAAGCGATTGCAAACCGATTACATCGATCTGTACATGGCCCACAACATCAAGCTCCCCCAGTTCCGCGACGACACGTTCGCGGAGCTCAACAAGCTGCAGGATGAGGGAAAGATTAAAACCTGGGGCGTGAGTCTCGGCCCCGCCATCGGCTGGCGCGAAGAAGGTTTTAAAGCGATGATCGATCACGGCGCGAAAGCCGTGCAAACGGTTTTCAACCTCTTCGAACAGAATCCCGGCCGCGAATTCTGCGAGCTGGCGGTTTCGCAAAAGGCCGGCGTGCTGGCGCGCGTGCACGACAACAGCTCGATCCTCAAAGATGTCGTGAAGATCGATACCGTGCTTAGCCAGGACGATCACCGAAAGTTCCGCGATCAGTCGTGGAAAATCTACGGCGTGAAGAAGCTCGAACTGGTGCGGCATTACGCGACGGATCACGGCATGACCGTGCATGAACTGGCGTGCAAGTGGCTGCTGCAGCAACCCGGGCTCACCAGCATCACCGGCACGTTCCTGAATGAAACCGAAATCAAGGAAGCGTGCAGCGCGACGGAAAAGCCGAACCTAAGCACCGCGGAGCTGAATCAGCTGACCGCGGATTATGCGAAAGACTGGGACCTCGGGCCCGAGGCGCATCCCTGCGACCTCAAGAGCAGTACAGACGCCAGCGGAAAAGTCCGCAGCAGCTACGTCCCGCCGCCGGTGTTGATTGCATGAAGGCTTGGCAGATCCTGTGAAGTAGCACGGGTTTTCAACCCGTGCATTCCGTTCGAAAGAAATGCACGGGCTGAAAACCCGTGCTACTTATGACCGCCCTTCGCTACGTCATTCTCCACCACGAAGGCATCGCCGAGCCGCATTACGATTTGATGTTTGAAACCGCGCCTGGATCCGACCTCGCGACGTGGCGCGCGAACGAATGGCCGATTCACCACGGCAGCGCGCTCACACGACTCGCGGATCACCGTCGCGCCTATCTCGACTACGAAGGCCCCGTGTCCGGCGATCGCGGAACGGTCAAGCGCATCAGTGCCGGGACGTATGACCTAGGGCAGAATCGTGATGGACTCTTTCAGGGCATCTGGCGCGAAGCCGAGGAATTCGCCTTGGTGAGGGATGGCCCTGAGCACTGGAACTGCTTCGTCGCGCGAAACGGCTAAGGGGCAGAGGTGCCCGGTTCCGTCGTTGGCTGACTGGCCGCGCGTTCGAGTTCCGACTTGACGGCTTGGCGGAGAAGAAAGCCGAATCCCTCCAACAATGCGTTTTTAATCGCTTCCTTAGGACCGACTCCTTCGTCCAATTTGATCTCGATCGGCTTGCCAGGAGTGATGGGCAGTGCTTGGCGAACGACAACTGTCTTCGTGGGAATGATCGAGTCACCCGCCTCATCGTCTGGGGACGGCTCCAGGCGCTTCTGCCTTCGCAATTCCACAGACTGCCGATGCAACACCACACGAATCGGCAGATATCCATCGCACTCAAGGTCCAATTCATCGCCGACCGTTGCCACGACATCGAGCCGACCATCTTGGTCGGTCTCTCCAAAGTCAGAGATCATGTCGTGGGCATCGCGTCGCACAGACGCCCCTTCAATGGGTTGCCCCGCCGCATTAACTGTTCTCAACTTGAATTGCCGGTCCGATGCGCAACCGAGGGAAAGCAAAACGGGAATGGCCCAAAGGAATGCGTTCCGCATTGCCGGCTTATCGCGGTCCCTGCCGGGATAGGCAAGGCCCGGCGCAGAAACAGGTGCATCATTGCAACCGATCGTGCGGTTGCCGCAAGTGGTTCCAGAGCGTCCACATCGCGATCGGAAGCAGCAGGATCGGCGTCGACCCGATGAGCGAGAGATTGTGGTCGAAGATGAAATGCGAAGCTTCAATAACAAACGACATGGCTCCCATCAGACTAAGCCCGGCCGCAACGCTCGCGAGCCATCGCGGTCGCGTCAGCTTCGGATACAGAACCAATCCACTCGCATACGCAAGCACGTATGCCGCGATCTGCCACGGGGAATACGCGCTCTGATAAACGTAGCCCCAACCGTTGCTGTAGCTGAAGTCGAAATAGCTCCAGTTGAAGGCGTGCGGACGACGCAGGACGGTGAAGATTGTGAAGTCCGTCGACCCCGCCAGCAGCGGCAGAAGATGCAGAACCACAAATGCGGCCAGCCAAAGGCGAGCCGTCCGCTCATGCGCGGTCATGATCGTCCAACGTGGATGCACGGGCGGCGCGTCGATCTCTTGCCGAGACGGAGTCATCTGCCGTCATATTCGTCGGCCGATCGGTTTATTTCGAGTTGAGAATGCGGCGGGCGCATAAAAAAGGTGCCGTGGACCTCTCGGCATTCCACGGCACCCAGGGAAGGAGGATCGTTAACAATATTCATTACGTTCAGCGTCGCGGAAGGTTCATCCCACTACACAAAATCTTGGGGATTGTGAGGCCACTACCTTCTATAACTTGGGGTCGAAGCCGACGCGGATATAAGCCCCTGTCGATGCCCAAGTTGAACGAGTGAGCGGCAAGTGGGCTCATTTCCTTTTGACGCCTGTGGCTCTGAAGACTAGGTTGAACCGCCTGTCGTTCCCTTCCTGTTCCAATCTCATGGAGGCAAATCATGGCCAGCAATCGTGGCGTTGCGTACATCGAGCCGGGCAAAGTCAAAGTCGAATCGATCGATTTCCCCAAGCTGTTCGATCCCGCGCGCAAGAAGAAGATCGAGCACGGCGTCATCCTGAAGATCATCTCGACCAACATCTGCGGATCGGATCAGCACATGGTCCGCGGGCGCACGACCGCGCCGGCGGGGCTCATCCTTGGTCATGAGATCACCGGCGAGGTGATCGAGACCGGCCGCGATGTCGAGTTCATCAAGAAAGGCGACATCGTCTCGGTGCCGTTCAACATCGCGTGCGGCCGCTGTCGCAACTGCAAGGAAGGCAAGACGGGCATCTGCGTGAACGTGAATCCGTCGCGTCCCGGCGCTGCCTACGGGTACGTCGATATGGGCGGATGGGTCGGCGGACAGGCCGAATATGTGATGGTTCCCTACGCCGACTTCAACCTGCTGAAGTTTCCGGACAAAGATGAAGCGATGGCGAAGATCAAGGACCTCACGCTGCTGAGCGATATCTTCCCGACCGGTTTTCATGGCGCGGTGACCGCCGGCGTCGGGCCGGGATCGGTCGTGTATGTCGCCGGCGCGGGTCCGGTGGGACTGGCATGCGCCCATTCCTGCCAGGTGCTCGGCGCCGCCGTCGTCATTGTCGGCGACTTGATTCCGGAGCGATTGAAACAAGCCAAGAGCTTCGGCTGCGAGACGATCGACCTGAAGAAAGATGCAAAGATTTCCGAGCAGATCGAGCAGATCGTCGGCGAGCCGGAAGTGGACTGCGCCGTCGATTGCGTCGGCTTCGAAGCGCACGGCCAGGGCAAAGACGCCAAGACCGAAAAACCCGCCACGGTGCTCAACAGCATCATGGAAGTGACGCGCGCCGGCGGCGGACTCGGCATCCCGGGGCTTTATGTGACTGGCGATCCGGGCGGAGTCGATGAAAACGCAAAGATCGGCATGCTCGGCATCCGCATTGGACTCGGCTGGGCGAAGAGCCACCACTTCCACACCGGCCAATGCCCGGTCATGAAATACAACCGCCAGCTGATGATGTGCATCCTGCACGACAAGTGCAAAATCGCAAAAGCCGTCAATGTCACCACGATCAGCCTTGACGAGGCGCCGAAGGGCTACAAAGACTTCGACAAAGGCGCCGCCAAAAAATTCGTCATCGACCCCAACGACATGATCGCAGCGTGAGATTGATAGAACCGCAGATAAACGCGGATAAACGCGGATAAAGAAATTGTTGCCCACGAATCTCACGAATTGACACGAATCACGAATTCATTCGTGAAGATTCGTGAGATTCGTGGGCGATTCTCTTCCCCTATCTGCGTTCATCTGCGGCTCATTTCTTCGGCGGGAAGACTTCTTTCACTGCGTCGAGATATTGCATGCCGAACTTTTCGTCAGGTTCGAGATAGCTTCCCTCCGGCCATTCGTTCCAGGCATTCAGCGTGATCACCTTCGGCTGCTTTGGGTGCGCATCGATCCACTGCTTCGCGTTCACGAGCGCCGCCTTGAACTTCTCCGGCGTCGAATCGTTGATGTGCGCCGCGATTTCATTCAACACCCTCGCGTTGTTGTCCCAGCCGATGGAAACGTTCGGAAAATACGGAACCGTGAACTGCTTCGCGAAATCATCCCACTGCGCTTCGGCCTTTTTCGCCCAATCTTCGTAATGCCCCGCCGGCCAAACTGAGTGCGCCCACGTGTATGACGTGACGCTGTCGAAACCGAGCTGATCGAGTGTTTCCTGCTTCGTCTTCTTCGTCTCGCCCGGAACCGCCGACGGCAGTTCCGGCAATTGAAAGAGCACCGCGTTCAGATGCAATTCACCGAGCCCGGCCTCGCGAACCTTGCGACGGAAATCGTCGAGCGCTTCGCGCGTCGGCTTCACCCCGCCGAGGCCTTTGATCAGCGTGCCGACTTCATAGATCGAAAAGTACAACTTGCCATCAATCCGCCAGTAATTTGGTTGTTTTAAATAGCCTTGCGCTAGAATGTGATCGATGGCGGAGTCGAACGTCTTGCGATCGCATTCGCCGGGCCAGATCGTGCCTTTGTTGCCCGGGCGGCCTTTGGGAAAGATGTCGATGAAGGTGTGATTCGCCCACATCAGCGCAAACTTGATGCGCTCGCGGTTCGGGGTTTTCATCAATCCGTCGTTCAAAGCGGCTTCGAGAAACGGCTGGTTGTCGTACCAGTACCAATCCATGATGAAGCAGTTCACGCCGTGATCCGCAGCCGCATCGATCTTCTTCGCCATCACCTGCGGATCCGATTCATCGAGTGGCCCCCACGCCGGCACGCGTGGTTGGTAATGCCCCGGATACTTCGGCTTGCTCGCCGCGATCATCTGATACTCGGTCCACCCTTTGCCAAGAAACGCCTCCATCCGCGGCTCACGGTGATAGTCCGGCCAGTAATACGCCGCGAGGGTGTAATCCTCCGCGAAGGAAGACGCCGCAACGATCGAGAAAGCGAGCAGCAAAATCAAAACGCGCATGCGCGCATCGTAGCACGGGTTTTCAACCCGTGCATTTTGTTTGTCCACTAAGGTCACGAAGGGACACGAACAATAGCAACCTTTCTTCTTCGTGTCCCTTCGTGTCCTTAGTGGATCAACTCTTTCGCGCGATCGTCCGAACGAAGCCGAATGTTCGACCGTTGTCGATCTCGAGCATCTTCGCTTCGCTCAAGCGGCCGTCTCGACGCTCGCCGTCGCAAGCTTCGGCGCAGATGAGATTCCAGTCGCGCCAGAACGTCCAGCCCTCTTCAAGCCAATCACTCCGCTCGACCGTGACAAGCCCCGTCTTCTCCCAATGCCTCCGCCACCACCCCGCAGAGTGAAAGCTGCAGAATTCCCAGTCCCAGAATGGCCGGGCATGCTCGGGCACTTCGCCGTTCAGTTCATGCGCAACGCCCGGAACGACGATCCCCAGCACACCGCCGGGCTTGAGAAATTTCGTCACGTACCCGACATACAAATCATCCGTACCGAAGTAGTGATATGCATCAAAGCTGACGATCGCGTCGAACGAATTCTCCGCGAAAGGCATCGCGTGCGCTTCGACGTGCATCGGCGTGATGAGATGCGACAGCCCCGCCGCTTCAATGCGCTTCTGGTTGTCCGCCGGCCGAATCCACAAATCGGCCGCAAGGACCTGCACGCCAAATTCCTTCGCGAGAAAGATCGAGCTGGCGGCCATGCCGCAGCCCAGGTCCAGCACGCGCATCTCTGGCTTCAGCTCGACCGCTTCGCTGAGCCACTCCGCCAGCCAGAGCACGTTCGGCCCCATGGCGGTGTCGATCATCCATTGAATGTCGTAACGAGAAGATCGCGGAAAGCGTGATTGCATGATGATTGCCTGTTTTCAGAAAGGAGTTGAGCTCGGCGCATGGCGCAGCTCGTTGAAAGATCCGCCGCGATGGAGGGCTCAGGCAATCACAAACGCTGAATTAACCTTACGGCGAAGAAAAGAGCAAAAGAATTTTTCCCCATCGGTGTTTATCAGTGCCCCATCGGTGGCTAATCTTTCCGTTCCATTTTCAAAAGGAACACGATGCCCAAGCTCCCGATATCGATTCAGCTTTACACAGTTCGCAGCCTGATGCAGAAGGACTTCGCCGGCACGATCGAAGACGTCGCGAAGATTGGTTACAAGGCCGTTGAGCTGGCGGGGTTTGGCCCGCACAGCGCCCCCGAGGTGAAGAAAATCTGCGCGGACGCGGGCGTGGCGATTTCGGGCGCCCATGTCGGCATCGATGCGCTCGAGAAGGACGCGAATAAGGCGCTCGACGAGCAGGCGGCGCTCGGCAACAAGAACGTCATCATCCCCTACCTCGCCAACGAATATCGCACGGTCGACGGCTACAAGAAGGCGGCCGCGTCGATGAATAAGATCGCGGCCGAGTGCCAGAAGCGCGGGATGGAGCTGGCGTATCACAACCATAGCTTCGAGTTCGACAAACTGGACGGCGGGCAGAACGGCTTCGACATCCTTTACGCCAATTCCGATCCCACGCTCGTGAAGGCGGAGCTCGACGTTTACTGGCTGAAGCACGGCGGGCAGGATCCCGTCGCGATCATCAACAAGTTCGGCAAGCGAACGCTCGTTCTTCACCTCAAAGACATGGCCGCCGGTCCCGATCGCAAGTTCGCGCCGGTTGGCGAAGGCATCCTCGATTTCAAAGCGATCCTCGACGCGGCCGCGAAGCACGGCGTGAAATACGGCGCCGTGGAACAGGATGACACGTACGGCGTGAATCCATTAGAAGCGATCAAGACGAGCTTCAATAACCTGCAGAAGCTGAATGCATAAAATTGTAGGGTGCGCTTCAGCGCACCGGTTATTCTTCGCGGTGAAACAAAATAACCGGTGCGCTGAAGCGCACCCTACAAAGGCAATCTGCCCGCCCCACCCGCCGGGGTCACGAATCGTGACCCCGTCAGGCTTGAAAGGAGGAATCGGCTTACGTCACTTTTCTAGTAGTGATCGTGATGGTCCACATGTTCCTCGACCGTCACGTGACGATCACCTTTGTCGTCCGGATGGAAATAAATTTGATACGTGTGGCCGACGTTCAGCGATTCCTGCGTCACCGTATTGTTGTCGAGCACGATGTTGTGATCATGCCGCGACGGATCGACCGTGAGCGATTGGCCCTTGTCGATGTTCCCGCTGTAGAGCAGTTTGTTCGTGTTCTTGTCGACCACGTAAACCATTCCATGGTGCGGCGCGGTGAAAGCAACCTGCTCGTCGCCCGAGCTGACCATCTGCGCGTTGGGCGGAACATTTGGATTATTCGAAGCGCAACCCGCGAGTCCGACCGCGAGCGCAAATCCTGCGAACGGTGTGACGAAATGGCGTAAAGCAGACATAACACCTCCTGGCTGCGAGTTTAGAAATTGAGCACGAGGCTCAACGAGGAGATGTGCAATGCGAGTGCCGCGCTTACGAGATGTACACGACAAATGCGCCGATCGCGCGGCCTTCCATGTAATTCCCGTCCGTGTCGGCCACTTGCTCCCCTTTGACGCGGACGATGTATTCGCCGTTGTCCGTCGCATCCCACGATCCGCCGGGCGCGGAGAATGCATAGGTCGCGGTCACGATGCCGTCCGATGACGACATCGCGAACAAGCTCACCGGCCGCGACGTGCCGTCCGGTAGATAAACGCGAATGTCATTGCGATCGATGGTTGAAGAATCCAATCCCGAATCATCGCGATATGTAACGGCAATCTTTTGCGTTGTGGGCGCGCTGGACGAACGATGCCCAGGTTGCGCGTCGGCGATGGGGCCTTCTGCGGTCCATACCCGAAGCAGCGCAAACTCTCCCTTGTGGGAACCCGCGAGCCACAGTGAGCCATCCATCGATTCAATCCCGTCGAACAGGTTAAACGTGCTGAAAGGAATCGCGAGATTTCCGTTGACCCCAAACGTCGGATCCAGCGTTCCGTTCGCGTTGAAACGATAGGCGTTATTGCCAAGTCCGGTTAGCGCGCCGGCCAGCAACTTACCCTTTTCCGTGGGGATGAAATAATTCGATCCATCCAACAGGTCACCCACTTCGTCATACGAATGAAAGTAATTCGGATCGAGGTTTCCGGACGCATCAAAATGCTTTACGCCGTAATACTCGGTCGAGAAGGTTGCTGATCCGTCGGCGAGGATCGCACCCGCTTCAAAGAAATCAGCCCCGACGAAACCCGGAGAAGAAGGTGTATCGACGATCGCCGAGGCCTTATCGCGGTTGAGTCGATGGATCCCGTAAGAGTAATTCTCGATGTCTTCCGGCGCTTCTCCATCTTCCGGATCGCCGGGATCAAATGTCGTCCAGTAATGCTGCTCGATCGCGGTGATCGCTCCGTCCGATCCTTGGCGCAATACGCGTATCGTTCCTGAAAAGTTGCTCGCCAGCGAACCGCTGAAACGATAAAGACCCTTCGTGCCGAACGTCGCATCGTGGAACCCCGTCGGCAAAAAGCGTTCGACCGCAGCGACCGGACCGGCCGATGTGGACGGATCCAACGGATTCACATAGCCACCCAGTAGAACCCCGCCATCATTCGCGAGGGTCATTGAGCTGACTGCAATACTCGAGCCTGAGGTTCCGGCACGGCCGAAGTTCGAATCGAGCGATCCGCTCGATTTAAAACGCGAAACGAACGATTCGAAGACGCCGTTCTCGCCCTCCCACGCGATAACGATTTTGCCATCGTGTGCGACTGCGACCGACAAGATTGATGTCACCTGCCCGGTCATCAGCATCGAGACCGTTCCACCGGAGCCAAATGATCGGTCCAGCGTGCCGTCGAGTTCATACCGCGCTAAAGCAAGACCCACACCGGCGTCGGATTTGTAAAAGCCCACGGCAACCACGCGGCCATCAGAGGTCGATGCCACGTGACTGATCTCCGCCGATCCTCCGGAGAAGGAGGTCAGCACGCGCCCGCCGTCGCCGAAACTCGTATCAATCTGCCCCGCCGAGAGCATTCGGCGCGGTTCAAGTGTTTCAATCATCATGAATGTCGTACCCCTTTGCACCGTCAACCTACTCGTCTCTATCAGACGCCACAAATTCGCGCAATTTTCGCGTGCGCGCGCGAAAGGGGTCCCGATGTTCGGTCGATACGTCAGATGAGCCGCGCCATCGGCTCACGACCGATAAACGGGAGGCGTTTATGCGAACGACGATCACGATTCTCGCGGCCATGCTCATTGCCGGTGCGACCGGTTGCGCCCAGAGCGGCAAGCAGGCGTACACGCCGGACGAGTATTACCAGCAGGGTCTCGCGAACGAGAAGGCGGGGGAGACCGGTCGAGCGATGATGCATTATGGACAGGCGGTCGACGCCAATCCGATGCACGCGCCGTCGCTTTATCACCTCGGCGTGCTGCAGACCAATACGGGCGAGTATCTTCGCGCGGTGGCGACCTGGCGGCAGTACGTTCACGCGACGCACAACTCGGGCGAGGCGTGGAGCAATCTCGGCTGGACGTACGAAAAGATGGGCTGGTCGCGCAATGCCGAAGGCGCCTATCGCAGTGGCCTCATCGCCGATGCGAAATCGAAGGCATGCCAGACGAACCTCGGGCTGTTCCTCGCGCGTCATAACCAGCCGGCGGAGGCGCTCACGCACCTCCAGTGCGCAATGACTCCCTCCGAAGCTCACACCAATCTCGCGATCATCTACCGCGAGCAGGGTTTGAATTCGAAAGCCGATCTCGAGCTCGCGAAGGCGAAGGGCGTCGATCCCTCCAACGTCGCGGTGCTTCTGGAAGAAGACCAGGACGAAACGCCGGTGACAAACGAAGACGAGTCGGCATTCTTCAACGAGCCGCAGACGGACGAGTCCGCGTTCTTCAACAAGGATCAGACCGCGGCGCAGGACGATTCGTCGGATGACGAACAGGCCCAGCAGCCCGCTCACGAAGAGCAGCAGCAGGCGACCGAAGCCGCGCCATCAAACGACGACGCGCAGACGCAGATCGACGAAAGTGATCTGCTGATCAACCCCGATCCGCACTAACAGGATCGATCAACGAATCTTCACCCGGCGGGGTCACTTTAGTGACCCCGTCTTTTTTTGCTCGGGCGGATGCGTGAACAGATAAGGCAGATCGAACAACGTCTTCCCTGTGTCCCACTCCGGCAACGCGAATGAATGCTCGATCCGCTCGTTTTTCCGCTCCAGAACATGGTCTCGCGCTGAATCGCGGAATACCACATACCATCGCGCGCCCATCTCCGGCTTCCAGTGGCTGGTGAACTTTACGACCTCCAGTTTTCGGCCCTTCTTTGCCTTGTCCAGATCGTACTGAAAGACGAGTGGCTCGTGCTTTTCGTCGCCGACGGATTCACGCCAGACGTAACCACTTTCGCAGTGGAAGACGTGACCGGTTTTGTCTCCCTCAGCCGGGCGAAGCGATTCCACGCGCTCGAGCCATCGCCAGGCAATCAATCCCTTGCCCTTTGCATAATCGTACAGCTCGAACATTAATCCCTCGCGTTGCCACTCGCTCGTCAAACGAACGGCCGGATTGAGTGCGAAGCCGGTCTTATTGTGACTGCCCCAGTCGTTCGTCGCCCAGTCGATCGTCGCGTACGTCTGCTGCTCCTTAACGCTGCCGTTCTTGTCGATCTCGTACTTCCGCGTCTTGGGATTGAACACAAACCGGTCCTGCCGAAACGTGCTCAAGAACCCTTCGCCGGGCTTCATGAAGCGTTTCATCCAAATGCACCCCGGCGCCGCGCCTTCACCGTTCACTTCTTCGAATCGGCGGATCCACTTCTCCTCGTTCTGCTTCCCGCAGCGCATCACTTCGTAGCGAAGCTGGATCTCGTGCTCCGTCGCCTTGTACACCTCGTAGCAATTCGCATCGGAAAACTTGTTGAGCACAAACGTTTGCACGCCCGTGCCATCCGGATCTTTGTCCGCATACACATCCGTTCCGCCGATCGTCCACTCGTTGTGAGCGTCGTCCTTCTGCAGGATGTAATCGAGCAGATCGATCGGCGCGTCAGCCGGCGCTGCGTGCGATGTCATGGGGATCAAAATAAGAACTGCCAGGAGAAGCCGCGTTACGAACATTCCACCATTGTGCCCGATGGCTCGGCTTCCGCACAGCCATCCGCCCGCCAGGCCCAACGCACCGCAATGAAGAGCAAGAGCATTGCGGCGAAGAGGGACGGGATTTGCGCGACGGGACCGAAGCTCGCCTGGCTTGCGTTGTGAAATCCGTGCAATGCTGCGGCGATCGCGAGGCCAGACAGAATTGAAACCATTCGACCAAATCTCGCGCACAGCAGCGCGCTCGCGACGGCGGCGCCGATGGCGCTCCAGAACGCGTGCGCGGGCGCGGCAGCGCCGAAGCGCATCACATATTCCCACGCCGGTGCGCCGCGGCGGCCGTAGACGAGATCCGCGTAGATAAACGACTCCGCCAGTCCAAAGATCAATCCGCCCATCGCGGCGCTCAGCATGAAGCTGCGCACCCGGCGCGATCGCCCGATCGCGAAGAAGATCATCGCGGGCATCAGCTTGATCGACTCTTCGAAAATCGCGACGCCGAGCAGTTGCGCGGTGAACGCGTAACCAAACGGTTTCGCCTCAACCGCCTGCCGCTGAAGTCCGTCGATCCATGTCCACGGAAACACCAGCACCGACGTGTCCGCGTGTGAAGCATCATTCCGATCGCCCCACTGAATCATCCACACCGCGCAGACCGAGAGCATCAATGTGAACAGACAGCTTGCGATGATGCGTCGGCGCTCGATCCCGCCACCCAACATCGCAACGAACGTCGCGCCCATCGCCAGATTCACCGCGAGCGTCATGAGGATGAGGCCGTACGACGTGATCGGCTTGTCCCCCGGCGCCGCCGCGGTGAAGAGCGCAAACATCACGATCGCATAAATCCCGAGCATCCCCGCCCACACCCGCCGCGGGAGTTTATCTGGTTCCGATAACTGAACATCGATTGCGGTCATGCGGAGTCGGCAACCGAGTGCTGACTCGAACAAGATCGGCGCTTTTACGCAGGAAGAGTGAATTGGCCGCAACAGAGGTCCTCTTCGGCATGCCATTCGTGTTGGATTCCCCGCATCAGCAATGCGCAGTCGAACGCAACCGTGCCGGCCGGAAAGCGCACGTCGTCAAAGAAACTCGACTGCACCGATTCCACGCGCAGCAGCTCGACCTTCCATTGGTCGCAGTGAAGAGAGAGGCCGTGGAAATGATTTGCGTCTTCCGTGGCGGAATAACCCATCGACCCGGTTTCAAAAAATCGCGAGGCTTCGTCGAGCGATTCAAAGATTGAATTGGCGGGCAGCTCATTCGCGACGTGCGCGTCGATGCACATGCGCGTGGCACCGTCGTCGCTGCGGAGATCGATCGCGAAATGGTCCTTCGATTCGGTCACGGTGAACGTCGCGTGATGGTGGATGCCGGGAATGATGCGTCCACCGGCGAGTGCATTCAGGCGCGAGTCGCTGTCGCGTCGCGGAATGTAGACGCCTTCGAGCGTCGCGCCAGTTTCATCGTTCCACTCAACCGCGATGCGGTGGGCGGCGTTCTCGGAAGAGAGGCCGACGCTGGCGCGAATCCAGTTCGGTCGCAGTTGTCGAAGTCGGATGAGGCAAATCCCGCCGATCGCGTGGCCGTGGATCAGCTTCGGCCGGAACGGCGGCGGCAGAATCCGCGACATCACTTCGGGATCGACGCGATAGTTCACCAGAATACGCCGATCAATCACTCCGCGGATGACGGGAAGGCGAAGCATCATGCTGGACTGCATCGTATCATGCCGTCCAAAAAAACCGCGGATTTCCGCGGATTTTCAGCAGTTTTGAAGGTATCGTGGATGGGAGGCTCGCGCTGAGCGGCGGGCCGAAGGCCCGGGCAAGGCATTTCCTCTTGCGAGGTGATGCAGAATCCCCGCCCCTGCGGGGCGGCGCTAAACGGAAGTGATTCAGCGTCCGTCGTTCCGGAATGTTCCACGACGGTCGGCGCGAAAAATGCGAAACGAACCCACCGTTTTCTTAACCGTAGGCGGAGTCTGTGGTTCGCAGACGATTTGGGGCGCATGGCGGTGGAACATGCGTTCCAAAACGTCCCGGATCGTTTCGTGTTGCTCGGAGGAGCGAATCCAACCGCTCGATCCCCTGCCGCTAAAGCGGCCGGGCCTCCTGTGTGAGTGCTGTGTTGCTTGGGACGGTGGCGGCATTTAACCTTCGAGACCATGGCGAAAGTACGAAAAGCGGTGATTACGGCGGCGGGTCGCGGGACGCGGCAGTATCCGGCGTCGGTCGCGGTGCAGAAGGAAATGTTTCCGCTGGTCGATCGCGACGGCGTGGCGAAGCCGGTGATTCAGATCATCGGCGAAGAGGCGATCGCTTCGGGCATTGAGGAGATCTGCATCATCACCCAGCCCGGCGAAGCGAAGCAGTATCACGATTACTTTCGTCGGATGACGAACGACGAAGCGCGCTATTTCCGCGGAAAGGATTGGGCGATTCTCGAATCCGAAAAACTCGGCGCGTTCGGCGATCGAATCTCTTTCGCGGAACAGAAGACGCCGGAAGGTTTTGGCCATGCGGTGTATCAGGCGAAAGAGTTCGTGGGAAACGAACCCTTTCTGCTGATGCTCGGGGATCATGTTTACGTCAGCACGATCAAAGACCGGTGTGCGCTGCAGCTGATCAAGGTGTTCGAAAACTACATGTGCGACGCGATCACGGGGGTCGAGCCGACCGTCGAGCGGTTGCTGCATCTGTTCGGCACAATCAAGGGCGATCCGATCGACGCGAAAAAGGGAATCTACAAGGCGGAGCTGATCGTTGAAAAACCATCGATCGATTACGCGCGGGAGAACCTCGTCACGCCGATGCTGCCGGCGGGGAATTATCTGGCGCACTTCGGCATTCACGTCTTCTCACCCGCGATCTTCGATTCGCTCGAGTACCTCATCAAGAACAACGTGCGTGAGAAAGGCGAGATCCAGCTGACAGCCGCCCAGGAGCACATGCGGCAGCACGTGTCGAAGTATTGGGTGGTGGTGACGCAGGGGCAGCGCTATGACACGGGGATTCCGTATGGGCTCATGGAAACCCAACTCGCGCTCGCTCTGAATGGCATCCATCGGACGGAGATCTGCGAGGCGATCGCACGGATCCTGGCGATGCAGGTAAGGAGCTAGGCAACCCGCGGAGCTTCGCTCCGCCGCTAACTGTTGGAATCCAATCCAATTTAGCGGCGGAGCGCAGCTCCGCGGGTTTGACGACGAGATTGCATAAATCTCGCAGAATTCCGCGAATTTTTGCGAATTTTGGGCTGCTGTAAACCGCGCTGATTCAGTGCTTTATATCACTCCTGAAGCAACGCTCGATTCCTTAGCGTAATGCTTCGAACACATTTCCAATACCCGGCGTATCTCAGGAACACCTCGCCTGAGGAGACGAGGATTCGAGAGTCGTATCAACCACAGACCTTAGTTGGGTATTTACGGAGAATTGTCCATGCAGACCACGACGTACGGTTCGGATCAGACGATTTCGCAGGTGTTCACTGACGCTTCGCTCGGTGCACGCCCCGCCTCGGTGGAGGCCGGCACGGTTTTGTACGAACCGAATGACGCCGCGGAAAATGTTCACTTCATCCATCGCGGGCAGGTACGCCTATACCAGGTCGGGCCGGACGGCTCGCAGCGCCTGGTCGAGATCCTCGGCGCCGAAGAGTGGTTCGGCATCGCGGCGCTTGCCAAGGCCGGCCAGTACGGTGTGCGCGCGGTGGTCGTGACCAACTCGGTCATCACCGAAGTGAACGCGAACAAGCTCATGGAATCGCTCATGCATCGTCCGCAGCACCTCGTCGAGCTGACGAAGCAGCTGGCGAGCAAGGTGCAGGCGGCCCACAACGATGCGGCTTGCCTCATCTTCGAAGACTGCAACGAGCGCCTGATCAAGACGCTGATCCGCTTCAGCGACAGCGCTGCGGCGACGCGCCAGGAAGACGGCGTCGTCCTCCGCATCACGCACAACCAACTCGCCCAGGCGGTGGGCGTGGCGCGTGAAACGGTGAGCCTTGCCCTGACGCAGCTTCGCCATCAGAACGTGCTTCGCACGGGCCGCAACCAGCTGTTCTTCAGCCCGGAAGTGTTGCGGAAGTTCGTGAACCGCGGGACGAATGGCAACGGCAACGCGGTTGCACACCGCGAGCCTCAGGTTGCCTAACCGACGGCAAGCACGAGCCAATTCTTTGGCAAGTAGCAGATGAAAAAGACGGCGGGGTCACCCCCAAAAGGTGACCCCGCCGCCGTTTTGTACGTTTGTGTTTTTGTTTAGCCGGCGAGCGTGCTCGCCGTTCGTTTTCGAACGAGAAATCACGGCGAGCAAGCTCGCGACGCTCGTCGAAGTCCGGCTACACGCGTTACGGGTACTTCGGACTGTAGTGCGCGCGATCGTGGGCGTACGTTCTGGCAACGTAATCGCCATGACCATCGACGAACGCAACGTTTCCTTTGCGCTCGTAATTGCGGTGGCCGATTGACTGATCGTACTGTTCGATGGTCTTGCCGCTGCCCGCCGGGGGTGGATCGTCCGGCTGCTCGCGCTTTGTGTCATGCCGGATCGAGAGCATCCCGATCACGTTGTTCGCGTTTGAACCGACCGCCGGCTGCTGCATCTGGCCGCGCCCGTCGCGCAGGACGTGATCGTCTTCTTCGTACACGAGGATCTTCTCAGACGAATTCTTCACCTGCGTAATCTTCCAGGCGTAATCCGTCTTGAAACGGAGATTGTTGATGCCGCTCGACGGCGGATACGCATTCATCGGCGGAGCAACATTCGGGTTGTAAACCGTCCCGTAGGACATATACGAGTTCATCGCATAGCTGTAGGGGTAGTATCCGCCAAGCCCGGAGTTATTGATCGATCGCCACGTCGGGTCATCCGACGGACACTGCATGATCTCCGGTTTTGGATTATTTCCGAGGTACTTGATGATCGACCCCTGGAGGCGATCGCCGGGTTGCTTGTTGCGCCAGACGATCCAGTCTTCCGGCCAGCCCACGTAATCGGAATCAAAGCCCGCCGGGGCCGTCAGGCTCGGGTAACCCAGTCCCGCGCCGAACACGGCGACGCAGGGGAACCATCCTTTGTTGTCGTTGGTGTACATCATGAACGCGCTGGCGATCTGCCGCAGGTTGCTTGAGCACTTGATGCGATTGGCGTTTTCGCGGGCTCGAGAAAGCACCGGCAGCAGAATGGCGATAAGCACGGCGATGATGCCAATGACCACCAGCAGTTCGACAAGTGTGAAACCGGATTTACGTCTACGCATGTGCGATTCCTCCGCAATGACCGCTGGCGAGAGACTCATCATTCGCCCGCCCTCCTTTTTCCCTGACACATGATCGGTGCAGGACCAAGCGCCTCGCTCCGCGCACCGAGGGTCGACACAAAACTATCTGTATGAACCAAGTTCCCCTCGGTAATTTTGCGCGTAATCGGTTACAATATTTTACCGAGCGTTAATCTTATGAAATCTCTTGCCGAACATCGCAAACCGGAGAAACGAAGGCAGGCGAATCGAACGCGGCAGAAATCGCGTCGCGAGGTGGCGCTGCTGATCGAAACCTCGAACGGCTACGCCCGCGGACTGCTCAACGGCATCATCTCGTACATGCGCGAGCACGAGCGCTGGTCGGTTTACCTCGGCGAACAAGGCCGTGGCGACGACCCGCCTGCCTGGCTCAGCCGGTGGCGCGGCGACGGGATCATTGCGCGCATCGAGACGGACCGCATCGCGTCGGCGGTCGTCGAATCGGGATTGCCCGCAGTGGATGTCAGCGCTGCGCGAAAGGTCAAGACGATCCCGTGGGTCGAGACCGATGACCAGGCGATCGCAAAAATGGCGGCGCAGCATCTGCTCGATCGCAGCTTTCGCCACTTCGCTTTCTGCGGAGACGAGCATTTCAACTGGTCGCGCTGGCGCTGCGAGCATTTCCAAGGTGCCGCCACGGAGGCGGGCGCATCCTGCTCCGTCTATCGGCCATCCGCGCGCGCAAACGTCGATTGGGACACGATGGAAGACGAGCTCGGTCACTGGCTGCTCTCGCTGCCGCGACCGGTTGGCGTGATGGCGAGCTATGACATTCGCGCGCGCCACGTGCTCGACGCATGCCGTCGGGTTGGATTGGCAGTGCCCGACCAGGTAGCCGTGATCGGCGTCGACAACGACGAGTTCCTCTGCGACCTCTCCGACCCGCCGCTCACGAGCGTCGCGTCCGATTCGCACCGCACGGGTTACGAAGCGGCCGCGCTGCTCGACCGATTGATGTCGGGCCGCGAACGCGCCCGCGGGCAGGCGATCTTTGTGCAACCGCTGGCCGTGGTGACGCGAAGGTCAACGGATGTGTACGCCCTCGGCGACGCGGACGTCTCCGCCGCCGTGCGCTTCATTCGCGAACACGCGCTGCATGGCATTACGGTAAAAGACGTGCTCGCGGAAGTGCCGGTCTCGCGGCGCGTGCTCGAAGGACGCTTTCGAAAACTCCTCGGCCGCACGCCGCACGAGGAGATCGCGAGAATCCGCTTCGAGCGTGTCCGCCAACTCCTGCGCGAAACGCGCTTGCGCCTCGACGAGATCGCACGACGCTCGGGATTCCGAAATGGGGAGTACCTGGCAACGGCGTTTCGGAGAGAGTTTGGGACGTCGCCGAACGAATACCGCACCAGCGCGGGGGTAACGTTCACGGGGTAATAAGTTGCTCCCGCCCACGGCCGCCC
>JAICIO010000026.1 GCA_025924315.1 Phycisphaerae bacterium
CATCGAAATCGCGTTCGGCTGCTACATGAGCAGCTTCATCTTCATCAGCCTGTGGTACAGCTACGCCCGCGGAAGCGTGCCGTTCCTGATGATGTTCGCCGGTGGATACTTCTACGTCGGCTTCACCTCGCTGTACGTCCTGTACAAGATGCAGCAGGAAGCCGAATCCGCGATGGAAGAGCCCGAAGTGCCGGACGTCGATGTCGAAGCGGAAGTGCCATTCGCTTGAATGCACTTGGGGACCGGCTCAACAGTAGGCATGCCATTCTTTGTTCTGCTGCTCGTCGTCGAGCAATTCAAGTTGATAGCCATGTGACTTGAGCAGCGCCGTCGCGGCGTTCTCATCGATCCCCAGCGCCGCAAGACGCGCTGCATTCTGCTCGAAGAATACGTGGCGGATCTGCCGCTTCCGCAAAAGCGCTTCCGCGCCGAGGATCGCCCAAGTGTCGGCTCCCTCAATATCCACCTTCATCACTTCAATCGGCTGGTCGTCCGTGACGAGGCTGTCGACGCGCACCGTTTCGACCGAAATTGACCCGCTCGATGCATGCGATTGCAATCCGCCCCAGCCGGTTTGCTCTTCAGGACCCGGATCGAAGGCCAGTGTGCCTGGCGCTTCGCCGGCGGCCTTGCCGTGAATTTCGACGCGACCATCAATGTGGTTGTGCGCCATGTTCGCTCGCAGCGTCTTCACGTTCCGCGGCGAGGCTTCGATGGCCACGACCGTGTTCCGCGAATTCCCGGCAAGCCAGATCAGCGAGAAATAGCCGATGTTTGCACCCACATCGATCATCCGTCCCCCATTGCGAGCCAGCTCCGCGATGCGGCGCGACAGCTTCCTTTCGTAAAAGCCCATCATCGCGATCGATCCGCCGATGACATCCGATGGCATCAGGCCGGTCATGGACATGCCGTTCGCGTAGCTGAGCGGCGCATTCTGGCACGCCGCGGCGTACTTTGAGGGAACCGGGAAATAGAAACGATAGAACGCCCGTGGCTTGAGCACATCGGGCAGAATTCGCATCAGCGTTGGGCGTCCCATTCAGCCAACTCCCCTCAATTCTCCGTCGTCATTATTGCGAGTATCCGATCCCATGCCAGTGCTGAGGATTAGATCCACTTCTTCCGCCAGAACAGATAGAGCATGAACGTCACCGCGCACGCCATGAACCCGAGCGCGCCCAGGAACACCCAGTGGCTGTGGAAGAGCGGTTCCTCGAAGTTCATCCCGAAGAATCCCGTCACGATCGTCAGCGGCAACCCGATCACGCTGAGGATCGTCAGCGTCTTCATGATCTGGTTCAGGTGGTTGCTGATGCTCGACAGGTAAATGTCTCGCGCCCCCATGATCAGATCGCGATACAGCTCGACCATTTCGACGATGCGGTTGTAATGGTCCTGCACGTCGCGGAACCACACGCGGCTGCTTTCGCGGATGAACGGCACCTCGCCGCGCGTGAGCTGCGCGACGACTTCCCGCTGCGGATTCACGATCCGGCGCAGGTCGAGCAACTCGCGCTTCTTCATTGAGATCTTCCTCAGCACATCCGGCGTCGCGTTTTCGGTGGCCTCGTCTTCGATGTCATCGATCGCGCTCTCGACGTAATCGAGAATCGGCATGTAATAGTCGGTGATGTGATCGAGAATGCTCTGCAGGATCATGTCGATCCCGCGGTCGAGCATCATCTGCGTTTCATGCTCGCAGCGCGCGCTCACCTCTTCGATGCTCTTAAAGTGCTCTTCGTGAATCGTGACCAGATAGCGGTCGGACATGAAGACGTCGAGCTCTTTCGTCCGCAGCTTCTGCTTGAAAGTCTCGAGGTCCGGGCCATGAAACACCATGTAAACGTATGGCCGGCCTTTCTCATTCGGTTCGCGTGTGTAGTCTTCGATCTTCGGCCGCTGCGCGTACTTGATGCTGTCTTCGATCGCGAGCGGATGAAAGTGAAACAGATCCGACAGGCACTTGAGCTCGCCGTCGGTTGCGTTTTCCATATCGAGCCAGAAGATCGCGTTTTCGTCGTGCAGGGCGTCCGCGACGGATTTCTCGTCAGTCGAAATCGAAACTTTGCCATCGCCGCGCTTGATGAACGCTTTCAGCATATGCGGTAGATTATCGGCTCAAAGGGTGACACTGAATGCTTGAACTTCCACACACCGCGGGCTGCCTCGTGTGCGGCCGCGAAAATCCGCAGGGCCTGAAGCTGAACTTGCACGTCGATCCCGACACCGGGCTTGTCACCACGAACTTCACGCCGACGCCGCAGCACATCGGGTTCGAAGGCATCATTCACGGCGGCGTGATCGCAACGGTGCTCGACGAAGCGATGGTCTGGGCCGCGACATGGAAAGGCCGCCGCTTCTGCGTCTGCGGGGAACTCACGATCCGCTTTCGCATCGCGGTGAAACCCGGCGACGGTCTCCGCATCGAAGCCGCCGTCGAATTCTCTCGCCCCAAGCTCGTCGAGTGCGCCAGCAAAGTCTTCGACGCCACCGGCCGATTGCTGGCGACCGCATCCGGAAAATACATCCCGATGAGCGTCGAGCAGCACAAGTCGATGGTGAACACGCTCGTCGACGAACCCGTCACCGCTCAATCTGCGGCAGTACTTAGGTTCTAAGGATGCAGAAATAGCCCGGGGGGCGCGCAGACGAATATGCGGAGGCCGTTGCTCGAAGTATAAATGGAACGTATTGTCCGATAACGAAACGCGCTGTCCGTTAACGGATAGCCGACGCGCTCTGCAAGGGACGCAGCGCAAGATCCGAGTCAAACTCATTGGGGAAGTGAACGATGCGAAGGATCGCCATACGTCTCGGCTGTTGGATTGCGGTCATGTGCTGTGTTTGCAGCCTCTCCGCCCAAACGACCGACCTGCATTTTGACTACGTGCCGTTCGATCATCCAAACACGCCCGGCGTCACGCCGCACTTCGGCCAAGCACAGCTGGACGTCCTGAATTACCCGAGCATCAACGGCAATAAAATGCTGAGTTCGACCGACGCAAAGCGGTCGCAGTACACCGACAACAACAACCAACTCGCCGAGTTCTACAACAACTTTCTCGCCGATTACAACAGCCAGCCGGTCGGCGCGAAAGATCCGATTGCCGAGGCGGACAAGATCAATGCGTACACGCTTAAGTTTTCGAACAATACCGGGCCGCGCCCGAATTGGATGATCCTCAACGAGATTTCCGCGAGCCTCTGGCCGCAGAATCCGGGCGATCCCAATCTATCGGTCTATCGCAAATGGGTTGTGGATTGCGTCACTCGGCTGCACGACACCTACGGCTACACGGTCGTTACGTACGCGCCGTTTCCGACCGTCGGCACGGGCGCCGGCAGCAACGCGCCGTCGTGGCAGGCGCTGGCCGCCAAATCGTACATCGGAGTTGAGAATTATCTCAGCGGTGAAGAGGTGATGAACGGCGGCACTGATTACGCGTCGCGCGTTGCCTGGGCCCAGGCGCAGTATCTCGCCTCAAAGACGACCTACACCACTGCCGGCGTGCCGTTCGATCATCTCTTTCTCGGTGAGGACTTCGCTCAGACGGTCGCCGGAACTGGATGGGGTCGCGCCGGACTCAGCGCCAGCGACTGGGACACCGTCCTTCAGATCCGCCAGGACGCAATCCGCGCCGTGGGCTTTCCAGGGTTTCTCGCCTACTCCTGGGGCGGAAATGGAATGCTCATCAGCGAGGCGGAACAGATTCAGCACGAGTATTGGTACCGCACGCGCCTGGTGCTGCCTGGCCAGCAGCCGCAGTGGCTTTCCGACGGACCATGGACGATCGGGGATGCCGCCACGCCGGTTCCGCTGACTTGGAACGAGCAGTTGAACTGGCTCGGCGGCGTTCCGAATGCGCCCGGCGCCGTTGCGAACTTCTATCGCACCAACACCGCGGCGCGCTCCATCACGCTTGATGGCCCAAAGACCGTCGGCGTTCTCAGCTTCGACAGCCCTAACAGCTTTGCGATCACGGCCGGCACCGGCGGAGATCTCACGCTCGACAATTCGGGCGCCGGTGCAACGGTCACGATCAAGCAGGGCTCGCACAGCGTCTGGGCGCCGGTTTCGCTGGCGGACAATGCGACGATCGACGTGACCGGCTCGTTCGCTTTGACCGGCGGGCTCAACAACTCATCCGGCAAATCGATCACGAAGACCGGCACTGGAATCCTGACGATCAGCGGAACGCAATCGCACGGCAGCGGCGCGGTCCTCAACGCCAATGCGGGCGTGATGAACCTGAATTCCAACGCGAACGGTAATCTGAGCCTCAACGCGAATTCCACCGTCAATCTCGGGTCTGCCCAGAACCTCGCCGCTTTGAACATCGCCGCTGGTCAAACGGTCACTGTGAATCCGGCCGGCACGAATACTCTGCGCACAGCGTCGTTGAATGATAGCGGCAAGATCGATCTCAACGACAACTCCGCCATCCTCGATTACAGCGGCGCCAGTCCGATCGAAACCATCCGGCAGCTTATTCAAACCGGCTACAACAATGGAAGCTGGGACGGCGACGGCATCACGAGCACCGCCGCGAGGCTGGCATCGAGCGCGGCCACGAAAACATCGCTCGCTTACGCAGAAGCGTTTGAACTCGGCACAACCATCTTCGACGGACAGAGTGTCGATAGCACGACGGTGCTGGTGAAATACACACTGGCCGGCGATGCAGACCTCAATGGGATTGTGAACGCTTCCGACTTGAAGCTTCTCACCGCACATCTCGGCCAGAGCGGCGACTGGTACGATGGCGACTTCGACTACAACAACATCGTCAACCAGGCCGATTACAACCTGCTGGCGGCGAATCTTGGACAAAGTAATGGCGGTGGCGGCCCCGCAGCAGTTCCTCTGCCCGCCCCAGCCGCGCTCGCCGGAGTTGGCCTTCTGCTCGTCGTCGCCCGCCAAATTCTCGCCGGCGTTCCGCGGGGCGATCGACGAGGCCGGAAGGGGTGAAAGATCCTCGGTGTTGGCAGCGTCAATCCGCGGCGAAGTACATCGCCCAAATGAACAGCGACGTGAACATGACGCAGCCCGCGATCGTCAGCGAAATCCGAAACAGAAAGCCTCGGCTGCGGCGATCATAGGTTTGCAGAAGCGTCTGCACGCGCATGAGCACCCATGCGGCCTGGAAAATCGCCCAGCCCGTCCAGCCGATGATCGGGAAGGCCACGGAATCGTCCGAATTCAGAATGAACGCGGCAATGACAAACATCCCCGCGATGTAACCGAGGTTGGCGAAAATGAGCACCAGCAGCGGCGTGCGGAATTTCCGTTCGATCGTTGATTCGGCGGCTTCGGCCGAAGCCTTCTTCGACGCGGCGAAGACTTTCCCGCCAAGCCACACGAACACAACCAGTTTGATGACGTCCCACGCCGCACTCTGCCCCAGCCCCTTGAGGAATTCGTCCATCTCTCTCCGCGTACGAGAAGCGATTCACTGATCTCGTTCAACAGCCGCTTTGACAATCAAAGCGCGACGACAACCAGGCAGTTTTGCAAAAAGCTCTTACTGTGTCGATGAGAGTTAACGCAATTAATTCTAACGCCGGGCGTCGGGCTTCGTAGGGTCCGCTTCAGCGGACCGGTTACTCGTCTTTTCGGACGGGGAGAAATAACCGGTCCGGTGAAGCTGACCCTACGACGGATCACGTGTTGCTCCCGAGCAGTCGTCCAAGATCGGCTCGGTCAGTCCACTGACGCTTCCGCGTCCGCTTCGTTCCAGATCGAAGACGACAATCTCGTTCGCGCCTTTCCGCAGCCAGACGCCGGGACAATACAGAGTCTGCTGCGGCCCGATGTGCCAGAATCGACCGAGGTTGTGGCCGTTGATCCAGACGGCGCCTTTGCGCCAAGCGCGAAGATCGAGGAAGGTATCGCCTGTTTCGGCCAGCTCAAACGTGCCGCGGTGAAAAGCGGGCGCGTCCACAGAATCCGTCGTGAACCGCAACGACGAAAGCTGATCTCGATCCATCGGCAGAGAAAAGATCTGCCAGTCCATCAGCGTCATGCGCCCGAGCATCACACAGTTGGTGATGCCCTTTCGATCGTGCATTCGCGGACCGTAGTTCACTCGGCCAAACGTGTCGACGAGGATGTCGAGCTGATGATGCTCGCCCGCAGGCAGTTCGACCTTTGTCTGATTCAACCGCCGATCGAGCGTCGCGATCGGCTGGCCATCGAGGTAGACGACCGCGTAGTCGTGCGGCTCGACGATCTCGAGCGTCCGCGATTCGAGCCCGCTGATCGATGTGCGATAAAGCACCATGCCGCTGCTTTGGCCAAGCGCTTCCATGGTTCGCGGCGAAGCGGACTGCACGGGTTCGGGCAACTGCTCGAAGAGCGCCGCCGATTCCGTCAGCTCGATCTTCGGGATCTCAATCACCTTCATCGCCGGCGGAACGTCAGGGAGATTCGTACCACCCGGTTGATACGCGGCGAGCAGCTCGCGATATGCCCAATACTTCGGCTGCGGGCGACCCGCTTCATCGAGTGGCGCCCAGTAGTCGTAGCTCGTCACCTGCGGCTCGTATTGCCCGTGATGATTCGCGCCCGATGTGAAGCCGAAGTTTGTTCCACCGTGGAACATGTAGAGGTTGAACGACGCATCATTCTCAAGCATCCACTTCAGATCCTTAGCGGAGTCGGTGGAAGCGCTGCCTTGCCGCGGCTTTCCCCACGCGTCGAACCACCCGCACCAGAACTCGCCGCACATCGCCGGCTGATTCGGACGAAACGCGCGGAGCCGACCGATGTGATGCTCGGCATTGCTCCCGAAGTTCACGACCGCGAGGCAATCTTCCACGGTGCCCGCGGCGAACATGTCGGAATCGGACCCGTCGCTCGTGAAGAGCGGGACGTCGAATCCCACGCGAACGAGGAGATCGCGCAGCGTGCGGAGGTATTCCTTGTCGTTAGCGTAGCTGCCGTATTCGTTCTCGACCTGCACCATCAGGATCGGCCCGCCGCGCGTGCATGTGAGCGGCGAAAGCTCGCGCCCGACGCGCTCGATGTAATGCGTCATCGCCGGAAGATATCCCGGGTCCATGCAGCGAATGCGCAGGTCACGATTCGCCAGCAACCACGCGGGCAGTCCACCGAAATCCCACTCGGCGCAAATGTAAGGTCCCGGCCGCAGCAGCACCCAAAGTCCAAGCTCCTGAGCCATTCGAACGAACGCCGCCACGTCGAGCATGTCCGCGAAATCGAACCGACCCGGCCGCGGCTCATGCAGGTTCCAGGGCATGTACGTGCAGATCGTGTTCAAGCCCATCGCGCGAGCTTTGAGCAATCGATCGCGCCAATATTCGCGCGCGATGCGGAAGTAGTGAAGTTCACCGGAGAAAATGCGGAAAGGTTTGCCGTTGAGGAGAAACTGCGTGCCTTGGATTTCGAGCATCGTGCGGACATTGTGTTCCGAAACCTGCTCACGACAAGTCAGCAATTTCTTCCGTTTCAAACCATGCACGCGTCGCGAAGCCGTGCTACTTTATCGGAATGCTCGAAGACGTTCTCAAGACCATCGACGGCCGACGCGATCAGTCGATCGCGCTGCTCAAGGAATTCCTCTCCATCCCCAGCGTCAGCGCGCAGCCCGATCACAAGCCCGATATGCAGCGGTGTGCCCAGTGGCTCGCCGACCAGTTTCGTTTCGCGGCGATGGACGTCGCCGTCATGCCAACGAAGGGCACGTTCGACAAGCTCAGTGCAGGACATCCCGCGGTCGTGGCGAAGAACAAGCATCAACCCGGACGCCCGACAATCCTTCTCTACGGCCACTACGATGTCCAACCACCCGAGCCGCTCGAGCAGTGGAAGACGGGCCCGTTCGAGCCGACGATCCGCGATGGCGCGATCTACGCGCGCGGCGCCGCCGACGACAAGGGCCAGGTCTGGGCGCACGTCGAAGCGATCATGGCGTGGCAGGCGCATGGTGGCCCGCCGATCAACCTCACGGTCATCATCGAAGGCGAAGAAGAGATCGGAAGCGACAACCTCGGCGCGTTCTTCAAAGAACACCGCGACGCGCTTCGTGCAGACCTCGCGGTCATCAGCGACACGAACCAGTTCGCGAAAGGCCTCCCCGCCATCACCTACGGGCTGCGTGGGCTTTGCTACGCGGAAGTCTTCATCACTGGTCCGAGCCACGATCTGCACAGCGGTCTTTTCGGCGGAGCGGTCGTCAATCCGGCGAATTTCCTCTGCGAGATCGTCGCGTCGCTGCACGATGACAAGGGTCGCGTGACCATTCCCGGCTTCTACGACGACGTCGTTGCGTTAACGGAGACCGAGCGTGCGATGTGGCGCAGGCTCCCATTCTCCGAAGACGAATTCGCCAAAGGCGTTGGCCTGAAGAAGGGAACGGGCGAAGAAGGCTACAGTTCGATCGAGCGAAAATGGGCTCGTCCAACGTGCGACGTCAACGGCATCACGACCGGTTACCAAGGCCCCGGTGCCAAGACGATCATTCCATCGACCGCGTCCATGAAGATCTCGATGCGCCTGGTGCCGGATCAGGATCCTGAGAAAATCCAAGTCGCATTTGAGAAGACAATCCGCGCGAAGTGCGGCGATCAGGTTCAGGTGAAGTTCGTCTGGCATGGCGCATCGAAGCCGGTGCTCGTCCCAATCGACAGCCGCCCAATGCAGTTCGCCGCCGAAGCGGTCGAGCAGGGCTTCGGCGTGAAGCCGACGATGATGCGCGAAGGCGGAAGCATTCCGGTCGTCGGCCTGATCAAGCAGGCGCTCGGCATCGACACGCTGCTCGTCGGCTTCGGCCTGCCAGACGACCGCGTCCATTCGCCGAACGAAAAGTTCGATCTTGATTCGCTCTACAAAGGCACACGCAGCGCGGCCGTGCTGTACCAGAAACTCTCGCAACTCAAATGAACATTCGTGAAGCCGAATACGCTGACACCGATCGGCTCGCCCCGATGATTCTTCAGGCGGCGGCGCATCAGCAGTTGCTTGATCCGCAGCGGTATGGGCTCGTCGATGATCTGAAGACGAACTATCGGCGATGGCTTGGAAAGATTGCGGAAGATCCGCGGATGACCGTGCTCGTCGCCGAGGACGAGAGCGAGCTTGTGGGGTTTCTGCTTGCATCGGTTGAGAAGGACGCACCGATCTATCGCACCGGCGAATTCGGCGTGATCCACGATCTGTGGGTGAACGAGGCGTATCGTAAACGCCGCGTCGGCGTGAGCCTCGTGAAAGCGATGCAGGAGAAGTTTGAGTTGGTCGGCATCAAGCAGATCCGCGTTGAAGCAATCGCCGGGGATTCGATCGTGCATCATCTCTTCGGGTCATGCGGCTTTCGGCCGTGTACGTCGCTCATGCTCTACGAGAAGCCGGAGCCCAAGCGCAGGAAGAAGTCGAGCGATGGAAACAGCGTACAGCAGTGACGCGGGATCTCCTGCGATCGTAGACGCCGCGCGAGGCGTTACCGCGCGGCTAACGCACGATGCACCCGATCCGCGAGAGTTAAAGGTTCACCGCGATCAGCCGCAGCGGGATGTGCCGTATCTGCCGACCGACGCCCCCGTTGTCGAAGCGATGATGCGCTTCGCGGGCGTGAATGAGAACGACGTGTTTTATGATCTCGGCTGCGGCGATGGTCGGCTGGTGATCGCCGCAGCCAAACGCGGCGCCCGCGCGACCGGTGTGGATATTGATCTGCAGCGCATTCACGAGTGCTACGAAAACTGCAACAAGGCCGGCATGCGCCACCGCGCGACATTCATCCGCGGAAGTTTTTTCGACTTCGATCTGCGGGATGCGACGGTGGTGATGACTTATCTTCTGCCTGCAATCAATGCGCGGCTCATTCCCAAGTTCCAGTGGGAGCTGCGTCCTGGCACGCGGATCATTTCGAATTATTTCGACATGGGCGATTGGCAGCCGGATCAGCGCATCTACGTGCATCATCGCACGCTGCTGAAATGGATCGTCCCCGCATGGGCGCAGGGAACATGGCGATGCGTGATCGATCGGCCGAGTGACCGCACCCACATGCGGCTCGAACTGCATCGGCATAACCAGTTCGTCTGGGGAAATGCGCACATCGGCAAATCGAGAATCCCCGTGATGAATGGCCGACTGCTGGGGGATCAACTCACATTCACGCTTTCGCATCCGTGGCACGCCTATCCGCGGCAGCGTTTCACCTGCCGCGTGGAAGACCACGTGCTGCGCGGGACATGCCAGCCCGCGGGTGCGGTAGGTCCCGGTTCGCAGAGCATCACATGGGGCGGCCTGCGCGAGGGAGATTGGCTCTGACCCCTGCCGCCTGCTTCAACGAAAATTGACAGTGTCGATCGTCTTTTTCTATTGTTCACGCTGGGCGACCACATCGAGGTGCGGCATGAGCAAGCTCTGGCAGGAGTTCAAAGACTTCGCGTTCAAGGGGAACATGATCGATCTAGCGATCGCGGTGGTGATCGGCGCCGCCTTTGGCAAGGTGATCGACTCGGTCGTGAAGAACATTTTCTTTCCCGCGCTCAGCTATATTCCGGGTCTGCATGGCGGATGGGAACATTGGCACATCGGCAAGATCGAAATTGGGCCGTTTCTCGCAGAGTTGTTGAACTTCCTCATCATCGCGCTGGCAGTATTCCTGGTGATCGTGAAAGGATTGCAGCTTCTCAAAGGGCGTGTAAAGCCGCCGCCTGCGCCTGGGGAGCCGACAATCAAGGAATGCCCGTTCTGTCTCTCGGAAATTCCCTTCAAGGCGAGCCGGTGCAAGTTCTGCGCGACCGATCAACCAAACGCAGCGCCGGACGACCGCAGAATCGTTACACCCGCAACTTGATGCCCGTCGGAGGATCCGACGCGGTCGTGGTCGAAGTTGAATCGAGCGCTCAGGCGTTGCTCTGATCGCCTTCCTTCTGCTCTGCCTGTGCAGCTTCAGGAGCCTTCTCGCCTTTGTCCTTCTTGGCGATCTTCGAGGCGAACTGATGGCGGCGCTCGTTGCGCTTGCGGCGAAGGCCGGCCGAGCGACGCGACGTGCCGCGGGGCTTGGATTCTTCGGTCAAGAGTTGCAGGAGCACCAGGCTGCCGGCATCGCCGATGCGGTAGTCGCTCAGCTTGATGATGCGGGTGTATCCGCCAGTGCGATCCGCGAAGGCGGGCGCCACTTCATCGAACAACTTCTGAACGACCGTCTGGCCGGTGAATTCCTGCTCTTCATCGACGAGCCGGCGATCGCGCATCATCGAGATGACGCGACGGCGGGCCGTCAGGTCCTTCTTGCGGGCGATGGTGATCAGCTTCTCCGCGAAGGCGCGAACTTCCTTGGCCTTCGGGAGAGTCGTGCGGACCTTGCCGTGCTCGAACAGGCTCTGCACGAGGTTTCGGCGAAGCGCCTTGCGATGTTCCGTATCGCGGCTGAGTTGCCGGCCGCGAAGCATGTGACTGGACATAGTTTGCTCGTTGCTAGTTGCGTGCCGCTTGTTGCGAGTTGCCGCTGTTTCCAACGTGCAACACGCAACAAGCAACCCGCAAATCCTTATTGGTTTCCATCCGTCCCGGCGCCTTGCGCTTCGGCCGGTTCTTCTTCGTCGGGCATCGTCGCGGCGGCGGCTTGATTGCTTGCGGCCGCGTCGAGATCCATGCCAAGGCTCAGGCCCATGTCGGCCAGACGGCGCTTCACTTCACGAAGGCTCGTCTTGCCGAAGCTGCGGACCTTGAGCAGATCCGAATCGGTCTTCTTCACGAGATCGCGCACGGTTGCGATCTTCGCCGATTCCAGGCAGTTGTTGGCGCGAACCGACAGGTCCAGCTCCTGGACTGTCATGCTCAGCTTCTGCTGCAGATCCGGATCGATCATCGCCTTGTTCGCGTCACGCAGCGCGTTGATCGCGTCGTCCGAAGCGGTGTCCGAGCCGAGCTCGAAATACTGCACGAACGGGTTGAGGTGCTTGCGGAGGATCTTGCTCGCTTCGACCAGCGCCATTTCCGGCGTAATCGTGCCGTTGGTCCAGATCTCGAGGATGAGCCGGTCGTAGTCGGTCTTCTGTCCGACGCGGGCATCTTCGGTCGCATAACGCACGCGCGTCACGGGCGAGTAGATCGAGTCGACGGCGATGAGGCCGATCTCCTGCTCTTCGATGTCTTCGATGTTTTCCGAGGCCGTGACGTAGCCGCGGCCCTTGCTGACCGTGAGGGTCATGTCGAAATCGACATTCTCGGTGAGCGTGGCGATGACCAGGTCCTTGTTGACGATGGTGATCGCGGGGTCGGCTTCGATCATGCCACCCGTGACGGGACCGGCCTTGGTGGCGTGGAGCTTCATCTCCTTGGTCTCGTCGCCATCGAGCTTCACGATCAGGCTCTTGATGTTGAGGATGATGTCGGTGACGTCTTCCATCACGCCGGCGAGGCTGCTGAACTCGTGTTCGGCGCCCTTGAGGCGGATGTGGGTGACCGCGGCGCCTTCGAGCGAACTGAGCAGGATGCGACGGAGGCTGTTGCCCACGGTCGTACCAAACCCGCGCTCGAACGGCTCGGCGCTGAACTTCGCGTATGTGTCCGTCGAAACGGCGTCATCGCGCGTGACGCGCGACGGCAATTCCAAACCACGCCAACGAATTCTCATGAGTTGCTCCTTTGCGCTTATCCGAATTGCAGGCAGTTCCCGTCCCAACCGATTGGGACCATCTGTACGCCTACCTCGTCGTCAAGCGCGATCTTGATTGTTGTTTGTTGCACGCTGCTTGTTGCATGTCGGAGTCGCTTGTCTTCCAACAAGCAACACGCCACACGCAACAGGCACTTCTTAGACTCGGCGCTTCTTCGGTGGACGGCAACCGTTGTGCGGAAGCGGCGTCACGTCTTCGATGCCGGTGATCTTCAGGCCGGCGTTCTGCAGATTAAGAATCGCCTGTTCACGACCTGCGCCGGGGCCTTTGACCTTCACTTCGACCTCGACCATACCGCTCTTGCGCGCCTGTTGCGCGGCGTTTTCGGCGGCGCGACCGGCGGCGTACGGCGTGCTCTTGCGCGCGCCCTTGAAGAACCCGCCCTTGCCGGCGGAGGCCCAGGCGATCGTTTCGCCATTGGTGTCGGTGATGGTGACGATCGTGTTATTGAACGTCGCCTTGATGTGCGCGATTCCGCGGGTCACACCTTTGCGGATCTTCTTCTTCGCCGCGGCCTTTGCACCGGCAGCGGGTTTGGCTGCTTCGCCCATGTGTTTTCCTTTTCAATGCGGATCATCCGGCACTACGCCGTCCCCGCAAGCCTCTAGCTGGTTATTGGTGATTGGTGATTGAAAAAGGCGACGACACAGGTGTCACTCACCACTCATCAATCACCAGTCTGCACTACTTACCGAGTTCCTTCACGCCCTTCTTACCGGCGACGGTCTTGCGCGGGCCCTTGCGGGTGCGGGCGTTGGAACGCGTGCGCTGTCCGCGGACCGGGAGGCTGCGGCGGTGACGCGCACCGCGGTAGCTGCCGATATCACGCAGACGCGTGATGTTCTGGCCGATCGCGCGACGCAGCGCGCCTTCCACCAGAATTCCACGATCGAGAATGCCGATGATCTTCGCCAGCTCGTCTTCGCTCAGTTCCTTGGCGCGACGTTCCGGGTCAATGCCGGCTTCCTTGAGGATCGACATCGCATTGCTCGGGCCTACGCCAAAGATGTAGCGAAGGCTGATCTTGATCTTCTTGTCCGGCGGAATATCGACGCCTGAGATACGGGGCATGTAATCGCTCCAGTTGACAGTTGTCAGTTGGCAGTTGTCAGTGCTGGCATTTTCTGCCAACTGGCAACTAAAAACTGACAACTATTTCTATCCTTGCTTCTGCTTGTGTTTCGTGTTGCTGCAGATCACGCGCACGATGCCTTTTCGGCGGACGATCTTGCAGTTTTCACAGATACGACGAACGCTTGCTCGCACTTTCATGGCTGCACCACCTGCTAACCGGGTTAAAACCGGGGAATCCGCCTTTATAGCACAGTGACTTGAATATCTCAAGAAACCGGCACGTCCCACTCGATTGAGGGGGTTCAGTATTACGTCGCGGCCACGGGCGCGGGTCGCCCGTCGGTCAAAATATCGACGCCCGTTTCCGTCACAGCCACCGTGTGCTCAAAGTGCGCCGCGGGCATGCGGTCTTCGGTGACGACCGTCCAGTTGTCGTCCAGAAGCACCACGTCTCGGCGACCCATGACCACCATCGGCTCGACGGCTAACGTCATGCCGGGCCGCAACTTAAAATCGCCTCGCAACTGTTCGGCCGTCACGAAATTCGCGACCTTCGGCTCTTCGTGCATCGTGCGACCGATGCCATGGCCGACGAACTCGCGAACAACGCTGAAGCCGTTCGTTTCGACGTTGTGCTGCATCAGCCGTGCGATGTCCGACCACTTTCGGCCAGGCTTCATGTTCTGGACCGCCAGGACGAGCGTTTCTCGCGTGACATCGAGCAGCTTCTTCGCCGCCGGGTGAATGTCGCCCACGGGCACGGTGATGGCGCTGTCGCAGCAATATCCGCCGAGCGACAGCGCCAGGTCGAGCGTCACGACATCGCCTTCGCGCAGCTGCCGCTGACCGGGGATGCCGTGAACGACTTCTTCGTTCACGCTGATGCACGTCTCGGCCGGGAATCCTTCACCGGGCTTGTACGTCGGGTAATTCTTCGAGAGCCCGATCGCGTTGTGCTTCGCCAGTTCCGACCGGGCAAGCTCGTTCAATTCGCCGGTCGTCACGCCCGCGATCGTCGCCTGCTTCATCTTCTGAAGGATCGAGTTCGCGACCTGCCCCGCCCGCCGCATCATCTCAATCTCGCGACGAGTTTTAATGATAATTGGCATAGGGTTCAGGGTTCGGGGTTCAGGGTTCAGGACTCTACCAATTCTAGGCTAAACCCTGCACCTGACCGCTGAACAGCTAGTACTGCCGGCCTTTGATTCTCTTGCCCTTGCTGCTGCCGCCGGGGCCGCTGCTGAGGAACCCGCCGTAGTTTCGCATCAGCAGGTTCGCTTCGATCCGCTGCACCATGTCGAGCGCGACGCTCACGACGATCAGCAATCCGGTGCCGCCAAGGAACTGCGACACGAGCGGCGGAATGTTCATCAGCGCAGTCACCACCGACGGAACGACCGCGATCACGCAAAGGAACGCAGCGCCGACGTACGTGATGCGCATCATCACCTTTTCGAGGTAGTCGCTCGTTCGCTTGCCCGGACGCAGGCCCGGAACGAAGCTGCCGTAATCGCGCAGCTGATTCGCCATCTCCTTCGGCTGGAACTGGACCGTCGTCCAGAAGTAGGCGAAGAAGTAGATCATGATGCTTTCGGAGATGATGTAGATGAACCCGGTGCGACCGAATTCCATGTTCAGCCAGTTGAGGAAGCCCGGGAACCAGCCGGTATTGTTCCCACCCTGATTCACTGCGTTCGCGAGCCACCCGAAGAAGACGCCCGGGAAGATCATCAGCGAGTTGGCGAAGATGATCGGCATAACGCCGCCGTGATTCACGCGAAGCGGCAGGTACTGGCGGCTTCCACCATACACGCGCCGGCCGCGGGTGTGCTTGGCCTGTTGAATCGGAATGCGGCGTTGCGCCTGCGTGATCAAGATCGATCCCGCGACGATCACCACGAAGAAGAAACAGAGCACGAGGATCTTGCCCGGCGTGATCGCGGCCGCGCTGTCACCAGCGAGCTTCGACTGCTGAAAGAGCATCCCGACGGCCGCGGGCATGCGAGCCACGATACCGGCGAGAATGATCAAGCTGATGCCGTTGCCCAGGCCATATTCATCGATCTGCTCGCCGAGCCACATCAGGAAGATGCTGCCGGCCGTCATCGCGACGACGCCCATAAAAATGAACATCGCCAGATGCTGCGTCGCGAAGACACGCTGCACGAGCACATTTTGCGAGTTGAGCAGGTACCCCTTAATGATGAACAGCGCCTGCAGCATGCAGAGCGGCACGGTTGAATAGCGCGTCCACTCCTGGATCTTCTTCTGCCCGGTCTGGCCTTCCTTCTGCAGCTTCTCGAGCGAAGGGACGACCGTCGCGAGAAGCTGGAAGATGATCGACGCCGAGATGTATGGCATCACGCCCAGTGCGAACACCGTGCTCTGCGAGAGATTGCCGCCCGAGAACAGCGACATGTACGCCGCGAGTCGCCCCGCAGCGCTGGTGTCGCCCTGCTGCTCGGCGATCTTCGCCATCGCATTCTGGTCGACGCCCGGAAGCGGCACCGAATACCCGATGCGATAGATCGCCAGCATGAACAAGGTGAAGAGCACCTTGTTCCGCAGTTCGGGCACCTTGAAGATATTGATAAACCGCTTGAACAGCTCGGTCGTGGTGAACGCCCAGATCGCGACAACGGCGACGATCAGGCCGATCGTGTACCAGAACCCGGGCCGCTCGTAGATCGCTGCCAGGAGATGGGTTGACATCATGACTCAATCCCGAGATCGCAGAAAACGATCTGTCATTCTGAATGAAGCGAAGAGTCCGGCAATTCCAAAAAAGCCAGATTCTTCGCTTCGCTCAGAGTCTGTGATTTTTTGCGTGGCGAGGGCGTCTCGCCCTCGCATTTGCGGCTACAGCCGCGTTCGCGAGGGCAAGATGCCCTCGCCACGCTGAAAAGATCACACGCTCTCAGAATGACATTTAAACCCAATCCTAGGCCTGCTGTTCGCCCTCGGGCCTGGCCGCTTCCTTCGCGGGCGCTTCGCCTGCGGGAGCTTCTTCCGAAGCTTGAGCCTTCTTGCTCTTCTTCGGTCCGCCCTCGCGCGGGACGAACTTTTTCTTGGGCTTGGGGAACTCGAACGCTTCGCCCTTGAGGTTCTGCGCGGTTCCACCGGCCTGGGTGATCTTCTCGTGGGCCGACTTGCTGTACCAACCCGCGATCACCGTGAGCTTCTTCGAGAACTCGCCGTCGCCGAGGATCTTCACCTGCTGCTTGTTGTCCGGGATCACGCCCTTGTCGAGCAGCGCCGCAGCATCGACCGTCGCGCCGTTGTCGAACTTTTCGAGGTCGGCGAGGTTCACGATGTGAAACTTGCGCTCGAAGTTGACGTTCGAGAAGCCGCGCTTCGGCCAGCGGCGGAACAGTTCGGTCTGACCGCCTTCGTACGTCGGCTTGTACGTCGTACCGACGCGCGCCTTGGAGCCCTTGTTTCCGCGGCCGGACGTTTTTCCGCGTCCGCTCGATTCGCCTCGGCCCTTGCGCTGCGAACGCTTGTTTCGCAGGCCAGCCGTGATGTCTTGGGTCATGCTCATTGGAGTTCTCGTAGGGGCGACGCTTGCGTCGCCCTTCTTCAAATGCGGGCGCCGCATGCGTCGCCCCTACAACTTAGGCGGTGACCAATTCTCCGGCGCCCTTCGGCAACTGCACGCCGCGCGCCTCTTCGACCTGCTCGCGGTTCTGGAGTTGACGAAGTGCCGCCATCGTCGCCTTCACCAGGTTCTTCGGGCTCGTCGAGCCGTACGCCTTGGTGAGGATGTCGGTGATGCCGGCCAGTTCCATGCATGGGCGAACGCTCTTGCCCGCGGTCACGCCCGTGCCCGGACGGGCCGGAGCGAGGATGACCGTGCTGGCGCCGCTGGTGCCTTTCACCGTGTGCGGGATCGTGGTGCCCTTGAGGTTCACCTTGAACATCACCTTGCGAGCGTCCTTGGTCGCCTTTTCGACGGCGCCCGGGACTTCATTCGCCTTACCGTAGCCGATGCCGATGTTGCCGCGACGATCGCCGGCGACGACGAGCGCGCCGAAGCTGAACGTGCGACCACCCTTGACGACCTTCGAGCAGCGATAGATGCGGACGACCGCCGACTCAACGCCGGATTCTTCGCCGCCGCGGTCGCCACCACCACGGCCACCGCGCCCTCGACCACCCCCGCGCTGACCGCCGCGACCACCGCCACGCTGACCACCGCGACCGCCGCGGTCCTGTCCGCCGCGCTGCTGCTCCTGTTGCGGCGGTGCGCCTCCCGCCTGCGGAGCGCCTTCGGCGCCCGCTTGCGGCTGTGCGCCTGCAGCGGCCTGCGGAGCCTGCTGGTCGGCCGGGGTCTGCTGCTGTTCGGGAGTCTGATTCGTTTCTTCAGCCATAATATTCTCGAATCGTCACGTTTCCGGCAGATGGCACTTAAGTGCCGCTGCCAGTCAACCTAGAACTTCAATCCGCCTTCGCGCGCCGCATCCGCGAGCGCCTTGATGCGACCATGATACATGCGGCCACCGCGATCGAACGCCACCTGCGAAATGCCCGCGGCCTTGGCGCGCTCGGCGATCGCCTTGCCGACGCGCTTCGCGGCTGCAAGGTTTCCACCGTTCTTCAGATCGCCGCGAACGTCGTTGATCGTGCTCGAAGCGCTCGCGAGCGTTTTGCCGGCGAGATCGTCGATCAGCTGCGCGTAAATGTGCTTGTCGCTGCGGAAGACGGTCAACCGCGGGCGCTCGGACGATCCGCTCAGCGTCTTGCGGATGCCAAATTTCCGCCGCTGCAGCCGCTTCATCTTGTCTTTGTTCTTGTCTGCCATCGTTCAATAGTTTTCAGTTGTCAGTTGGCAGTTGTCAGTGGCGTTCTTACTGACAACTGTCAACTGACAACTGACAACTCTCCTCTATTACTTCGCTCCAGCGCCGGCGAATGCCTTGCCTGGCTTGATCTTGACGACTTCGCCTTCGTAACGGATGCCCTTCCCCTTGTACGGCTCGGGCTTGCGCACCTTGCGGATCTGGGCGGCGAATTCGCCAACCGCCTGCTTGTCGGCGCCGCTCACGTGAATCTTGTTCGCGCCTTCGAGCTGAACCGCCACATCGCCCGGAACCGCGAGGGTGACCGGATTGGCATAGCCGACCGACAGCACGAGGTTCTTGCCGCGCTGTTCGGCCTTGTAACCGACGCCCTGAATCTCCAGCGACTTCTTGTAGCCGTTGGTCACGCCTTCGATCATGTTCGCAAGCAGCGCGCGGGTCAGGCCGTGCAGCGCCTTGCTCTGCTTTTCATCGTTCGGCCGCGTGACGACGAGGTTGCCGTCTTCCTGCTTCACCGTGATGAGCGGATGCACATCGAGAGCGAGCTTGCCCTTGGGGCCTTCGACCGCGATGTGGCGATCCTTCACGGTCACCTTCGCCTTGCCGACGGGAACGGGTTTTTTTCCGATACGACTCATAGTTTCACCTGCATGTTGCTCGTTGCTTGTTGCTTGTTGGAATTCCAACACGCGACACGCAACATGCCACTAGCTAACCGTGCACAACAACTCACCACCGACGTTCGCTTCGCGCGCCTTGCGGTCGGACATCACGCCCTTGCTCGTGCTGATCACGACGATGCCCATGCCGTTGAGGATCTTGGGCAGGTCGCCGACGCTGCGATATACGCGGCAGCCGGGCTTGCTCGTGCGGTCGATCGTGTGAATGACCTTGTCGCCACTGAGCGAGTATTTGAGCTTGATGCGGAGCTGGCCCTGCTGGGTGTCGGCGATTTCATCGACTTCTTCGATGTAGCCTTCGTCCTTCAGGACCTGCGCAATGCCCGTGCAGATCTTGCTCCTCGGAATGAGCACCATTCGGCGCCCAACCCGGTTGGCATTGCGAATCCGCGTCAGCATGTCCGCGATGGGATCTTGGTTGTTCATCGCTATTACAGTCTCCAACGATATTGAAATCGTTCGTCGTCAAACCCGCGGCGGAGCCGCTGGGCTCTCTGCCAGCTGTTACCAGCTGGCTTTCTTCAGTCCCGGGATCTTTCCGGCCAGTGCGAGCTCGCGGAGCATGATGCGCGAGACTTTGAACCGGCGGAGCACGCCTCGGCTGCGGCCGGTCAGCTGGCAGCGGTTGCGGCTACGCGTCGGGGAGCTGTCCCGCGGAAGCTTCGCCAATGCGGCGAAGTTCTTCTGCTTCTTCAGCTCTCGACGGATCTCCGCAAAGCGCTTCACGAGCTCTTCACGGCGTTGTTGTTTTGCGACCCAGGCTTTCGTTGCCATATTGCTAATCCTGTCAATCACACAGGGGACGGAGCCGGGTCGTTTCGACCCGGACCGGACCGACACGGTCCGGCTCCGTTCCAGTGTTATTTCTGCTTCGTTTCATCACGGAACGGGAAGCCAAACCCCTTCAGGAGCTCGCGGCCCTCTTCCGGCTTGTTCGCGCTCGTCACCAGCGTGATGTTCATGCCCTGCTGGAACGTGACGGCGGCGGCATCCACTTCCGGAAACACGGTCTGTTCTGTGAAACCGAAGTTGTAGTTGCCGTTCTTGTCGAACCCGTTCGGATCCACGCCGCGAAAGTCCTTCACGCGCGGGAACGCGAGCGAGATCAGACGATCCATGAACTCATACATCCGAATGCCGCGGAGCGTCACCTTCAGCCCGACGTCCATCCCTTCGCGAAGCTTGAAGTTCGCGACGGACTTCTTCGCCTTGGTGCGGACGGGCTTCTGACCGGCAATGACCGACAGTTCCTTTTCGGCCTGCTCGATCTTGCCTTTGCCTTCACCACCGGCGGTGCCGTACTTGCCGACGCCCATCGAGATGATGATCTTCTCGACTTTAGGCACGGCCATCGGGTTGGTGAACCCGAACTTCTGCTTGAGCTGTGGCACGACCGTGGTGCGGTAGTGTTCGAGCAAACGCGGAGTCGGGATCGGACCAGCCGGTGCTTCGTCAGCGCCGGTGTCCTCGACCTGCGCGCCCTTCTTGGCCCGCGCGGCGGCGGCCTTCTTCGCGGCGATTTCTTCCGCGCTCGGCTTGCCGGATTTCTTTTTCTCTTCTGCCATGACTTCCTCGGTTCGTTCGTCTCAACTTTGTCGAGACGGTGAACGGTTTGTAACTTCCGTCGTCTCTCGGACGGGGCAAGCCCCGCCGCTTCATTAGAGGTTTACTTCTTGCCCGTGCGACCCAGGTCGGCGCCGGTTCCCACCGCGATGCGGTGCTTCACGCCTTCTTTTTCCTCGAATCGCACCCGCGTGCCTTTGTTCGTGGTCGGATCCAGCGGCATCACGTTGCTGATGTGGATCGGCGCGTCCTTCTGGATGCGACCGCCCTGCGGATTCCGCTGGCTCGGACGTACGTGCTTCCACACGCGGTTGATCCCTTCGACCACGACGCGATCCTTGCCCGTTAGCACGCGGAGTACGCGACCGGTCTTACCCTTGTCCGCGCCCGCGATCACGATCACCTGTTCGCCGGATTTAATGTGTCTTGCCATTGCTGTACTCGTTGCTTGTTGCCTGTTGCTCGTTGCTTGTTGTCACGACATGCAACAAGCCACACGCCACATGCATCCGTTAAACCACTTCGCTCGCGAGAGAAACGATCTTCATGAAGTTCTTGTCTCGCAGCTCGCGGGCGACCGCTCCGAAGATGCGGGTGCCGCGCGGGTTGTTTTCCTTGTCGATCACAACGGCCGCGTTCTTATCGAAGCGGACGTAGCTACCGTCTTTGCGGATCGTCGGCTGCTTGGTGCGAACGACGACGCAGCGGATGATCTCGCCCTGCTTCACTTCGCCACCGGGCGCCGCGATCTTCACGGCGCAGATGATCACGTCGCCGACGTTGGCGATCTTGCGCTTGAACTTGCCCTTCGACGAGCTGCCGCGAAGAACCTTGATGCACATCGCCTGCTTCGCGCCGGTGTTGTCGGCGATGTCTACGTATGATTGTTGCTGGATCATGACTCAACTCTGCTTGTTGCGTGTTGCATGTTGCTTGTTGGTTGCCGCGACCAGCAACGTGCAACAAGCAACGCGCGACTAGCGTTCTTCGGGCGCTTTACCGGTCATCACTTCTTCCGCACTGACCTGCACGGCCTTTTCCGGCGCCTTGGTGACGATGCGGAGCAGCCGATGGTGCTTGGTTTTGCTCAGCGGCCGGCACTCGGCGATTTCCACCGTGTCGCCTTCGCGCGCTTCGTTCTTCTCGTCATGGGCATGGAGCACGGTCCGCCGCTTCAGGTACTTGCCGTACTTCGGGTGGCGCGTCTGGTATTCCACGACGACCTTGATCGTCTTGTTGCCCTTGTCGGACGCGACGATGCCCTGGATCTTCCGGAGCAGCGGTCGCTCGACTTTTTCTGCGGTTGCTTCTGCCATAATTGTTCTCGATGCGTCAGCCTCGCCTCGCACGCGAGGCGGCTAAACGTTCGTTATGCCTTCTTCTGTGCTTCCAGTTGGCGCTGACGGAGGAGCGTCTTGACGCGGGCAATGTGCTTCCGCGTCTTGGCGATCTGGCTCGGATCTTCGAGCTTTTCCGTCACCGCCTGGGTGCGGAGATCAAACAGGTGCTTCTGCTGGTCGGTGAGGTCGTGCTGAAGCGCCTCGGTCTCTCGTTCGCGAAGTTCTTTTGTCTGCTTGCTCATCTGAGCCTCAACTCTCAATTCATTTAGGCGACAGCGTGACGACGGGCGACGAAGCGCGTCTGCACGGGCATCTTGTGAGCCACGCGAGCCAGGGCCCGCTTGGCGGTCGCTTCATCGACGCCGGTCACTTCGAACATCACGGTGCCGGGCTTGACGATCGCCACCCAGTATTCCGGCTCGCCCTTGCCCTTACCCATACGCGTTTCCAGCGGCTTACCGGAGACCGGCTTGTGCGGGAAGATGCGGATGAACAATCGGCCTTCGCGGCGCAGGAAGTGCGACGCAGCCACGCGACCGGCTTCGATCTGACGCGCACTGATCCACGACGTCTCGAGCGTTTGCAGGCCGTATTCACCAAACGCGACCGTATTGCCGCGGGTGGCATTGCCTTTCATCTTTCCGCGCTGGCTTTTGCGGAACTTCACCCGCTTGGGCATCATTGGCATAAATCACCTGATCAAATCCGAAATTCGAAATTCGAAATTCGAAACAAATTCCAATGTTCAAAACCCGAAACAATCGACGCTGCGTTTAGCTCATTCGAATTTCGAATTTGTTTCGAATTTCGAATTTCGGGTTTCGAATTTCTCATCTTACCGCCGTCCGCGACGCATTCCGCCGCCCGGACGCACATCAGTCTCCGCGACGAGTCCTTCATCACCGTACATGCCACGGTAGATCCACGTCTTCACGCCGATCGTGCCGAAAGTCGTGAACGCGATCGCGTAGCCGTAGTTCACGTCCGCCTGGAGCGTCGTGAGGGGAACCGAGCCCTGGCCGGCCTTTTCCTGGCGCGCGATTTCCGCGCCGCCGAGGCGACCGCTCACGCAGATCTTGATGCCCTTGGCACCCGCCTGCATCGTGGCTTCCATGCGCTGCTTGAGCACGCGGCGGAAGCTGGCCCGCTTCTTGAGCTGCTCGGCGATTGCTTCCGCGACTAGCTGAGCGTTGAGATCCGGGTTCTTCACTTCGATCACTTTGATCGGAGCAACCTTACGCTTGATCATGTCTTCAAGTTCCTCGCGGAGCTTGTCGACTTCGGCGCCTTTGGGACCGATCACCAGGCCCGGACGAGCGGTGTGAATGGTAATCGTTACTTCTTCACGGGTTCGCTCGATGCGGATGTCGCTGACCGCAGCAAACGGCGGCCGACGATTCAGCTTGGTGTCGATCAGCTTGCGGACCTTGAAGTCCTCGCCGAGGAAGTCGCCGTAGGCCGCTTTCGGAGCGAACCACTTGCTCTTCCAGTCTTCGGTGATGCCGGTGCGGAAACCCGTTGGATTAACTTTTTGACCCATGTGCTTACTCTCGCTCGTCGAGTGTGACGACCAGATGGCTCGTGCGCTTGTGAATCGAATAGGCCTTGCCGCGATCCTTCGGCTGGAAACGCTTGATGATCGGACCCGGATCAGCCCAGGCTTTGGCGACATACAGCGTGTTGCGCGGCGGCGATTCTTCCTGCTCGTTCGCGTTGGCGACCGCGGAGCGAATGACCTTTTCGATCATTCCGCTGGCGCGTTGCTTGCTGAAGCGAAGCATCGCGAGGGCGTCGTCCACGCTTCGTCCGCGGACGAGATCCATCAATCGCCGCGCCTTGCGAGGCGCGATGCGAGCGAATCGGTGTTTGGCTTGGAAAGGCATTGGAAACCTCAATTATGAATTCAGAATGCTGAAGTATGAAAAAGCTTCACTTCATCATTCATAATTCATCATTCATCCTTCTTCATTAAGCGGGCGCTGCGCCGGGCGTCGTCGGCTTCTTGCCGCTGTGGCCACGGAAGACGCGCGTCGGCGAGAATTCGCCGAGCTTGTGCCCAACCATGTCTTCCTGCACGAACACACGCAGGAACTTGTTCCCGTTGTGGACCTCAAACGTATGGCCCACGAATTCCGGGATGATCGTGCACGCGCGGGCCCACGTCTTGATGGGCTGCTTGGCGCGATTCTCATTCAACTTGCTGACCTTCAAGTAGAGCTTTTCGTCTACAAAAGGACCTTTTTTGGCGCTTCGGCTCATTAACTCACCTTGTCAGAGTCTTACACGTTGACGGTCTGCGGACGAACCTGATGCGTGCCGAACTTGCGGCGACGCAGGATCAGCTTCTCGCTCTTGGCACGCGGGCTACGCGTGATGCCGCCCTTGGCCGGCACACCGGTCTTGCTGACCGGATGACGTCCACCGTTGCTGCGGCCTTCGCCACCACCCAACGGATGGTCGATCGGGTTCATCGCCTTCGCACGGGTGTGCGGGCGGATGCCCATGTGACGCGAACGGCCGGCTTTGCCGAGGTTCACGTTGATCCAGTCGAGATTGCCAAGCTGGCCGATCGTCGCGCGGCACTTGCTCTTCACGCGGCGCATTTCGCCGGACGGAAGAATGATCACCGACCATTCGCCTTCTTTGGCGCTCAGTCGAGCGACGCCACCGGCCGAGCGAACGAGCTTACCGCCCTGGCCCGGGTTCATCTCGACGTTGTGAACTTCGAGGCCGTGCGGGATGTTCGCCAGCGGCATCGCGTTGCCGAGTTCCGGCTCCGCGGTCGGACCACTCATCACTTTCGCGCCGACCAGCAGCCCGTTCGGAGCGAGGATGTAGCTCTTCTCGCCGTCTTCGTAGCGGATGAGCGCGATGTTGCAGCTGCGGTTCGGATCGTATTCGATCGCTTCCACGGTCGCGGGCACGCCGTCTTTCAGACGCTTGAAGTCGATGAAGCGATACAGCCGCTTGTTGCCGCCTCCGTGATGCTTGGCAGTGATCACGCCATGGTGATTGCGTCCGCTGGCGCGGCGCTTGCCGCGGGTGAGCGACTTTTCCGGCTTCGACTTGGTGATCGTCGCCTTGTAGTCCAGGACCGAGCCCTGGCGTCGGCCGGGCGAGGTCGGGTTGTAAAATTTAATCGGCATGGCTTCTTCTCTTCGGCCTTAGAACAACTCGATTCGCGAATCCTCGGCGAGGACAACCACCGCGCGCTTCCAATCCGGCGTCGTGCCGATCTTAAAACGCGACCGGCGCGGCTTGCCCTTGCGGGTCATCGTGCGCACGTCCGCGACCTTCACGTTGTAGAGCTTCTCAACCGCATCCTTGATCTGATGCTTGTTCGCTTCCGGATGGACGTGAAACGCGTACGCGTTGCGCGTGGTCTGCTGATGCGTGCTCTTTTCCGTGATCAGCGGTTTGATGATGACGTTGACGTTGTCCATTGTTCGTTCCTGTAGGGTGTGCTTCAGCACACCATTCGGACTGGTGTGCTGAAGCACACCTTACAAATCATTTCACTTCAAAAGCGCCTGAAGGCCTTCCTTCGTCATCAGCAGCGTTCGGTTGCGAAGGATGTCCCACGCATTCAGCTGCGAGACGGTCGTCAGAGTCGTGCGGCCCAGGTTGCGGGCCGAGCGCTCGAGGGCTTCGTCGCGGCCGTTGATCGCGAGCAGACAGCTGCGGTCGATGCCCAGCGCCTTGTACATCTGCGCGACGAACTTCGTCTTGGGCTGCTCGAACTTGATCGAATCGAGCACGCGAACATCGCCGCTCTGGATCTTGCTGAGAATCGCATGACGATTCGCAAGCTGACGCGCCTTCTTCGGCAGCGACTGGCGCCAATCCTTCGGACGCTTCTGCTTGGCATGACCACCGCCGACCTTGATCGGGTTGCGGATGCCGCCCGTTCGCGCGTTGCCGGTGCCCTTCTGGCGGAACATCTTTCGTGTTGACCCGGCGACTTCACCGCGGGCCTGCGTGCGAACGGTGCCCTGACGCTGATTCGCGTGGTAGTAAACCAGCGCCTGCTTCAGCAGCGCCTTGTTGACTTCGCCGCCGCCGAACTTGGCTTCATCGACCTGAAGCTTTTCAACTTCCTGGCCGGACTGGTTGTAAACCGGTACTTCAATCATCGTCGTATCCTCGCCGCACACGTGCGGCGGCTAAACGTTTTACTCCGCTGCCGCCTTCACCTTCGCGGTCACTGCTTTACGAACAAAAAGGAGCGCGCCGTTTGGTCCCGGGAGCGCTCCTTTGATGAGCAGCAGGTTGTTGTCCTTGTCGATCTTCACGAGCGGGTGGTTTCGCGTCGTAACGCGATCCATACCCATGTGACCGGCCATGCGGACGCCCTTCTTGGGCTTGCCCGACTGGCCGCGCCACGTCGCGCGCGACGCGAGCGAGCCCGGCGAGCGGTGCTTGCGTTCGGTACCGTGCGACGCCGGCTGACCACCGAAGTGGTGACGCTTCATGACGCCCGCGGTGCCTTTGCCCTTGCTCGTCCCGATGACGTCGACGAACTGCACGCCGTCGAAGATCGTCACGTCGACGACATCACCCGCGGCTTTGTCGGTCGCGTCTTTGAGTTTGATTTCCTGGAAGTGCTTCTTCGGTCCGACGCCCGCCTTGGCGGTGTGACCGATCAGCGGAAATGTACTGAACTTCGGCTTGATGTCTCCAAAGCCGAGCTGCACAGCATTGTACCCATCGGTTTCCGCGGTCTTGACCTGCGTGATCGAGCACGGCCCGGCTTGAACGACAGTGACGGGCACGATCGCGCCCTTCTCGTCGTAGATGCGGGTCATGCCGACTTTCTTGCCAAGCAGTGCTGGTGTCATGTGACTCAGGCAGAGGAGCGAGGAACTGTTCCTGGCTCTTACCCGTCCTCAAATTAGACGAATACTCATCCTCGACTCGTGCCCCGCGATTTCTCTTGGGGGATGGGTTCTTGGATGAACCCCACGGTCAGTCAATCAAAATGCCCCTTAATTGCAGGGGCATGTTTGTAACGAAAAGGGTTACGCCTTGATCTTCACGAAGACGCCGGCCGGGACGACGAGGCGGTTGAGCGCTTCGACCGTACGGGCCGTGGGTTCGAAGATGTCGATCACGCGTTTGTGCGTGCGCATCTCGAACTGTTCACGGGACTTCTTATCGATGTGCGGGCTGCGCAGAACCGTGTACCGCTCGACGCGGGTCGGCATCGGAATGGGACCGCAGACCCGGGCATTGGTCCGCTTGGCGTGATCGACGATTTCCTTCGCCGACGCGTCAAGTGCCCGGTGGTCGTACGCTTCCATCCGAATTCGAATCCGATCGCCAGTCATTGGTCCTGTCTTTCCAGTCCAGTCAGCCGCGAACTTCCGACAAAATGTCCCCGCTCACCTGCGAAATGAGCGAGGGGAAGACTTTAGCGACAATTCCTACCGTGTCAATAGAGACGAAGGATTTGCGCCTGCATCAGTACGCTCCTGATCCGACGTGGGTTCAGACACCGGGTCGTGAACCTCGACCAGGTTGGCCCATTCGATCTGAAAAGCGAGCCACAAAAAGCTGACCGCTCCGCTGATCAGGGCACCGGTTTCCATTCCGCGGTTTAGATACGTCGCGAAAAGGCCATGCAACAGCAACGGGACCAACAACAGGGCAACGGCCAGCTTGCCTTTGTGCTTTGACCAGCCGCGGGTCCAGCGCTCGTGGTTGAAAAGCGCGACGCCAATGCTCGCGGTCCATGTCGCCTGCATCGCAACGCCGGTGACGAACCTCAGCACATAATCGCTCGCGGGCGAGAAGCCGTTGTAGAACTCGCGCGAGTAGTTGATCCCCTCAGCGACGCCAAATCCCACGCCCGCCGCCATGCCCCACAGCGCCAGCCCCCGCCATCCCGGCTTTCCGACACAAGCCGTGTACAGAAAGAACAGCGGAAGCGCTTTCACCAGTTCCTGGCATAGTCCGGCACCTATGGAAAAGCTCAGGAAGCTGGCGGTAAAGTCAATGTGGCGCGTCGACGCGTAGTACGAGAAGCTGATGAACTTGCACAGGTAGAAAAACATGACGATGTACCCATCGCCGCGCATTTCGTAGCCTTCGGTCCAGTCGGTCGCGTAATGCAGGATGACGAAGAAGAGCAGTCCGACCGCGGCTGTGAATACCGCTACCCAGAATAAGTGCAGCAAGCGAGTGACTCGCGGCCCGAACATTAAGCGCACGATCGCGAGAAAGAGGACCGCAGCCCCCGCCGCGATGCCCCAGTGCCCCCACGTGTTGTACGGCAGCAGCGCCCCTTCGAGCCTGTTTTCGGGAATGGCGGAGAAGAAATCACGCGTTCGTATCACGTGTTTCTGCTGATAGATCTGTGTCAGCCGATCGACGATCTCCGGGTGCTTCGCGAGCGACCGCGCCATTTGACTGTTGAAGTCGGCATGCCCGGTATGCGTCACATCCCAAACGAGCGGCGCCAGCGCGAGAAGCAGTACGCCGTACAACCGATGCCGCCAAACCGACGGCGACGCCGGCACATACTCCTCCGGATACCGCGCCGACTTCTTCTTCACGTGCGTTTTCTTCGCAGGCTCAGGCGCCGGTTCAGGCTCACTCACGACTGGCGTAAGGATGAACTTTTTCCCGCAAGTCGGGCAAGTCCCCTTCTCCCCAATCGCCTCCTCCGGCGCCTGCAACTCACGACGGCACTTCGGGCATCGAACGGTGACTTCCATAAACGTCCCCAAGAAGTGCCCGAAGAATACCGACCGAGTCGGACAAAACAAAAGCAGGCTGGTCGCAATGACCAGCCTGCTTTCGTCTAGTTCTGATCGATCACAACGGCTCAGGCCGCCGCTTCGATGATCTGGTTGCGGACGTTTGTGGGAACCGGGGCGTACTTCAGCGGTTCCATCACCGCCGCGGCGCGACCTTGGCTCATCGAGCGGAGTTCGGTTGTGTAGCCGAACATTTCAGAGAGCGGCACTTCTGCTTCGACCACGACCGTATTGCCACGCTCTTCGCTGTTGACGATCAATCCGCGACGACGATTGAGGTCGCCCGTGACGTTACCGACGAAATCCTTCGGTGTCGTCACGACGAGCTTCATGATCGGCTCGAGCAGCGTCATGCCCGCCCGCTTGCACGCGTCCTTAAACGCGCCGGAGCCCGCCAACTCGAACGCGATCTGCGACGAGTCCACCGGGTGTTCGCTGCCATCGACCAGCGTAATCTTCGCGTTGATCAACTGATAGCCCGCGAGCACGCCGGTCTTGGCGGCCTGACGCGCGCCGTACTCGACCGACGGAATGTATTCCTTCGGAATCGATCCGCCAAAGATCTTGTTCTCGAATGCGATGCCGTCCGCCCAGCCAAGCTTCTTCAGCGTCTCCGCGTCGAGCATCTGGCCCGTCGCCGGATCCGTGCCATCGAATGGCGAGATGTTGATCACGCAGTGACCATACTGACCGCGACCACCCGACTGCTTTACGTGCTTGTACGAAACGTCTTCGGCCGAGCCAGTGATGGTTTCGCGATAGCTTACCTTCGGCTTGCCGACCTGCACGTCAACCTTGTAGTCGCGCGTGAGACGCAGCTTGATGATTTCAAGGTGCAGCTCACCCATGCCGGCGATGATCGTCTCGCCGGTTTCCTTGTTGTAGGTCGCGCTGAACGTCGGATCCTGGCGACGCAGGTTGGTGAGCGCATTGCCAAGCTTGTCCTTGTCGGCGGCCGACTTCGGTTCGATCGACATGCTGATCACCGGCTCCGGGAACGTCGGGCGTTCCAGCACGAGCGGATGGTCGAGATCGCACAGTGTGTCGCCGGTCATCGCTTCGTTCACACCGATGACCGCCACGATATCGCCCGCTTCCGCGCTGTCGCGCGGGATGCGGTCGTCGGCCGACATCTGGAACATTCGGCTGACGTTTTCCTTCGTACCCTTGTTCGCGTTCAGCACGCGCGTGCCCTTCTCGAGCTTGCCCGAGTAGACGCGCACGTACGTGAGCGTGCCGAACTTGTCGTCCACGATCTTGAAGGCAAGGCCACAGAACGGCTCTTCCGGAACGCGCTTGCGCTCAATAATCTTGTCGTGATCCTTGAGATCGACGCCCTTCGCCGGCGGCATGTCGAGCGGATTCGGGAGATAATCGATCACGCCGTCGAGCAGCGCCTTCACGCCGACGTACTTGTATGCCGATCCACAGAACAGCGGATGCGCTTTGAATTCGATCGTGCCCTTCCGCAGAGCGGCGCGAATCTCATCTACCGTCAATGATTCCGGATCCGTCAGATATTTCTCGGCCAGCGAATCATCCAGCTCCGCCACCTTCTCGAGCATGATCGCGCGATAGTGGTTGTACTTTTCCTTCATGTGCTCGGGGACCGGCTTTTCGACAACGGTCTGGCCCTTGTCCTTCTCGTCGCCGATGTTGGTGTACAGACCCACACCGCGGATCAGGTCGATGATGCCTTTGAAGTTCTCCGCCTCGCCGTCCGGGATGACAACCGGGATCGCGGGCGCACCGAGACGATCGAGGATCGTGCGGTAGCAGAACTCGTAGTCCGCCCCGACCTTGTCCATCTTGTTGACGAAGCAGACGCGCGGAACATTGTATTTGGTCGCCTGACGCCACACGGTTTCGGACTGCGCTTCCACGCCTTCCTTGCCGTCGAACACCGCCACCGCGCCGTCGAGCACGCGCAGCGAACGTTCCACCTCCGCGGTGAAGTCCACGTGGCCGGGGGTGTCGATCAGATTGATGTTGTAGAGGTCGCCGTTGCGCTTCCATTCGCAGAACGTCGCGGCCGAGTTGATCGTGATGCCCCGCTTCTGTTCTTCCGGATCGAAGTCCATGACAGCGGTGCCTTCATGCACTTCGCCGACCTTGTGCACGCGACCGGTGTAATACAGGATGCGCTCGGAGGTGGTGGTCTTGCCGGCGTCAATATGAGCGGCGATGCCGATGTTGCGGATCTTGGTAAGGTCGCGAGACATAAATGCTCCTTCGAGAGACGAACGAATCCTGTAAGAAACGAGTTGGACTATTGAGTCTTATGTAGGGTGTGCTTCAGCACACCGTCTTTCGTCGCAATGGTGTGCTGAAGCACACCCTACAAAACGAAAAAACCCAGAGAGAGAAGTCCCTGGGCGTGTGGCTGAGCGGATAGATTGGGTACGCTTGCCAAAACCCCGGGACGGCATCGGCTCGATGCCGACTCAGCCGCGAGGCTTTGGCCGACACGAGCCTTTACAGTGGCTCGATCTTCATTTCACTCCTGGACAGACTTCAAACGATATCGACAGTACGTCCGAAAAAGGCCCAAAGTTTGGCGTAATTCGGATTACTTCAACTTCGTTTTGAGCGGAGAAGTGTAGCGGCCCACACTTCAGCGTCAAGTAATTCTACCCAGAAATCCCCGTTTTTGCCGCCATAATCGGGTCTAGTCACTCCCGCACCGGCCCCGAAAATGAAAAAGAAAGCCCGGGTCTTTTGAACCCGGGCTTCGTGCAGACTAGCTGCTGTTGAGCTACCGAAGCAGCTGCGTGTATCGCCGGAATCGCACCGGCGAAAGCTGCTTACAGCAGCCCACACTTACAGTCAGAATTGGTCACGGATCACCTCCATTTCGATATCCTGAGTCCCCGTACACGGGGGATCGAAGGACAGGCCTCGCCCAACCGCCGCGAGAACTCTTCAAGGGTGACTGCCAGCCGATTTGGGAACGACTCACGTCGTGACCGGGACATCGACTTTAGTATGACCCTCTACTGTCCCGCCGCCGGGCTCTTCCTCCCGGAAACGCCTTCCCGGGAACAAATCGAACGCTCGAATGATACGCAACACAGCGAAAAAAGATCAACGAAAAATCTGAAGCGCCCACTTCACTCCTCTGGCCGCTTGCGGCTTAGCAGAAGGCCATGAACTGTTCGCTAAGCCGCAAGCGGCCAGAGAACAAAAAACACCTTCAGCGTTTCATCGTCACGGCGCCGCCAAGCATCTCAACAAAATGCGAAAGATCCTGCTCGTTCACATCCGAAACCGCAGTGTACCGCAATCCGCCGCGCGACCACGTGACGAGGTTGTACCCATTGTGCTGAGACGAGCGCGCCGCCGAATCCTCCTCGCTCGTGGGCCACACAAACACATTGATGACATGTTTCCCATGCTGATAAATAATCGCCGCCACGGTGCGATGCTCGATATAGTCGAGTCGCCCACCCACGAGCGGAAACCCCTCGCTCTTCAAATCAACCACCGAAGGCGAGAAGTCGATCTTCCCGCTGAACCACGGCTTCACCGTGTGCTGATCCGTCGAAGGCACATCGAGCAGATGATCGCCTTGAAGCGACCGCACATGCGACGCCGTGATTTCGTCCGCGAGCTGAGTCGCATTCGATCGCGACGTGCCGATGTACCACCCCGCCGCAGGAAGAACGAAGAGCAACAGAACTGCCGCAATTCGAGCAAGCATTCGACCGCGCATCGGTTTCTCTTCGACATCGCGTCGAAGCGCAGACGGCGCGCCGTATTTCAATGCCGGATCACCGAGAACGCGTCGAAGCGACCGAATCTCGCTCAGCTCTTTCACACATTCCGCACAACTCTCAAGGTGCGATTCCACTTCCGTCGCGCTCACGAGATCCAGCTCGTCGGTCGAGTACGCATCGAGAAAGTTTCGAACGGTTTCGCAGTTCATTCGAATACCTCCCCTCGATACGCCGCGAGCAATTCCTTCAGCCGCTCTCTCGCCCGTGACAATCGCGACATGACTGTGCCAATCGGCACACCAATCACCGCCGCGACTTCCTTGTACGACAACCCTTCGATCTCCCGCAGCACAACCGCCTCGCGAAATTCATCCGGCAGCAACTCAATCGCCCGCCGCACGTCGCTCGCCTGTTGCGTCCGCTCGAGCGCGCGGTCCGGACCACTCGAAGGAGGTGACGCAAGGTCGTTCAGCGTCTCATCGGATGTCACACCGTCGCGTCTCCGCGTGTGCCATGTGTTACAGGTGTTCCGCACGATCTTCAGCAGCCACGTTCGCGGTTCGTCATCGCGGCACTGGTCGCTGAATCTGACCGCTCGCAAGAGCGCTTCCTGCACGATGTCCTGCGCATCGTGCTCGTTACGGCAGAGCCAGCGCGCGAGGTTGTAGGCCGCGTCGAGATGGCGCACGAGCTTCGCACGCATCTCCGGTCGCGCGGGCATCGCCGGCGGTAGATCGGTCATTCGCTGCAGCACGTCATCCGTCTCAGACACGGCCACACTCCGCTTTATTCCCCTGGTCAGAAAGATTTTCTCTGCGGGAATAACCCACCGCCCACGCCAGTCAGCTTGCCCGTCCGCAGATTCACATGCGGGAAAAACAAAGGAGTTTCAAATGATTCGATCTATATGCCTCGGCCTCGCACTAACGCTCTGCCTCGCGATGTGGGGCTGCGCGGATGACATGGTGACCACCGCACCAACGACCGCGCCCTCCGAGCAGGTCATCAAGATCGACAACTTCACTTTCGATCCGCCCAAGCTCACCGTTACGCGTGGGACCAAAGTCACGTGGATCAATCACGATGACGTCCCGCACACCGCGACGAGCAGCGCTTCGCCCAAAGCGTTTGATTCCAAAGCGCTCGATACCGACGACAAGTTCTCGTTCACGTTCACGATGCCCGGCGAATACGCGTACTTCTGCGCGATTCATCCGCATATGACCGGCACCGTCATCGTGAAGTGACAACACCAAGTTCGAACAGGAGATCATCATGTCAGATGAAACGATTCAATCAACCAGCGGCGATGGCATCGACCGCCGGGGATTTCTCAAGTGCATGGTGTGGGTCGGCACCGCCGTCGTATGGAACATCGGCAGCGGTGGCATTCTTCAAAGCCGCGCGCTCGGGGCCGGCGCACCGGTCGAGGAAACCTCAGGCTTCTCCTTCGCGCAGATCAGCGACAGCCACATCGGCTTCACCAAAGAGCCGAACAAGAACGTCACCGCCACGCTCCAGCTCGCGATCGACCGCCTCAATCAACTCAAGAATCCGCCGAAGTTTCTGGTTCACACCGGCGATCTCACGCACCTCTCCAAACCCGCGGAGTTCGACACCGTCGATCAGCTTCTCAAGACCGCGCCTGCGGAGAAAACGCTGTACGTGCCGGGCGAGCATGATGTCTTTACCGACGATGGCCAGGCCTATCTCGATCGCTATGGCAAAGGCACCGTCGGCCTTGGATGGCACAGCTTCGATCATCACGGCATTCACTTCATCGGCCTCGTCAACGTGATGAACCTGAAAGCGGGCGGGCTCGGTGTCCTTGGCCGCGAACAACTCGAATGGCTTGAGCGCGATGTGAAGTCGCTCGGCAGCAGCACGCCGATCGTCGTCTACGCGCACGTTCCGCTCTGGACGATCTATCCGAAATGGGGCTGGGGAACTGAAGACGCGGAGCAGGCGCTCGCGTATCTGAAACGCTTCGCGTCCGTCACAGTCCTCAATGGCCACATCCACCAGGTCATGCAGAAGGTCGAGGGCAACATCACGTTTCACACCGCGCGCTCGACGGCATTCCCGCAACCCGAACCGGGAAAGGCGGAGTCGCCCGGACCGATCAAGAATCTCCCGGCTGCGCAGCTTACCAAGATGCTTGGCCTGACCAGCGTCAGCTACGCCGAACATGACGGTTCGCTGGCGCTCGTCGATCGCACGCTTGAGTGAGCAATATCTGCGTTCGAAAAGCGTTGAAAAATTAGGCAGTTCTGCGGATAACGCCAGCCTGGACCGAACGTATCATCAATAGGCTACAATGACTTCAATGCGTGACGCGAAGAAAATCCTGGAAGAGCAGTTCCTGGAGATGCGCTGGCGGTGTCTGTCGCTCGCCGCGGATCTCGACCGCCTCGAACGCGCCCCGGGCGGAAAGGAATTGCTCGCGACCGACGCTCGCCTGCAAAAGCTGAAGCAGGCGATTCAGAAGATGTACGATACCGATCATCGCGCCGAGCAGGTGCAGATGGTCTTTTCCGATATGTCCGCACCGCCGAAACGGAATTGACACACGATGGAGCGAACGCGCCTGAAAGAATTTCGACAGGTCCGCTGGGGTGCGGTGAAGTTGCATTGGACCGGAAAGGATGTCGCGGAGTATGAACGATGGCGCGGGAAACCGGTTTTCGGTAGCTGCAACCAGGGCGCGCCGGAATGGCTCGTCGTCGTTGCGATTATTTTGGTGCTTACCGCGATCGCAATTCCGGTTATTCGCCACGTCAGGATCGATGCGCAACGAGCGGTTGAGTTAAACGCACAGCAGTCACAGTTGACGGATCGCGCTCAATGACCCGTGAACGCCTGAAAGAATTTCGCAAAGTCCGTCGCGGCGCGGTGATGCTTCACTGGACGCCGCAGGACGCGTCTGATTATCAGGCATGGCTCACGCGCCGGCCCATGTCTGACTCAACCGCGCTCGTTACGTTTTGCGCGCTGATGCTCGCGATCGCTGTCCCGATCATTCACCATCACAATCTGACCCATCACGCCGCCCATGGCGCCGTGATCCGACACTGATTTTCATGAAGCTCATCGACCCACACATCCATTGCGTTAGCAGAACAACCGACGATTACCTGTACATGGCCCGCGCCGGCGTGGTCGCTGTCTCCGAGCCCGCTTTCTGGGCTGGTTACGACCGCTCCAGTGCATCCAGCTTCGGGGACTACTTCCGACATCTGATGGAGATCGAACCGAAGCGCGCCGCCCGTTACGGCATCGATCACTACTGCTGGCTCTGCATCAATGCGAAGGAGGCCGAAGACGTCGCGCTCTCGCGCGAAGTCATTAAGCTCATCCCCCCGCTGCTCGACCATCCGCGGGTGCTCGGCGTCGGCGAGATCGGGCTCAACAAGAACACACGCAACGAAATCACCGTCTTCGAAGAGCAGGTCGATCTCGCAGCGAAGTACGATCAGCTCATCCTGATTCACACGCCACACCTCGACGACAAGCACAAAGGCACCGCGATCATCACCGATATTTTGAAGAACGATAAGCGGATCAAGCCGCACCGCGTGCTGATCGATCACTGCGAAGAGCACACGATCCGCGTCGCGCGCGACAATGGCTTCTGGGCCGGCCTGACAATCTATCCCGTCAGCAAAGTGACGCCCCTCCGCGCCGCTGACATCCTGGAACAATTCGGCCCCGACATGATCTGCGTGAACAGCGCCAGCGACTGGGGCGAATCCTCGCCGAGCATGCTCACCGATACGATGCTCGAATACCGAAAGCGCGGGCACAGCGAGCAGGAACTGACGAACATCTTTTACAACAACCCCTGCCGCTTCTTCGGCCAGAGTCCGAAGTGGAAGCTCAAACCGATCGAGCGCGCGTAGACGCTCGCTCAATTCGCGTTCGTAGGGTGCGCTTCAGCGCACCGGTTACTTCTTTCGTGCGCAAAATGAATAACCGGTGCGCTGAAGCGCACCCTACCAAAAGACCTGGAACTGCGACTGAATTCGAAAGCGTATTAGTGGCGTTCAAGTCAGACGCAGTGTCATCTACAACCCACTCGGTCGCTGACGCGTGAACTCCGGCGCTTCGGTCAGCTTCTTGATTTTCAGATCCTTGAACCGCGCTTTCTTCCCCACATGCAGCGCGAATTCCCATGCGCCGACGCCGACGAAACTTCGCCGCGGTTCGGGGCCGCCTTCCTGCTGAATCTGCACTCCAATCGCCGCATTGCCATTCATCGAGACGCCCGCGACGCCATCCCATACGGCGACGTCGACTCGATCCTTTCCGGTGAACGGGATGTCCATTGGCCATCCATATTTTGCCTGGCCGAAGTACATCTTGTGCCACGGCGCGCCGAGCCAGATTCCCTTTGCCTTGTCCCAATCCCAGTAACTCACGATGGTCCCCGGGCTGAAGCTTTTGTGCGGATCGGACACGTCGAAGTCGATCGCATACGAGATCTCGAAGCGATCGCCGAAATTGCAGCCGCAAACGAGACCGAGTCCGCCCTCTTCGCTCTCGCCGACGAGCGTGCCGTCGGGATCGACCTTCCATTCGCCACCAATGCGATACCATCCCAACTGCGTTGCGTCCGGCTGTATCGAGACCTCTTCGCCCGCGTTGAAGGCCTTCTGCCACTTCAGTTCCTGCAGGCGCATCTTGGCGAACGGAGCGCCCGGCTCGTCCGCCATCATCTTCGTCGCGAGCGCGTCATACGTCTTGATCGCGTCGTCTAACTTCCCCGCGGCGGCGGATTCCTCCGCGGTCTTCAGCTCGGCAGCGTGCTCCCCACCGAGCAACGGAACCGCCGCGAGCACGCGCGACGCAATCTGATGGGCGGAATTCAGCCCGCGATACGCGCTGTCCATATGCTTGTCGTCCGTGCGCATCTGTTTCATCGTCGCCAGCGCATCGGTGAACTTGCCGCTTTGATATTGGATGCCGACCTTGAACCCCTGATACCACTCGCGAGAGTTCGCTTCGAGCGGACTGGCGGCATAACCGTCGAGCACTTCGCACGCAGTCTTGTACACCGCCGGCTCGGTGAAGACATACGGTCGCCCGCCCATGTCGTCGGCGACCGTCCGCGCGGCCCAGATGAATTGATACGGCACACCGGTGTCGTACCGTTTCGTGGCGACGCATTCGCGACCGAATGCAAGCATCATCGCGTGGCTCCCGCCCCATCGCGGCAGCATCGCTCCGAAAAGCGCGCTGTACGCCTCCATGTAATCGAATTGCCCCTGAACCGCGCGATCGAACCACGTTCGCGGATTCTCGTTCGGCCCTTGGGCTCCGCCGCCCATCATCACCGTGATCATCGCGGTCGCGGCTTCAGGGTATTTCGGCTCCAGCTCATACGCTTTCTTGAGGCACTCATACGACGCCGACAAATGCGCGTTGAACTGCTTCCACCCTTCTTCGGTCACGCTGTTCGCCCATCCGCTGCCGCGCGCTTCCCATGCGGCGTCGATGTGATAACGTCCGCCGACCATGTTGGTGAGCCATGGTTCGCCCTTCAGCTCCTTCAACCGCTCGTAGAACACGCGGCGCTCTTCGAACGGCTTCGTCGCGATCACCTGCGCGAAGTTGTCGTAATAGACGCGTCGATCGAAACCCTTCAGGTCCGCTGCGGAAAATGCCGCGAGCCATTCGTCCTCCTCGACTTTCCAGTATCGAGCGATGTCCGGCGCGTTTCGATTCTTATCGAGGTGCGAGATGAGCCGTTCGTTCGCGTAGATCGCGCGGATAAGCGGATAGTGCGAATCCGGCATCGCCGCCGCCGCGCGCTCCAGGTACGGCCTCGCTTCGTCCTTCGCGTTGCGCTCATCGAGCAGCGCGCCGTAGCAGTAGATCACCAGCGGATCATCGCACCCTTCGTCCAGCGCCGCCTTTGCGGTCTTCTCCAGCTCGTCGCGCGGCGTCGCCGGAACGCGCGCCCGCTCGTGCACCGCGTTGTTTGTGAAAAACTTGGCCATGCCGTCGAGCAGCTTGGTCACATCCGCGTCCCACTTTGGATCGCGCTTCCCGCTCGACTGATACGCCTCCGAAAGCGATCGCTGGTGGAACGCGAGCAACTCCTTCGCGTAATCGAGCTGCGTGTAAACTTTCGGATCGCCCGTGCCTGGAATGACCGCGAACGATCGGGCCGGCGCGCAAAGAGCCACGGCGATGAACAGTGTCAAAAACCACTTTGGCATGAAGAACCCCTTTCACGAAGTGCGTGGGATGGCGACATGATACTTCACGACCGCTTCGCGACAAAAACTTTCGCGGGCTGAATTCGCTTGATTCTGCAAGCCTTTTCGCGGAGTTAACTCAGCTGGTGACTGTCGAATTCCGGGAAATTGCCCAGGCCGATCGGGTTGGCTCGCACGGCCCAGCGCAGCGGGAGCGACTCCCGTTGGTTGAGCTTGCGCGCGTGATCGCCGCGATTGCGATCATCTGGATCCACGCCGTCGAGTCGCCGCAGCTCGATCGCACGACCGCGATGGCGCGCTTCGCGGTGCCGTTCTTTGTCATCACGTCGCTGGTCTTTCTCGGCGAGAGTTTACGACGACGACCGGATCAGGGCTGGACCGAATATGCGCGACGCCGATTCATGCGGCTTTATGTGCCGTTTCTCGTGTGGTCGGTAATCTACATTCTCGCGCGGGCGGTGAAGCACCTCTTCGTGCACGACACAAGCCCCCTGCGCATTCGGCCGAATCTTCTCTGGGCCGGGGTGACCGAGCAGTTGTGGTTCCTGCCCTTCCTGCTCGTCGTCCTGGTCATCGCATTTCCGCTGATGCGCCTCGCGACGCGATGCAATCTGGCGTGGCTAGTCGCGATCATCGGAGTGGCGATTTGCTTCGGCGCTCTTATTATCCCCACTCCGAGTTTCGTGCTCGATGGACCAACTACGTTCTTCGTCGCGACCGCGATGGTCGCCGTTCCATCGGCGGGAATCGGGCTGACGATCGCGGCGATTTTCCCGCCCATCAAACGCTTCGCACAGAACTCGATTGTCGCGCTCATCTCCGCGGCCGTCTGGATCGGTACGCTCGTCGCACTCCTGATCCACGGACGCAACACCCTACTCGAAACATTCTCCGGCCTCTTTCTGTTGGTCGCCTGTCTCGCGCCGATCTCAGGTGCGAAGCGCTTCGACCGGCTTGGCCCGTACGCATTCGGAATCTACCTTTGCCACGTGCTGTGGATCGAATTCATTCAGGCGATCGGGCACCGCGCCGGCGTCCATGTGAGCCCTGCCTTCGACCTCGCGGTCGGCATCCTCGCGACGGTACTCAGCATCGCGCTTGTTGCGGTGATTCTCCGATCGAAAACCGCGTCACGATTGTTGTTGCCGTGACTTGATTTTGGTCACCAGCACGACGAGGCTGACCGTATGACTTTGCTTCAGTGGGGAATCCTCGGGACAGGCAACATCGCGGGGCAATTCGCAGCGGGCATAAGGACCGCGCGACGCGGCGCGCTCGCCGCTGTTGCCTCGCGCTCGGAAGATTCTGCGCGCACGTTTTCGCAGAAGCATCACATCGCAACTGCCCATTCAAGCTACGAAACCATCCTTCGCGACGAGCGTGTGCAGGCGATCTACCTTTCGCTGCCGAACTCGATGCATCACGAGTGGACGATCAAGTGCTTGCGCGCCGGCAAGCACGTCCTGTGCGAAAAGCCATTCGCGCGCGACGTCGCGGAGAGCGAAGAAATGTTCGACGTCGCGAAGCGCGAGGGCCGTGTGCTGATGGAAGCCTTTATGTATCGCAGCCACCCGCAAACGCTTGGCGTACTCGACGCGATCCGCCGCGGTGAGATCGGGCAGGTCAAGCTCATGAAGCTGAGCTTCTGCTATCGCACGAACAAGATCGACGGCAACGTGCGATTCAGCCATGCGCTCGCCGGTGGAGCGCTGATGGACGTCGGCTGCTATTGCATCAACCTCGCGAGAGCCGTCGCGAATGCCGAGCCGTCGCACGTGAACGCGCACGCCGTGATGCACGAAAGCGGCGTCGATGAACAACTCACCGCCAGCCTGGAATTTCCCGACGGAATCCTCGCGACGATGGCCTGCGGCATGCGCGTACAGGCGGACAACACCGCCCAGATCTGCGGCACTGAAGGCTACATCGAAATCCCCTGGCCGTGGAAACCGCCCGCGGGGAAAGCCGGCTTCACCATCGCCCGTTCAATTCCCCCGCGCCAGGACAATCCGAACATTCCCGCTCCTCCCCCTCGCCAATGGTTCAGCACCGAAGCGGACCGCGACCTTTATGCAATGGAAGCCGACGAATTCGCCGAGTGCGTCCTCGACGATAAACCGCCGCGCATCCCGCGCGAAGACACCCTCGGCAACATGCATGTGCTCGATCAGATGCGCGAGCAAATCGGCTTAAAGTGGTAGCACACTGGACATCGCGAAGAGTGTCAGCGAGATGCGTGCGCTGGCGCTTATTTTTGCTGTCGCTTGTTCAACTGGCGCACTCGCCGCCTCGCCGATGATCATGCTGACGGTCGAAGGCGCCGCCGCATCGGCGGATCGCGTCGTCGTCGGCCGCGTCAAATCCGTTGCGACCGTCAACCTGCCGCAAGCGCCGCACTTCAACTCTGGCAACGGATCACTATTGCTGTCACGGAGACGCTTAAGGGCCCCACCCGTAGCGAAGTCGATCTGTACGAGCCGGGCGATAATTTCCTGCCCCTTTCGGAATCGCAGTGGTATAGCGCGAAGAGCGAATTCCTCTTCTGCCTCGTCAAAGGAAGCCGTTATGCCAGATGCGATCCGAAGTTCGCGAATGTTCCGCTGATGTTGCGCGCTCGAATGCTCGATTACTATTGTGCTTCACCATTTCCACTCGATGCGCCAGCGAATTATCCTGCGCTGTCCTTGGCATTCTCCGATCACCTTTCTCGCGACGACATCATCGCGACGGCGAAAGCGTTTTGTGGATCGGGCGTGACGACAACCATGGAATGCATCGAGCCGTCGCGAAACGTCAATCTGCCTCTCCTCGCGATTCCGCGCAACGCGTTGACCGAGTCGCTCGCCCGACACTGGGCGCGATCGCCCGACATCACTATGCGGTGGAACGCAGCGAGAGTTTTGCGCTATACCCAATCGGCGGAAAACATTGCTGCCCTTCGCGATATCGCCGCCGCGCCGATCGACCGGCCTGAGGGCCCTGTCACGCGTACGCTGGCCGAGGATACGTTGAGAAAATGGCATGTGCCGGTTCCACAGACCTCGACGCAGATTCCACCCAACTCTTCGACCACTCTCCTGATTGGCATTTCAGCGTCCCTCCTGGTCGGACTCTTCTATCTCCGTCGCGGCGAGATGTGGCGAGTTTCTCGACTGTTCACGGCTGCAATGATCATGTGCGGCGTCGCGATCGCAATCGTCGGATATTGCAGCTATTCCCAGCCACAAGGGTGGGAGTCGGCGACTTGGGAATTAGCATTCCGCGAAGGGAAACTGGTGCTGGTGTATCGCACGCGACTCGACACCGCACCCGTCGGTTCGTGGCATCGCGTCGCGTGTTCGGACCTTTCGGCCGTTGATGTGTACTTTCGTGGTGAGTGTTGGGGATGTGGATTTCTTCCAGGCCAGTTCGACGGCGGCATGAACAGCTGGGGGCAAGAGATTTACCCGATGTGGACGACGTGCCTCGGTATCGCGGTGCCGATGTGGAAACTCGCCGTCGCCGCGCTTGTTCCCATCGTGCTCCTACATTTCATTCGGTTCGTCATCCGGTGGCGTGCGCGGCGGCGCAAGGGTTTCGAGGTTCTCCTCATCTCTTCGCCGACGACTTTCTCAGACGTCTTACCGCGGCCAGCGGATTTGTCGCGCTGACGACGTAGTGCGGCAGCTGGTGATAGTTTTCGTTCACGCATTCGCAGATGCCGTTCACCTTGAAATCAGCGACCAGGTCGCTCACCAGCTTCACCGCACGGTCCCGATCTTTTTCTGCGATCGCTTCAATCACCCAACCCGACGCCGTCGCCCAGTGGGCGCCGTTCTGATACTTCTCTCGCGGAAACTCGTAGAGATATCGCTGCCAATACTCGCCTTTGAGCAGGTGGCGAACCTGGCCGCACCACATGTATTGATCGAGGTGATTGTGCAGAAACGTAAGGATCGCGTCCTTCTTTGATCCCAGCGGAATGTCGATCGAAATTGCGTACGCGTTTGCCCAGATGTCGATCTGCCGACAATCGATCGTCGCCGCGAAGAGCGCGCCCGTCTTCTCGTCGATGAGCCGAGCGAGTGACGCCTCAATTTGCTTCGCGCGATCGAGAAACGGCTCCTCATTCATCACCCGACATGCCCGCCAGTAGAGCAACGACTCCATGCACAACTCGCCCGTCTTCGCAATCGTATCCGTGAAACCATACGGCGAATGCGGCCGCTTCGGGTCATTCCACACCAGCCCGCTGTCGCTTCGCGGAACCCAGTCGAGCGTGCGGCGGAGCGTCGGCTTCCATTGGTCCCACTTCGCGAGATCCGTCGCACGTTTGCGGCACTGATCCGCGAGCAACACGAGGAACATCGGGTTGTCGAGGTTCTCCTGCCCGAGGGGATGATCTTCCGGCCCCGCCGTGTAGATCGCTTTGCCCTCCATCGTCACACGATCCGGCGCGGCCCCGTCCGCGCGCACACCTCGCAGCAGATACTCGCATCCCGCGACCAGATCCTTCGGCGAAATCAAATCGCCCGCGTACTCGACCATGTACGCAAAGTCCCGCGTCCACAGCGCGTGGTAATGTCCTTCGCCATCCGGCGTGTACAACCGCGTACCGTCGTGTGCCGCCAGCTGACACCCCGCGAGCAACTTCCGCGATTGCTCGGTCAGGTATTGCTCGGCGTCTGCAAGAACATGCTCACTCATATCGCCCCGAGCGTATTGACTTTTCGCTCACAAGTCGATGTAACGCGAGGATGCGACTTCTTTCGATTCTCACGATCGTGATATTGGTGTTATCGCTCGGCGCGCGGGAGGGCGATCCCGGCGCGCCGGGAGAGCCGGTTCCGTCTGCGAAACCGCAAGCCACGACCGAAACGCATGCCAAAGTCACCGGCGTTTACACCAGCATTCTTGAGTTCGCCTCGCGCCGCGCACTGGACGACGCGATCAAGTCCGATCCCTCCTTCCTGATGGACAAGCACAAGAAGGCGATGGCAACGATCGATGATCAAGCCGGCCTCAAGCTCGCACACGACGCCGGCTTCAACACGCTCTTCATGACGATCTACCCCCTCTGGGGCCGCGACTGGTACGACATCCCCGCGGGTCGCGAGCTCGTGCGTGACGCGATCAAGCGCAGTCGGGACTCGGGCTTCAAAGTCCACCTCGGCCTCTCACTGTTCAACGCGTGGTTCTGCCAGGATCCTTCGAAATACAAAGGCGCCTCGCGCACGATTCAATGCGACGGCACCCGGCCGACGTGGGTCTGCTTCTTCGACGACGAACTCTGGAAGACCTACATCAAGAACGCCACCGAGATGGCACAAATCGGCAAGGAAGCCGGCGGGGTGCAGGGCCTGTTCGTCGATCCCGAAGCCTACGGCCCCGAAGAATATCTCTGCTTCTGCCCCAATTGCATTACAAAGTTCAACGCGTATGCGCACGAGCAAATGCCGACGAACCTCGTCAAGCCCGACGCCTGGCTCCACGCCCACAACCTCTGGGACAAATACACCAAGGACTGGCACGACCACGAAGTCCTGCGTCACGCGAACGACCTGCGCGACGCGGTCCACGCGATCGATCCGCACCTTCAGCTTTCTTCGCTTCTCTGGGATTATCCGGTCGCCGTCGGCACGGGCGACGCGCGACAGCAATACTTCCGCATGCTCGCCGTCGGTCTCGGCACGACCGAGCAACCCGCCTGGACGCTCCCCGAGCACACCTACTACTCCGACGCCGCCGACCTCGCGCGCATCATCAATCAAATCAACACCGACTTGGGCGCCCTGCACGCCAGAGACAAAGTCAAAATCCTCCCCGGCCTCCGCATCCTCCGTCAACCCGCGGCCACTCTCGCCGACCGCGCGAAGGTGATTCACGACACGGATGTCCCCGGTTATTGGCTCTATGAACTGGCCGACCTGAGCCCCAGCAAAGGCATCATCGATTTCGAAGGCGCGGCCGTGGATCCGTTGCCGGATTACATCAATGCGTTGCACGAGATGAATGAAAAACTCTCCAAGTAACCACGGCGTCCCAACAGCGCAGGGAAGCATCCATCCGGTGAACGACCCCACTCCCTCCCTATACACGGCGTCGCCGACGCCCTTCCTCCCGCACGAGGTCGGCGACCGCGCCTACCCGCAAAACACCCGCAGGTGCCGGAGCCTCCTGGAGTGGTCAACGACTTGCCTCTTCCGCGTGCTTCAGGAAGTGCAACACCTCCTCGGCCCAATCGGGATCGCGTAGCCAAATGATGAATGCGACGATGTGCAGAAGTGCGAAGAATGAGGCGAGCAAGATGACGGTGACGAGAACGCAGAAGATCACATCGAGCGGTAACAACTTCAGGCCGCAAACGGTTTCGCCATTCGAGAAGCGGACCGAGCCGCGGTGATCTTCGAGGATCGTGATGTGCTGCGCTTGTGTGGCGTGGATGCCGAAGATGGCACACGGCGCGAGCTCGTGCGTGAGCTTGGCCGAGAGCTGGACGCCGAGCACGAATGCGATGAACACCAGCGGAAAGATCACGGCGAAGACGCGCTTCGGCGGCCGCGTGGGTTTGTCGGGTGTGTCGGGGGATTCCACTTCGAGAGCGTAACCGGTGTCAAAGAGTGAATACCATTATGCGGGGAGGCGTCGGTTATAAGGGCCAGCCGCTGTAGACGGCGTCGCCGACGCAATTCACGGCGCGCGCGGCCGTCGACCCCGCCTACAAGCGCGATTCATTCCCCGCTTGTCGCATCCTTCCGGTAGAATGCCGCTCGTCAGCATGCACTACGGTAGGCAAGACAGGGTACTGGGACTGCACCGGGAGCCGCTTTTATGCACAACATCCTGGCAGATGAGGTAACGGCCGGGCTCATGGCGGCGGCGGCGTTCTTGGGCGCGTTGCTCGCATCAATCCTCGCGTTGTGTGCGCTGGTTCCCGCGTGGAAGCGAGATCGGCGGTTGACGTTTGCGCTGGTCGCGCCCGCCTTTCTCGTCGTATTGCTCGTAACGATCGGTGCAGGCTATGGATTCGTGACGGATGGTCTTCGCAATCCGGATTATTCCGCGGGCGATTTTGTGATCCCGTGGGCGATATTTGCCGGGCCACCGCTCGCGGCGGGTCTGCTCGCGGTCGGCGTGCTTGCATTGAGTATGAGACGAAGCGCGAATCGCTGAGATCGCCAAGGATCGCGTAGGTCCCAGTAACGGCATCCTCTACTTCTTCGTGTACTTCGCGTCCATCGCGGCGATCACGTCACTCGTGATGTCGTATTGCGACGCAACGAACAGAATATTGCGCGAGGTCAGCAGATCTTTGAGCTGTTGCGGATTGACCTGATCGAGGTTGGCCGGAATCTCCGGCTTGATCTCGGCGAGCACGAGATCGTAGTGCTTCTGGGCAGCGACGTCAGCGACGGCGGCCGTCACCTTGTCAGACAGTTCCTTGATCTGTTGCTTGAAGTGGCGCTGCTCATCCGCCTGCATGATGCGGCGCCAGACCTCAAGATCAATCTGCGCGTTGATGAGGTCTTTATTCTTCTGCGCGTAGTGCGGCGCATCGGACTTGAGTGCATCGCGCGAGCTGGTCAGATTCTTGATCTTGGCAACCTTGTCGAGCTCGATGTTCTGCAGCGTTTTGATCCGCTGCTCCCGCTGCGATTGCATGTCCTTCCACTCCTGGATGCTCATCAGAATCGTTTCAGTATTCGCCACGACGATTTTGGGCGCGTTCTGCGCGAGAGTCGGAAGCGAGAACGAAAAGATCGCGATCATCGCGACGTTGAGAAGACGGAGGTTCATGAAAGTTCCTTTCGAATGGCTCCCATGCCGCTTTTGAGATATCAGACGCCGCTCGTTCCCCCATTCAGAACGTGATCAGCCAAACAACTCGGACATTGCCGAGGAATCCGCGGCAAGCCACAATGCTAACGATTCATTCTCAACGAATGCAAACGAATCTCGATGTGGCTTATTCAATTTCTCTAATAGATGTCGGACGGATCCCCCAAAAATGCCTTATGAAAGCGCAGATCGATCCCATTGAGTACAGCACCTCGCCACGTGTCACTGACTCGGATCTGAATCAGCTATTCGCGCGTTCATGGGATGGACATCGCCAACGGGCGTTTGGTCCGATTTTGTCACGAAGTTTGGCATATCTTTGCGCGTTCGATAACGCGCAATTGATCGGGTTCGTGAACATTTCGTGGGACGGCGGCGCGCATGCGTTCATTTTGGATACCACGGTTGCGCCCGAATATCGGCGTCGCGGGATAGGAACCGAGCTCGTGCGGCGAGCGGCGCAAGTGGCCCGCGATGCTCGGGTCGAATGGCTGCACGTGGATTACGAACCTCACCTCCGCGACTTCTATTGCGCGTGCGGATTCCGTGAAACGGAGGCAGGGCTGCTGCGGTTGTGAGTTCTGCAGCGTGGGCACCGCGTCCTCATTCGAGCGAAGGATGACTAACCGCTGGAATGTCAGTCCCGATTCTCGTCGATGATAAGCTTCTCGGGCCCACGGTTCGCGGACTCATTCCCCTTCCAGCGTGCCCACGTCGAGAAGAGTTGTCGCAACCACGGATAGACCAGAACCGCAACGGTCATCAAGGGCCAGAAGATCGACAGACCAACGTGATGGCTCGGAATGTAAAACGCGATAAATACGATCGCCATCATGAGTGGGCCCGTCCATAGCGTCCGAAGGAACTTCTTTCGCGCGGTCAGCCGGTAGAATCCCCAAGGTGGATTCCAAGCGTGAAGGAGTTGTTCTATCAGTCGCGACATTTCGTTGCGGCGCGATGTGCTTTCCCGCCCCGCCCGTCGTTACGCCGGGACCACTTGTTGGGCGTTCTTCCACGCGGTCATTCCACCTAAAACGTTGCTCACGTCTTTGTAGCCTTCGCGTTTGAGGATTGAGGCCGCCAAAGACGCGCGGTAGCCGGTGCCGCAGATGACAACGATGGGGAAGTTGTGCGGGACTTCGGCGAGGCGCTCTTTCAGTTGCCCGCAGTGGATGTTGTAGGCGCCGTCGATGTGGCCGGCGATGAATTCGCTGGGGGTGCGGACGTCGATGATCACGGGACGGTCGAAGATCGGGCGCTCGAGTTGGTCGGCGAGCTCGGCGACTGAGAGGCGAGCGATGCTCGCGATCTTGTATCCGCTGTTCTCCCACGTCTCCATTCCACCTTCGAGGTAGCCTTGCACGTTGTCGAGCCCGATGCGGATGAGCTGCGTGACGACTTCTTTCAGCTCGTCTGGACTGCCGAGGACGAGAAGGATCGGCACGTCGGGCGAAACGACCCAACCGGCCCACGTCGCGAGAGTCGGCGCGAGCGGGATGTTGATGGCGCCGGGGATGTGCGACGTTGCGAAGGATTCCCGCGGGCGAGCGTCGAGCACGAAGGGGTGTTCGCCGAGGCGCTCGTGGACTTCGGCGGCCGTGATGCGACGATCGCCGGGGAGCGTGCGGCCGATGATCGGCGGGCCTTTCACGTTGATCTGCTTCATGCGTTTGAAGTACGGCGGAGCGATCGGCATCTGGAAGAGGAGCTTGCTCGTCCACTGCTCTTCGGGAAGCGGTTGCAGCGACGGATTGAAGCGGCGCTCGAAGCCGATGGTCGATGCGCGGCGAGAGCCGATCGCTTTTCCGCACAGCGAGCCAGCGCCGTGGCTCGGGTAGATCTCCGTGAATTCCGGCAGCGACGGGACGGTTTGGAAAACGCTTTGGTAGAGCTGATGCGCGAGCTTCTGACGCTCCTGTTCGCCGAGGAGATCGGGGCGGCCAACGTCGCCCACGAAGAGAAAATCGCCGGTGAGCACGAGCCAGGGGACATCCTTGCTGCGGCTCTCCTCGAAGACGGCCCACATGATGTGCTCAGGCGTATGACCGGGGGTGTGCATCGCGCGAAGACGGATTTTGCCGAGCTGAATCTCATCGCGATCCGTGATCGTGCGATCCGCGTACGCGGGCGTCCACTCGGCGCCCCCCATGGCGGATGAGCAGATGGTGGGCTTTCCGCCGAGACGCGCTTTCAACTCCACCGCCCCGCTGACGTAGTCGGCGTGCACGTGCGTCTCAAGGACGTGCGTGATGTTCAGACCCTCCTTCTGCGTGAGCTCGACGTAGGGTTCGACATCGCGGGTGGGATCGATGACCGCGGCCTGCTTCGACTTTTCATCGCCGACGATATACGACGCGATCGCGAGTCCGGGGACGAAACGCTGATGGAAGTACATGATGGCCCTGGTGAGAGGCGCTCATGGTAGCGGATTGAAGGTGAGGCGTCGATGAAATGTTTGGTGGCACCGACATTCTTGTCGGTGATCGGACGCCCTACTCGGTGGCCGAGTGTGCGTCGATGAGTACATCACCGCAACACAGGCAAGAATGCCTGTGCCACCAGACACAGATCAGCGTCCGGGGTAATCACTTTGCAGATACCGCGGTTCGCCTTTGTAGTTCATGCTCGCGGGATGGTTGCGGGTGATGTAATCGCTGGCGGTGAGGGTGATGAGGATTCCGAGCCACACAAACCCGGCGGCGGCGAAGGCAGCGACTTGTTTATGGCTGAATTTGACGTGCATGAAATAGAGCGCGATGAGGAGCGCTTTCGCGAAGGCGATCGTCAGTGCGATGATCATGCCCCAGGTGTGGCCGGGGATTTTGAGGAACGCGGCTCCGACCGTCAGCGCGAGCAGGATGAGTAAGCCCACGAGAACCAGGAAATAGGTCCGCGAGGTCGGTTGATCGTGTTGCGCTTCCGTGGTCATGGGTCCTCGCTACGGATGTCTCAGGAGGTACAGCGTGGGAAAGACGAAGACCCACACAAGATCGACGAAGTGCCAGTACAGGCCGGCGATCTCGACCGGGTTGTGATATGCGGCGGAGAATTTTCCTCGTCGTGCGAAGAAGGCGATGACCGCCAGCACACACAGGCCGACGATCATGTGCAAGGCGTGGAAGCCGGTCATGACGAAGTAGTAGGTCATGAAGATTTGTTCCTGCGTCGCGCGTGGCTGGCCTTCGGGGGAGACGCTGGAAAAGTTCAACGAAGGCACGAGATGGTCGTGATACTCGATGCCGTATTCGGTGAACTTGATGCCGATGAACATCACGCCAAGCGCAATCGCGATGAGGAGATTGCGCACGATGCGTCGGCGATCGCCCGATCGCGCGGCTTCAACCGCGAGCGCGACGAAATAGCTGCTGCCGAGGAGAACGGCGGTGTTGATTCCGCCGAGATACCACTTCAAATCTTTCGCGCCGTCAGCGAAGGCGTCCGGCCAGCGCATGCGATACATGTAGAAGCCTGTGAACAGCACGCCGAAGAAGAGCACTTCCGTCGCGAGGAAGGTCCACATGCCGAGCGTCGCGGCGAGGGATTGCTGCTGCGTATCCTCGAATTGCTCCGCGGGGTACGAATCGTGTTCGAGTGCGGTTAACTGCGACATCGCATACTCCGATTTCGCCAGGCACGGGTCTCGCGGGCCGAGCGGTTTTGATCTGCGAAACCGCAAGCGGCGGGAGGCGTCGTCCTCCGAACTTATTGCTTGCTCCACTCAACGTCGACGGGCTTTCCGCCTTCAACGCGCTCGCCGGGCGGCGCGGGTGGGAGGATCGGGCCATCTCCGCCTTGCGGGGTCATCATGTGATAGGCGTACGCTTCCTGCGTGACGACCGGGATCTTCGTAAAGTTTTCCTTCGGCGGCGGCGAAGGAACCGTCCATTCCATGCCCATTGCCTTCCATGGATTCGGGCCAGCATCTTTTCCGTACTTGATTGACCAGATCAGATAGACGAGCGGCATGACGTATCCGAGCGCGAGGATTGAGGCGCCGGCGCTGCTCATCACGTTCAGCAGATGAAACTCTTCCGGATAACCTGCGTAGCGCCGCGGCATGCCGAGGTAGCCGAGGATAAACTGCGGAAAGAATGTGAGGTTGAACCCGAAGAAGATCAGGCCCGCCGCGATTCGACCGGCCCATTCCGGGTACATCTTCCCGGTCGCTTTCGGAAACCAGAAGTGAATGCCGGCGAGAAAGGCCGTCACCATTCCACCGACCATGATGTAATGGAAGTGCGCGACGATAAAGTACGTGTCGGTCAAATGCACATCGACGGCGAGCGTCGCGAGGAAGACGCCGGTCAGCCCGCCCATGGTAAAGAGGCCGATGAACCCGAGCGCGTAAAGCATCGGCGTCTTGAGCGAGACCGAGCCGTTGTACATCGTCGCAGTCCAGTTGAAGACCTTAATCGCGGATGGCACCGCGACGGTGAAGCTGAGGAACGAGAAGACAATTCCGCCGTACATGCTCATGCCGGCGACAAACAAGTGGTGTCCCCAGACGAGAAAGCTGATGAACGCGACCGCGATGCTCGACCCGGCGACGAACCAATAGCCGAACACGCGCTTGCGCGAGAAGCAGGCGACGACTTCGCTTACCACCGCGAAGCCTGGCACGATCATGACGTAGACCGCGGGGTGCGAATAAAACCAGAAAAGATGCTGAAACAGCAGCGGATCGCCGCCGCGGTTCGGATCGAAGATCGGCACATGGAAGATGCGCTCGATCGCGAGCAGCGTGACCGTCATCGCGAGCACCGGCGTCGCGAGAACGAGGATGCAACTCGTCGCATAGAGCGACCAGCAGAACAGCGGCAGGCGCCGCCAATACATTCCCGGCGCGCGCATCGTGTGAATGGTGACGATGAAGTTGATACCGGTGAAGATCGAGCTGAAGCCAGTGATGAAAATGCCGACGATCGTCAGAACGACATTCGTGTTCGAGTAGACGCTGGAGTACGGCGTATAAAACGTCCAGCCGGTGTCGACGCCTCCGAGCACGATGGCCGCGACGGTGAAACAACCGCCAAAGACGAAGAGATACCAGCTCGCAAGGTTGAGCCTGGGAAATGCCAGATCGCGCGCGCCGATCATCAGCGGGATGACGAAATTCCCGATCGTTGTAGGGACGGCCGGAATCAGGAAAAACCACACCATCACCACGCCGTGGATGGTGAACAGGCGGTTGTACGTTTCCGGGCGTACGAGATCGCGCGCCGGGGTCATCAGCTCCAGCCGCATGAGCGTCGCGGCGGCGCCCCCAATGAAAAAGAAGAACGTGATTGAGATCAGATAGAGCAGCGCGATGCGCTTGTGATCGCGCGTGAGCAGCCACGAGCGGATCTTTCCGCTGACGTTGAGATACGTCTCGCGCTCTTCAACCTCAACCGCCGGGATGTACGGAACGGTGCCGGTGGTCATCGCCTGCCTCCTTTGGGTACCGGGACGATGGGAGGCGGCTCCCGCGCCGGCGGCTGGTTAAAGATCGCATCCGGTGCGACGCCGTTCACAGGTTGCGTCACCGGCGCCGCTGCGCCGAGCGATTTGATGTACGCGACAAGATCGATCAGCTGCTCTTCGCTGAGCTGCCCGCGAAAGCTCGGCATGCGCGCCGGATAATTGGCGACGAGCTTCGCCGGTGGATTCAGAATCGATTCGCGAATGTAGTTTTCGTCGGCGACGACGGTTTTTCCGTTATCGAGTTGGACGGGCCGACCGTAGAGACCCGCAAGCGTCGGCGCGAGTTGGCCGTGGCATTGCGCGCAGCCATATGTGGAGAACAATTTCGCGCCCGCTTGCACCATCGAGACATCCGGCACCGTTCCGGCGAGCCATGCTTCGTAATCGTGCGGAAGCATGACGACGACTTTTCCGGTCATCTCTGAATGAAGCGTGCCGCAATATTCCTGGCAGAACAGGTGATATTCGCCGGGCTTCGTCGCGGTGAACCATTCCGTGCTGTACGAGCCGGGCAGCACGTCCTGCTTGATGCGAAAGTCCGGCAGGCCGAAGTCGTGGATGACATCTTCGGACGTCATGATGAGCTTGACCGCCCGGCCGACCGGAACGTGCAGCTCGTCGATCTCTCGCTGCCCTTCCGGGTGCTGCACTTTCCACATCCACTGCTTGCCGACGACGTAGATCTCCATCGCATGTGTCGGGGGTTTTTTCACGACGACGTACAACTTGGCGCCCCACGCGAAGAAGACCATGAGAATGACGAAGATGGCCGCCGACCACGACCACTCCATCCACTCGTGCGATTTCGTTTCCGGCGGGATTTCGTTTTCGGTTCGGCGCCTATACCGAATCGCGAACCAGACGATCAACACGCAAATGAGCAGCGTGAAGAACGCGCTCACCCAAAAGAGCCAGATCGCGAGCGTGTCGACGCGGCCCGCGACGCTCGACGCTTCTTCGGGAAAGAGCCGAAACTGTTTACTGAAATCCATCGGCTATCCTCCCCCCACCGCGAGTCGCATGCGTCGATCGCGGCGAATGAAGAGCGCAATCATTGTCACGAGCGCGAGGAGCGTGATCGTGCCGAACACGCGGATCGCGCGATCGATGATGAAGCCATACTTTCCTGTCGCCGGGTTGTAGTGGAAGCAGTAGAGAAAGATCTGCTCCGCCGGCGGAGCGATCGTGCTGCGTGAAGCATCCGCGAGCGCCTGCTGTAAATCCGCGGAGGGATAATCGACGCCGAGGAAGTAGCGGCTGATCGTTCCATCCGGGGTGAGCACAAGCACGCCGCTTGCGTGCGCGTAGATCTGATTCTGTGCGTCCCACGTGTAATGAAAGCCAATGGCGCCAGCGAGCTGGTGGATTGAATCCTCGGAGCCGGTGAGAAAATGCCAACCGGTTTCAGCGCCCTCGCGGCGATAAGCTTTGAGGTACGTCCGCTTCTTCTCCGCGGCGAGATCGGGCGTTTCGCGCGGGTCGAAGCTGAAGGTGACGATGTCGAACTGCTGGCCGACGTTTTGCGAGATCATGTTCAGGCTGCGCGTGAGCTGATTGAGCGTCAGCGTGCAGAGCATCGGGCACTTGTAGTAGACGGGCGTGAGAATGACCGGCCGACCGTGGAGGCAACTTGCGAGTGTGACGGTCGCGCCGTTGTCATCGCGAAACGTCAGATCGAGCGGAATGCGCTGACCGAGGCGCTGATCGATCGACACCTGATTGAGAATCGCCGGTCGCGTCGCAGGCGCTTGCGCTTGCACATTCAGCGTGAGCAACGTGATAGCGAGTGCGATGATGAAACACCTCATGGCGCACCTCCGGTCGCTTGCGTCGCGGACGTCCTTCGATTTGCTACGGCGCGAACGAGGTCCGCAGGCGGACCAAATACGCCCGTCTCGCCATCGCGCTTCCAGCCGAGTTGCGTGAAGATGGCGTCCTCTCGCGAATGCATCGCCGCCAAATCCTCCGCGGGCAGTTGATCGTGCGCCGGTGTCGGCTGAAGCGACGGCGCCGCCATTTGATGTGCGACATGCACGGCCGACTGCTCCACATCCGCTTCGCGCACGCGCTTGCCGTAGTGCGTCATCACTTTCCAAACGATCAGGTGAATCACCACCGCCGACACCACGATGCTTGCGATGGCAATCCACAGCCAGCGCAGGCGGAACGGCATCGCCTCGTATCCGCGAGCAATGGTTTCAGGCGGCGGGTTGTCGCTCTTTACTTCTTCCATACGGCACAATCTCAATCACCCGCTCAAACGCGAGCGGGATTAGCGGATGTCGCTTCAGCAGAGTCAGAAACACCGAGAACCAGATTCCAAAAACGCCGACGATTCCAATCGGGTCCAGCCAACTGATGATTCGTGGAGCGGAAGCGCGGCTCGATGGCACGATCATCCAGATCACATCGATCGCGCGCATAAAGAGCAACCCGCCGGCGATCGTCGCGAGGATCCGTAGGTTTCGTTTCGAGCCTTGAAACAGCAGCAGAATGAACGGCAGGCCGAAGTGAATCGTGATCAGGAGAATCGCGATCACTTTCCATCCACGGTGGGTGCGGTGATAGAACCACGTGATGTCGTCCTGCATGTTGCCCATCCAGATGACGAGCAGCTGGGCGAACGAGATATAGGCCCAGAGCACAACGACGGTCAGCAACAGATTTCCCAGATCGTGAAAGCGATTCTTTTCCTTAATCGCATCGCTGACGCGCGGTGCGTTGCGCAGAAGCTGAAGCATGACGATGAGGAACGCCGTGCCCGCGACGCCTTGGCCGACGATGAGGGCGAGGCCGAACGTGCTGGAGTACCAATCGACTTCGCGTGAAGCGATCCAATCCATGCCCGCAAGCGACATCGTGATGAAGACCATCACCAGTCCGCTGGCGCTGTAACGACGAAGCTTGGACGCGATGGTTGGATCAAGCGTGCGATCGTATTCGAGCGAGAGAGCGTGCAATCGCCAGCCCCAGACAATCCACAAGACGAAGAACACCAGCGCTCGAAACAGCGTCAGAGCGGTGTGAAAGTATGGCTCTCGATGGCGGACGAGGACGCTTTCAGCGGCGGCGGCCGTTGACGCCCAGGGGAAGAGAACTTTCGCTCCGATCGCGATCGGTATGAAAAGGATCGCGAGAAGCAGAAACGTGAGCCCCGCGCTCTCGGCCGGGCGACGCACGAGCCACCCCCACGCCCCGCCGGTTAGATGATGCATCATTACGATGCACATCGAGCCGATCGAGATGCCGAGACAGAAAAGCCAGCCGATGAGGTAGCCGCGAAGCGCGTGCAGCGGATCGAAGAACAGCGCGATCGCGCAGATTGCAAGAGCACCCACGCCGATGATGAGCGCCGGCAGCCGTGCCTCGAAGATCCGAGGTGTCGTGAGATCCGATGAAGTCATCCGCCACCCCCCGCCGTGGGCGTTTTTCGATCGCCTTGTGCAATGAGCGCGGCGCGAACCTGCGGCGATGCGTGCTGACCCGCGGTTTGAAGTGCCCGGATGTAGCTGATGATTTCCCAGCGCTGCTGCGGCGGAACGCGCTCGCTGTAGCTGAACATCTGGCCGTAGCCGTTGGTGATGACATCGTAAAGGTGCGAGTCGGGCGCGTTGATCAAGCGATCAACATGAAACGACGGCGGGCGCGTGAGCCCGCGCTGCACGATCATTCCTTCGCCGTTACCGAGACGACCGTGGCAGACCGAGCAATAGATATCGAACTCCTGTTGACCATGAGCGACCGTTTCGGCTGTCACCGGTAACGTCGTGGGAATCGAAGGCTCGCGGACCACGACACCGGCCACGAGCGGCCGGGCGCTCGCGCCGTCGACGAAGAAATCGCTCGCCTGGTACGTGTTGTACTTGTCCTGGTCGCCCATGTCCGAGTGCGGACGTTCGCATCCGGCGCCGACGAGCAAAACGATCGCGACGATGAAGAAGGTCCGGTTCACCGCGGCACCTCCGAGATCGCGAGCGGATGCACTGTCTCGAGCGCCTGCCGGGTCTTCTCCAGATCGAACAGTGGATCATCCGACTCGATGCAGAGGAAGAACCGATTGCGCGATGCCTCAGTGAACGAATCGAGGCGAAACATGGGGTGATACGGCTGCGGAAGTTTGTTGAGCGCGAGCATTGCGATCGTCGCCGACACACCCGCGAAGAGGATGCCCATCTCGAATGTGATTGGAATGAACGCGGGCCAGCTGTTCATCGGTCGCCCGCCGATATTCCATGGCAGGTGCACAACATTCGCGAACCATTCCATGAAGAACCCGCCGCCGGCGCCGATCGCGGCGCAACAAAGCACGATCGCGGGGATCCACGTTCGTCGGAAGCCAAGTATTTCCGATAGCCCATCGATCGGAATCGGCGTGTACGCTTCCACATGCCGATAGCCCTGCACGCGCACGTGTTTCGCCGCTTCGAGGATCGCCTCGGGCGAATCGAACTCCGCAGCCAGACCGAACAGCCGCTTCGAAATGTCGCGCACTTCAGCGGGCATGCATCGGCTCCATCTTTCGCGGCGGATGTACACCGCCGTCGGTCTCGTGGACCATCTCGCGCGACTCCGCCATCGCAATCACCGGCAACAATCGCGCGAACAGGAAAAACAGTGTGAAGAACAATCCGATCGTTCCGATGAACGTCGCCCAGTCCCAAATCGTCGGGTGGTACATCCCCCAGCTCGACGGCAGATAATCGCGGTGCAAACTGGTCACGATGATGATGAACCGCTCCATCCACATTCCGATGTTGATCACGATCGACAGCGCGAACACGACGATCACGTTTCGGCGGATCGAGCCGAACCAGAGAATCTGCGGCGCGAGCACGTTGCAGAAGATCAGCGTCCAGAATCCAACCGCGTACGGACCGATGAAGCGATTGATCGTCATGAAGGATTCGTAAACGCTTCCGCTGTAGAACGACGTGTAGATCTCGCTGCCGTAGCCATAGGCGACGAGCAGACCGTTCACGAGCATCAGCTTGCAGCAGTTGTCGATGTGGCGAAGCGTGATGAGGTTTTGCATCCGGAAAAGCGCGCGGAGCGGAATCGCGAGGGTGAGCACCATCGCAAATCCACTGAAGATCGCGCCCGCGACGAAGTAAGGTGGAAAGATCGTGCTGTGCCAGCCGGGGACGATGCCCTCGGAGAAATCCATGCCGACGACGCTGTGCACGCTCACGACAAGCGGTGCTGCAAGCCCCGCGAGCAGCAGGTACGCGGTCTGATATCGCGTCCAATGCCGGCTCGCGCCGCGCCAGCCGAGAGAAAGAATGCCGAAGCTCATCCATCCGAAGCGCGTCTTCGCCCGATCGCGCAGCGACGCGAGATCCGGAATCAGGCCGACATACCAGAAGAGCAGCGAGATCAGGCCGTAGGTCGAGACCGCGAAGACATCCCATACTAGGGCGCTGCGAAACTGCGGCCACAGGCCCATTGTGTTGGGATATGGAATCAGCCAGTAGAAGTATTTGATGCGGCCGAGATGCAGCAGCGGAAAGAGGCCCGCGCATGCGACGGCGAAGAGCGTCATCGCTTCAGCGAAGCGGTTGATACTCGTTCGCCAGTCCTGCCGCATGAGCAGGAGCATGGCGCTGATGAACGTGCCGGCGTGACCGATGCCGATCCACCACACAAAGTTCGTGATCGCAAATCCCCACGCGACGGGAATGTCGATCCCCCAGATGCCGACGCCCTTCAGGATGAGATAACTGACCGCGATGAGCAGCATCATCACGCCGGTGAATGCGAGGCCGAAAGCGCTCATGAAGAGCCACGTCACCGGCCGTTGCACCACGCCGGCGATCTGATCGGTAACCGAAGCGAACGTTTCGCCCGGCGCAATCACGCGATCCGGGTCATCGGTCAGCTCGACTCCACGAGAGAGCGTCGTCATGCCACGCCTCCCGTGTTGGATTCAAGCGCGGGATTCGGATTCCGGACGCGCGCGCGATAGGTGGTTCGCGGCTTGGTGGTCAGTTCTTGAAGCAAGCTGTAATCGAGCGGGTCATTCTTCAGATCCGCGACCTCCATCTTCTTCCCCGCGACGGGATTGATGCTGCCGAAAACGATCGCGCGCGTTGGACACGCTTGTTGGCACGCGGTCTGAAGCCCGAAGATCAGATCCGCCTCGCGACGTTGCGACTCCTCGTTCAGTTGCTGTCGCGTCACGTCGTCATCGGCGCGTCGCGCGCGCTCGCTCAATTCAACCTGCATCCGCTCGACTTCGATCCGCGTACGCATGATACGCTGAATGCAGTAGCTGCATTTTTCCATCACGCCGTTCGTTCGAACGGTTACGTCCGGGTTTCGCTGGAGCCTTCGCTGTTCGGTCGTTTCCGCGTCTGCGAAACCGAGGAAGTTGAAGCGCCGAACCTTGTACGGGCAGTTATTGCTGCAATACCGCGTGCCGACACAGCGGTTGTAGGTCATCTGATTCAGGCCGTCGCTGCTGTGCGTCGTCGCGCCGACGGGGCATACGTATTCGCACGGCGCATTCTCGCAGTGCATGCACGGCACGGGTTGATGATGCACCTGCGGATTTTCCAGCGTTCCGCCGAAGTAATCGTCGATGCGGATCCAATGCATCTCGCGCTGACGATCGACTTCATGTTTGCCGACGACGGGAATGTTGTTCTCCGCCTGGCACGCGACCATGCAAGCGTTGCATCCGATGCACGCGGTCATGTCGATGGACATGCCCCACTGGTAACCCTTGGAGTAATCCCATCCGCCGTTTTCGGGGCCCGGATAAAGACTGAGCAGCGACTTCTTTTCGACCTCCCCGCCGAGGTCTTTGACGATGTTTCGATTCGCCTGGAACTGCGGAAGTGTGATCACGCGAACGAGACGTCGGTTGTTGACGTCGCGCTCATCTTCGGGCATTTCAGGCGTGACGATCGCATTCGGCTGAAGTTGTTCGCGTTTGACTGGCCCGGGGAAACCCGGCATCGCCATCGCGTGATGGTTCTGCGTGGTGACGAGGTGGCGCTTGTGGCCGTGCGATTGAATCGAGAGGTCGCCGGACGACCACATATGCTCCGACGTGCGCAGTGCGTATGCGTTGAACCCGCGGCGAGACCACTCATCGTCATCGCTCGGCGATCCGACCTGGCCCGCGCGCTCGCGGCCGTAGCCGAGGTGAACGGTGACGACGTTCTCCGGCAACCCGGGCAGCACATAAACAGTCGCCTCGACGCTCCGCGGCTCGATCGTGAGCGTGACGACCTCTTCGTGTTCGAGGCCGAGCTTCATGGCGGTTTGCGGTGCGATCAGGGCGGCGTTGTCCCACGTGAGCTTCGTAAACGGTTTGGGCAATTCCTGCATCCACGCGTTGTTCGCGAAGGAGCCGTCGTGAACGGTGTAATCGGGGCGGAAGACGAGATCGAGTGACGTCGCCGCCGTCGCCGCCTCGCGAGAGACATCAAGTGAATGCGGCGCTGGCACCTGCTGAGTCGCAAACGCAGAGTTTTCGACGACGCCTGCCGTGAGCGTGCGTTTCCACCACGCGTCGAAATCCGCGGCATACGAATGCGATTGCCAAAATCCGCGAATGATCTCGTATCCGGTGCGATCGGGCCGGCCGAGCAGTGTTTCCAGGAGCTCGTGGACGGATTTGGTCCCATAGAGCGGCGCGATCATCGGCTGGATGATCGATGCGGTTCCGTCGAACGCGCGTGCGTCGCCCCACATTTCCAGGTAATGCGATTCGGGAATATGCCACTGGCAATGCAGCGAAGTTTCGTCCTCATGCTGGCCGAGGCGCGCCGTGAGAGCAGATGATGACGAGAGCTTCTGCAGAGCATCGACGAAGCCGAGATCCGCGGGCGCGGTGTATGCAGGATTTCCGCCGAGGATCAGCAGTGTGTCGACCTTGCCGCCACGCATGTCCGCGACGAGCGATGCGAGCGAATGCTGATCGTCCGGCGGATCGAGCTCGACGGGTTGCGTGTATTGAACCGTGCTGCCGACGTTGCCAAGCGCTTGGTTCATCGCGATCGCGAGCGCGTGAACGTGCGGCGGTTGAGATTCGCCCGCGATGACGAGCGACCGGCCGCGATGTTGTCGCAGATCATCTGCAGCGGCGTTGATCCGGCGAGAGTGCTTCGAAACGTCTTTCGGGGCGCCGTTGCCCTCAGTCCCGCAAGCGGCTGCGAGCTCACGCGCCAGCGACAGGATCTCGCTCGGCCTCGCCGCCATGCGATGATCCGCCATTGAACCCGTGATCGACAGCGTGCTTTCGATCACATACAACCGGTTCATCTGCAGGCGATCGGCACGCACGCGGCGGGCGTCCGCGAACTGCCGCGCATAGCGCGGGCTCGCCGGCTCGTCGAAGAGAAAGTCCGAGTCGAGCGAGACGATCACATCCGCCTTGCTGAAATCGTATTGAACCGAGAGCGGCCGACCAAACGCCGCCCGCAAGCCCGCGGCCGTGTTCCGCCGCGCGAGCGGATCGAACGTGTGCCAGCGCATCTTCGGAAACTGCGCGAGCAGTTCCTGCCTCTGCGCCTCAAGCGTCGGCGACGTGCACGTACTACTTAATATGTATAGGCCCGCCCCGCCGCTGCCGCGCAGGCGCGCCAGCCGGTTCGTCACCTGATCGAAGAACATTCCCCACGTGCCGACGTCCCCACCGTGCGTGACGGCTTTCGATCGATCCGGATCGTAGAGCGACAGGATCGACGCCTGCATGAACACATCAGTGCCACCGAGGCTCGCGGGGTGATCGGGGTTCCCTTCGATCTTGATCGGCCGGCCTTCACGGCTCGTCACGAGCACGCCGCGCGCATATCCGTGCAGCGGCATCGCGCTCGCGAACGTGAGCGGATTGCCCGGAATGATCTCATCCGGCTGCTTCACATACGGCACGATGTGTTCTTTGGTCGGCTTGTCGGTGCAACCACCGACGCCCGCGGCGCTTGCCAACGCCAGCGACGCGCCCATCACCTGCAGAAATCTTCGCCGGGTAACTTCAACGTCTTCATCCGGCTCAGGGAAAACCGAGGGCGCAAATTCCATCGGCTCGGCGCCTTCGATCGAAAATGTCTCGTCCGATTTCATTGCGGTTCTACCGATGACACGTGTTGCAGTCCGTCAATTCGCGCGCCGAGCGCACGTGATAGCGCTCGAAAAGCTCTTTCCCGAGTGCCAGCTGGTTGCTCGGTTGCTCATAATCCATGTTGAACACCTCTTCGCGCGGGCGAAGGTTTTTCTCGGGATGCCGATGGCAATCGATGCACCAGCTCATCTGCAACGACTCCGCCTGCAGCATCAGCGGCATCTGGTCGACCCGGCCGTGGCACGTTGCGCAGCCGACGCCTTTTTGAATGTGGATGCTGTGGTTGAAATAGACGTAATGCGGGAGGATATCGACGCGCTGCCAGCTCAGCGGCTTTCCACTGCGCCAGCTTTCGCGGACCGGCTCGAGCATCGGCGCGTTCGTCCAGATCTGCGAATGGCAGGTCATGCACGTCTTCGTCGGTGGAAGACCCGCGTATGACGATTCTGTGACGCTCGTGTGACAATACCGGCAATCGATTCCAAGTCCGTGCACGTGATGCTCATGGCTGAACGGAACGGGTTGCTCGTAGGTAATTCCTTGCCGGGTGACGTACGGCGCGTTCTCGATCCCCCACGCGATCCACGACCCGGCGATGAAGAGCACGATCACCGCAGCAATCACCGCTCGCGCGATGCCGTTTGAAGATCGAGGAAAGAACCGTGCCATAGTCCGACAGCGCCGAGTTGAAGTGATCGCTCGCCGCTTGAGGACAATGCTTAACACGAAGCGCGCTTCCTTCGCCGCGCTAGAAATTTTCAGGAAAATCCTCGGAAGGAGTAAGCCGTCGGACGACGGCTACAGATGGAGACGAAGCGATTGAGTGCGCTGGGACTCGAACCCAGGACCTACGGATTAAAAGTCCGTTGGAATGCTAGCGTAAGCAGCGTGATATTATGAACTTACGTCTTTACATCATAAATCTCGGCGTGTGGCTTGGCGCATGGGCTCGCGAATGGCTCTCAACTATGGATTCCGATAGTTGGTGCCAATTGGCACCATCGGCGCGCCTCGCATGGACTACATTCCGCACGCCTGCGGGATTCTCGCTCCCCGCAACGCTGGCGCGCGTTCACGCCTTCGAATGACCTTCGGCACGCTCGAACATCATCGGGCCTGTACGTTGCGCGCATCGCGACGGCGGGCCATTCGTCCAGATTCGTCCAAGTGCGGACGAGGTGTTGTGTGTCGTCCCTGAAGCTAGTCACGCCGCAGCGCGCAGCCAGAGGCATCTGCCTGGCGAAAGCGGTCGTTTTTTATACGATGCATTCTTGTGCACAATGGCTACAATCGGTTGAGACGAACGAGTCCGCAATGTCACGCTCATACCAAATCACTGTCATTGGCCTTTGCGTTTGGGCAGCCACCTTGGCCGTCGCGACTACCGTAAAGTCATTCCTTGAACCAACGTTCACGATCATTGTTTGCGCTGTCATGACGACGGCGCTGGCGGTGGCAGCGATTCCGGCGCTGAAAGAGGTTGTCCAATATCTGTGGCGGAAGCCGCCTCGTGAGTTGTAGGCTTCGTCTGTTCGCGGCTCGTTGCGCGAAGCTCTTCGA